>JBKPCP010000070.1:0-28085 GCA_046727475.1 Actinomycetota bacterium | reverse complement strand
CGGAGCCCGTGCGGCCGGCGAGCCCAACGGTAGGTCGAGTACCGCCCGCAGGTGATTCTCGAACTGACTGGTCGCAGCGCCGTCGATGGTCCAGTGGCCGGTGTTGTGGGGCCGCATGGCCAGCTCGTTGACCAGGATCCGTCCGTCGAGGGTCTCGAACAGCTCGACGGCGAGGACGCCCACGACGCCGAGCTCCGCCGCGATCGTGAGGGCGATGCGCTGGGCCTCGACGGCGAGGTCGTCCGGCAACGCGGGGGCGGGGGCCACGACCTCGACGCAGATGCCGCGACGTTGCACCGACTCCACGACCGGGTACGCCACCGCCTGACCGTACGGGGACCGGGCGACGACTGCCGACAGCTCGCGGCGGAACGCGACGAGCTCCTCCGCGAGCACCGGGACGCCGGATCGGAACGACTCGCTCGCGCGGGTCAGGGACGTGACGACCCACACGCCCTTGCCGTCGTAGCCACCCCGCGTGGTCTTCAGGACGACGGGCGCGGCCAGGTCCGACCCATCGGCGGGCGAGGCCGCTTCGCGTGACACCGCAAGCTCGGCTGCGAACGCGGCGACGTCGTCGGGAGCCGACACGACGGCGTGCCGAGGAACAGGGATCCCCGCCTTCGTCAGACGGGACCGCATCACGGCCTTGTCCTGCGCGTGGAGAAGCGCATCCGCGCCGGGGCGGACGACGACCCCTTCTGCCGCGAGGGACCGGACGTGCTCGAGCGGAACCTGCTCGTGGTCGAAGGTCAGCACGTCGCAGCCGGCCGCGAAGGCGCGCAGGTCGTCCAGGGACTTCTCGTCCGCGACCGTGGTGGACGGTACGACCCGGGCCGCAGCCTCGTCCGGGGAGCCCGCCAACACCGCGAACCGCACGCCGAGGGCGATCGCTGCGGGCTGGGTCATCCGCGCCAACTGGCCGCCACCGACCATGCCGACGACCGGCCAGTCGCGGTGACCCGTCACGGAGGAACAGGCTAGCGATGCCCTGATCGGACGGGCGGTGCCCTACCCTTGCCGGGTGCTCGACACCGCAATACGCCGATCGGAGCGTGCTCCCGCTCCGGTACGTGCGGCGTTCCGCCTCTGGTACCAGCTGCACCAGCTCATCCGCGAGAGCGTGAAGTTCGCGACCGTCGGCAGCTTCGGTTTCGTGGTCGACATCGCCATCTTCAACGCTCTGATGTTCTCGGGCGGCGAGGGCCCGCTGCACGACAAGCCGCTCACGGCCAAGACCATCTCGGTGGTGCTGGCCACGCTGGTGACGTACACGGGCAACCGGCATTGGACATTCCGCCACCGCGCGCGTACCGGCGTCGCCCGCGAGTACCCGCTGTTCTTCCTGCTCAACGGCGTCGGGCTGGCGATAGCACTCGGCTGCCTCGCGGTGTCGCGGTACGTCCTGGACCTGTCGGGGCCAATCGCGGACAACATCGCAGCCAACGTCGTGGGGCTGGCGCTGGGCACGCTGTTCCGGTTCTGGTCGTACCGCCGCTGGGTCTTCCCCGAGCCGGCGTTGCCGTAGCCAGGACTCAGGCCGCGGTGGTGCGAGTGCGTGGGCCGGCGCGGAGCACCTGCGACGGAAGTTCGCGGCCGACCAGCCGCTCCGCCTGCCCCGCCACCTCGATCAGGGCTTCGAGGTCGACGCCGGTGGCCACGCCCATGTCCTCCAGCATGTGCACGAGCTCCTCGGTCGCAATGTTCCCCGAGGCGCCGGGGGCGTAGGGGCACCCGCCCAGGCCGCCGATGGCCGCGTCGAAGTCGTCGACTCCGAGCTGCAACGCGGCGTACACGTTGGCCAGGCCGGTGCCGCGGGTGTTGTGGAAATGCAGCCCGACCGGCAGATCCGGATGTGCGGACCTGGTCTCTCCGACCAGGCCGGTCACGCGCGTCGGCGTCGCCATCCCGGTCGTGTCGCCGTACGCGATCGAGTCGGCACCGGCCTCTGCGGCTCTGGCCACCACGTGGAGAACCCGCGACACCGGGATGTCGCCTTCGTACGGGCATCCCCACGCGGTCGAGACGATCACCTGCAGGGTTCCGCCCCCTCCGTGCACCAGGTCGACGATTGCGGGTATCTCGGCGAGCGACTCCTCCGTCGAGCGGTTGATGTTCCGCCTGTTGTGGGTGTCCGAGGCCGAGACGACGACCTCGATCTCGGTGAAGCCGGCGGCGAGCGCGCGTTCCGCGCCGCGCAGGTTGGGGACGAGCGCCGAGTAGCGGACATCCGGGTTTCGGGTGACCCGTGACCACACCTCGTCCGCGTCGGCCATCTGCGGAATGGCCCGCGGGTGGACGAACGAGACGGCCTCGATCCGTTCGAGTCCGGTCGCGGAGAGGGCGTCGATGAGCGCGATCTTGCCGTCGGTCGGTACCGGGTCCTCGTCCTGGAGTCCGTCGCGCGGGCCTACCTCGCGAAGGCTGATCCGGTCGGGCAGGTCACTCATCGATGCTCGTCACGCTCCAGTCTCGGGTCAGTCGCCGGGCCACTTCGGGCTCCGCTTCTCGTTGAACGCCGCGACACCCTCTCTTCTATCCCCGCTGAAGGCGGTCGCCCGCCACCGGGCGTCCTCCACCTCCAGGCCGGCCGCGAGTGGGAGGTCGAGCCCGATCCGCATGGCCTGCTTCGCATTTCGTACACCGACCGGCGAGTGGCCGGCGATCGTGGCGGCGAGCTCGAGAGCAGTCTTACGCGCGGCGCCTGCCGGGACGAGCCGGTCGGCCAGGCCGAGCCGGTAAGC
Source organism: Actinomycetota bacterium (assembly GCA_046727475.1). GTDB lineage: Bacteria > Actinomycetota > Actinomycetes > Jiangellales > Jiangellaceae > DAIUDS01. The sequence continues at coordinate 25,341 of JBKPCP010000070.1, read as the reverse complement.
CTCTTCGGCATCGACCCGCCGTGCCGTGAAGACCAGGTCGGCGGCCCGGCCCCACCCGATCCGTCGGGCGAGCAGCTGAGTGCCACCACCGCCCGGGATCACGCCGACGGACACCTCCGGCAGCCCGAAAAGGGCAGTCTCGTCGGCGACGATGAGGTCGCAGGCGAGCGCGAGCTCGCACCCGCCGCCGAGGGCGTAGCCGTGGACAGCCGCGATGACGGGCACGGGGAGCTCGAGGACCCCGCCATATGCGGAACGGGCGATCGGGCGTTGCCGGCCCAGCTCGTCATCGGTGAGCGCGTTGCGCTCCTTGAGATCGGCGCCCACACAGAACGCCCTGGCCACGGCGGACGAGAGGACGACGGCGCGGACCCCTCCGTCGGCGGCCAGCTCGGCCGTTGCGCCCGCGATCGTTTCCGCCTGTGCGGTCGAGATGGCGTTCAGCGCCTCGGGACGGTCCAGGACGAGCTCTGCCACGTGCGGCGCCTCGTCCGGGCGCCGGACCGTCACCCCAGATCTGCCCACGTCCTGACCCTAGCCCGCCTTCCGACGCTCGCTCGACGGTCGTCGTCAGTCGGCCGCCGCTGGTTGCCGCCGGGTGACGACGTAAGGGGTGACGGCGCCCAGTCCGCGGATCTCGGCCGGCGGGAGGACACGCAGCGCGAGGGCAGGGTGGTCGTTCAGCGCTTCGGCCGTCTGAGCGTCGGCGAGGACGTCGTTCCGGCCGGCCAGGGCCGTGAGTCGCGCTGCCAGGTTGGCCGGTGTGCCTCGATGCACCGAGGAGCAGGCGGTCGAGGTCGTCCGAACCGGGACGACCTTCGGTCACGGCTCGCCCGGGTCGTCACGCCGCCAGTCGTAGGGCTCGTCACTGGCCAGCGGACGGGTCCGGCGCCGAGAAGCGTCCTCGGCCGCGGCCCGGGGCCGACCCTGCCGGTCGTCGACCTCCGGAGCGACCTCATGCCGGCCCGCCTCGAACTCCGGCTCGAGCTCGTCGTCGTCCGCCCGGCCGCGAGGGGCCCAGCCGTGTGCCTCGCGGACCAGTTCACTCATCTGCAGCTGCACCCCGTGCACGCCGGGGACGTCCCGCAGGACGATCGTGCCCTGCTCACTTGCGGCCGACACGTTGAGCGAGCCGCAGCGAAGGATCCGGTCGACCAGGTCCTGGCTGTAGGCGACGTCGTTGATCCGGCCCAGCGGGATGTCCCTGCCCTGCCGACTGACGACGCCCTCCCGAGTGATCAACCGCTCGCTCGTCACGGTGTAGGTCCTGGTCAGCCAGACGAGGAACGGCCACAACGCCCAGCGAGCGACGACGGCCAGTCCCGCGACCACGAGCACCCAGCGGCCAAACGAAGTGCCGGTGCCGTCGCCGGAAAGCGCGCCCAGGGCGAACCCGACCGCGGCGGCAGCGGCCAGAAGGACGATCACCGGGATGATGAGGGCCTTCAGATGCGTACGCGTGTGGATGACGACGGTCTCGCCCTCGCCGAGCAGGCGCTGCGGAAACCCCATGCCGGCAGCTTAGCCATCCGGCTGATCATGCGGCTTCTGCGCGGCACGGCGGAGGTGGACGATGTCGCCGGCCCCTACCGCCTCCTCCCCAGACAAGGTGCGTATGACGAGTCGGCCGAGATCGTCGACGTCGATCGCGCGGCCCTCGACGGCAGCACGCCCGGGAATCTCGGCCCTCACCTCGAGGCCGAGAGTCTCGCAGACGCCGCGGTACGCCGACGCAAGCCCGGCCCGTGGATCGCCGCCGGCGCGGCGCCATGCCGGGTACCGATGGTCGAGGCTTGCCAACAGGGCGTCCAGCACGCCGTCGCGTTCGGCTGTGGCGTGCCCGGCCGCCGCCAGCGACGCCGAATCCTCGGGAGCGGCCGTCAGGTTCAGACCGACGCCCGCGACGGCCGCAGGACCCGCGCGCGTCTCGATCCGTTCGATCAGGAGACCGGCCAGCTTGGCGCCGCCGAGCAGAACGTCGTTCGGCCACTTCAGCGCAGTCTCGACGCCTGGGTAGGAGCGCAGCGCGTCGACAACGCACACTCCCATCAGCAACGGCACCCAGGGCCAGCGCGAGGCGGGAACCTCGACCGGTCGCAGGAGCACGGATACGGCCAGTCCGGTCCCAGGCGGGGCCTGCCAGGCGCGGCCGAGCCGGCCGCGGCCCGCGGTCTGGTGGTCGGCCAGCAGGACCGTGCCCTCTGCCGCGCCGTCATGGGCCATGGCCGTCAGGTCGACGTTCGTCGACCCCGTCTCCGCGACCCGGATCACCTGCCAGTCGACCATGCCGCCACGTCCCCCCTTCCCGCGCCGGCCTCAGCCCGTGTTCTGCAAGCCGGCGGCCACGCCGTTCACCGTGATCTGCAGCAGCCGGCGCATGGCGGCGTCTTCGCGGGTGCCCTCGCGCAGGGCTCGCAGCGCTCGCACCTGCAGATGGGAGAGGGCGTCGACGTACGGGTTGCGCAGGGCCACCGCACGGCCCAGCACCCGGCGGTCCTCCAGCAGCCGCGAATGGCCCGTGACGGACAGGACCTGTGCCGTCGTGCGGGCATGCTCGTCCAGGACCCGAGACGTCAGCTCCGGCCGGCCGCCGAGCTCCAGGTACCGTTCCGCGATCCGCCGGTCGGTCTTGGCCAACGACATCTCGGCATTCTCGAGCATCACCGTGAACAGCGGCCACGACGCGTACGCCCGGCGGAGCAGGGCCACATCCCCGACCGCCTCGAGCCCGGTGCCGAGCCCGTACCAGCCCGGCAGATTGACCCTGGTCTGCGCCCATGAGAAAACCCAGGGGATCGCCCGAAGGTCGCTGAGCTCCGTCGTGCCGGCAAGCCCACGTCGAGCCGGCCGGGACCCTAACCGCAGAGCGCCGACCTCCTCCACAGGCGTGACCTGGGCGAACCAGTCGGCGAAGCCCTCCGTGTTCACCAGCGCGTGGTACGCCTCCCGCGCGGCCCGGTCGAGCACCGAGGCGACACCGGCGAACGTCACAGCGGCGTCGCGGGCTCTCTGCTCGACAGCCGGCGTCGACGCGAGGAGCACCGCGGAGGCCACCTGCTCTATGTGCCGCCGGGCGATGACCGGGTCGCCATATCGGGCGAAGATCACCTCGCCCTGCTCGGTCACCTTGAACCGGCCGGCAACCGAACCCGGGGCCTGGGCAAGGACCGCGCGGTTGGCCGGCCCGCCGCCCCGGCCCAGGGCGCCGCCCCGGCCGTGGAACAGGGTCAGTTTCAGCGCATGCCGTCCGGCCCACGCGGTGAGCCGCGCCTGCGCGTCGTAGAGGGCGAGCGTCGCCGACACCGGACCGATGTCCTTCGCCGAGTCCGAGTAGCCGAGCATGACCTCGAACCGACGGCCGGACGCGGAGATCCGGCGGCGTACGTCCGGTAGCGCAATGACCGCGTCGAGAACGTCGACGCACCGGGCCAGGTCCTCCCCGGTCTCGAACAGCGGGACGACGTCGAGGACCAGCTCGCGCCCGTCCATCGCGACCCGTGCCAGCTCGTACACCGCCGCGACGTCGTCGGCGGACCGGGTGAACGAGACGACGTAGCGGCGGCAGGCATCGGCGCCCCAGCGCTGCTGGATCCGTGCCATCACCCGTAGCGTGGCCAGCACCTCCTTGGTCGCCTCGGTGAGGGAGCCACCGGCCCTGATATCCGCCAGCACCGCAGCGTGCACGGCGCTGTGTTGCCGCACCTCCATCTCGGCCAGGTGGAAGCCGAACGACTCGACCTGCCAGATGAGGTTCTGCAGCTCCCCGTACGCCTGGCGCGGCGCCCCGGCCGAGGCCAGGCTGCGCTGGAGCGTCTTCAGCTCGTCCAGCAGCTCGGCTGCGGACGCGTACGCGAGGTCGGCGTCACGGCGCCGGGTCGCCGCCACCCGCTCGGCGGCGAGCAGGAGCACCACCCGGTGCGGCTCGTCCGGCGAGCGGGTCGTCAGGTCGGCCAGCAGCTCGGGATGCGCCGCCTCCGCGTCGGCGACGAGGCGGAGGACGGTCGGCGACGGCGGCGTCGTCTCGGCATCGACGGTCAACCCCCGGCCGACCCGGTCGCAGGCTCGTTCGATTGCCCAGAGCACACGGTCGGACTGGATCGCCATCGCCTGCTGGGTGACGGCGCTGGTAACGGACGGATTTCCGTCGCGGTCGCCGCCGATCCAGGATCCGAGCCGTACGAACGCGGGTATCCGAGGTGGCGACGCACCCGCGCGGTTGCCCGCCAGCGCGGTCTCCGCGCGCCGATACACCTGTGGCAACACCCGGAACAGCACCTCGTCGAAGGCCGTCATCGCGGTCCGGACCTCGTCAAGCGGTCCGGGACGCTCTGCGCGCAGTTGGGCCGTACGCCACAAAACGTCGACGGCCTCGAGCAGGCGGCGGCGCGACTCGAACTCCTCGGAGGCACCCAGCCGCGGGTCGTCCCGGCGCTCCAGCAGCTCGGCGATCTTCCGGATTCCGGTGACGACCGCGCGGCGGCGGGCCTCCGTCGGGTGCGCCGTCAGGACCGGCCGGAACTCCAGCTCCGCAAGCAGGCCCTGTGCCTGGGCCGTGCCGTGCAGCGCCGCGACCTCCTCGACCGCCGCGGCGACCGTGCCGGACAGCGGCCGGTCGGCCCGGTCGCCCGCACGCAGCGCCCGGATCCGGTGGTGTTCCTCCGCGACGTTGACCAGGTGGAAGTAGACCGTGAACGCCCGGGCGACGTCCTCGGCCCGCTCCACCGGCCAGGACGAGACCAGCTTCTCGGCCTGCGTGGCGGCGTCCTCGGCGACCGTCGCGTCCTCGTGGTGGGCCGCGATCGCCAGTTCGCGCAGCCGCTCGACGTCGGCCAGCAGCGCCTCGCCGCCGTACTCGCGCAAGATCTCGCCCAGTGCGTCGCCGAGCAGCCGGACGTCGGCGCGCAGCGCCTCCGGCATGTCGAAGCGCGCCGCATCCCGGGAACCGGTCGCGGTGGACACGCCGTCAGCGTAGTGACGCGCGCCGTGGTCTAGCCTGCGGTCCATGACCGCCACGAACGAGGGCGTCGACATCCACACGACCGCCGGCAAGCTCGCGGACCTGCAGCATCGTATGGACGAGGCCGTGCACGCCGGCTCCGCCCGGGCCGTCGAGAAACAGCACGGCCGAGGCAAGATGACCGCCCGCGAGCGGATCGCGCTGCTGCTCGACGAGGGGTCGTTCGTCGAGTTCGACGAGCTGGCGCGACACCGGTCGACCTCCTTCGGCCTGGAGAAGAACCGCCCGTACGGCGACGGGGTAGTCACCGGTTTCGGCACGGTCGACGGCCGCCAGGTAGCTGTCTTCGCGCAGGACTTCACCGTCTTCGGCGGCAGCCTCGGCGAGGTCTTCGGCGAGAAGATCGTCAAGGTCATGGACTTCGCCCTGAAGACCGGCTGCCCGATGGTGGGCATCAACGACTCCGGCGGCGCGCGCATCCAGGAAGGCGTCGTGTCCCTGGGCCTCTACGGCGAGATCTTCCACCGCAACGTGCTGGCCTCCGGAGTGATCCCGCAGATCTCGCTGATCCTGGGCCCGTGCGCCGGTGGTGCCGTCTACTCGCCGGCCATCACCGACTTCACGGTGATGGTGGACGGCACGTCGCACATGTTCATCACCGGGCCCGACGTGATCAAGACCGTGACCGGCGAGGACGTCGGATTCGAGGAGCTCGGCGGCGCCCGCTCGCACAATACGAAGAGCGGGAACGCGCATTACATGGCGACGGACGAGACCGACGCGATCGACTACGTCCGAGCGCTGCTCTCGTACCTGCCGCAGAACAACCTCGACGACCCCCCGTCGTACCCGGCCGAATCCTCCGATGGCGTGACGCCGGAGGACGAGGCGCTGGACGCGCTCGTCCCGGACAGCGCCAACCAGCCGTACGACATGCACCGGGTCATCGAGGGCGTCATGGACAACGCTGCCGACGGCTCCGCTGACTTTCTGGAGGTGCAGGCGCTGTTCGCCCCGAACATGGTCGTGGGCTTCGGCCGCGTCGAGGGCCACTCGGTCGGCGTGGTCGCGAATCAGCCCCTGCATTTCGCCGGGACGCTCGACATCGACGCCTCCGAGAAGGCGGCACGGTTTGTCCGTACGTGCGACGCGTTCAACATCCCGGTGCTGACGTTCGTCGACGTGCCCGGCTTCCTGCCCGGCACCGACCAGGAGTGGAACGGCATCATCCGCCGGGGCGCCAAGCTCATCTACGCCTACGCCGAGGCCACCGTCCCGCTGGTCACGGTCATCACTCGCAAGGCGTACGGCGGGGCGTACGACGTCATGGGCTCCAAGCACCTCGGCGCGGACACCAACCTGGCCTGGCCGACGGCACAGATCGCGGTCATGGGCGCGCAGGGCGCGGTGAACATCCTGTACCGGCGTGAAATCGCCGACGCGGCCGATCCCGACGCCCGCCGAGCCGAGCTGATCGCCGCCTACGAGGACGAGCTCGCCAACCCGTACGTCGCAGCCGAGCGCGGCTACATCGACGGCGTCATCCCGCCCTCGCGGACCCGTATCGCCGTCACGCAGGCGCTGCGCGGCCTGCGGACGAAGCGCGCCGCGCTGCCTCCCAAGAAGCACGGCAACATCCCGCTCTAGCGCCGTTACGGCTGGTCCCCTTGCCCAGACTGGGGACCGGTGCCGCTGCCCCGACCGCGGACCCCACGTGGCACGCCAGCGCGCTCCACAGAGCAGGATCAACCGGGCCGCACCGCGACCGGCCGGCGTGCCACGTACCACCGGTAGGCGTGCCACGTCCGGCGACCGGCACGCCCTACGCTGATCTCCCCCGCGTCAGGATTTAGGCTGGATCGCATGGACGAGGGCGCGGAGCCTGCCGTGCGGGTCGTCAAGGGCGCGCCGACCGAGGAGGAGCTTGCGGCGCTCGTCGCCGCGATCGCCTCCCGCGTGGCGACGGGCTCGCCGGACACGGGCGAGCGGCCCTCGTCGTGGGCCGCCTACTGGCGTTCGGTCCGAGAGCCGCTACGACACGGCCCGACCGGGTGGCGCGACAGCGCCCGCCCCCGCTGAGGGGGCTCGGTTCGGCACGGCGCCGCTCGTCGTGAAGATCGTCGTGCAGCCCACTGCATGGTCTGCCGCGGCGTGACCTCGCACAACGATCTTCACGACCGACTGCGTTCCCGTCTTGACCGACCCATGCCCTAGCGTCGAGTCCGTGAGCCAGACGTCGGCCTACGTCGGGATCGTGGCGCGTACGGGCTCGGCTGTGGCCGTTGCCGTCACCGGCTCACCGCGCCGGCCCGAGTTCGCGGGGCGCTGGCCGATCGACCTCGTGCCCGACGACCTGCCGAGGCAGCCGTACCATGCCGCTGCCGACGCCGAGCCGAGCGACGCGGAGGAAATCGTCCACCGCGTCGAGCGCGGCGCCACGGCTGCCGCCGCGGAAGCCCTCCGTGAGGTCGCGTCGACCGTGCGGGTGGCCGCAGTTGCGCTGCTGGTCAAGCCGATGGCTCCCGCGCCGGCCACGGTCGCCCAGGTCGTCCGCTCACACGTGGCCATGCACGCCGCCGAGGGCGAGCTGTACCGCGACGCGCTGATGTCCGCGGCGGAGCTGCTGGGCGTACTCGTGCATGCCGTCACGCCCGACGCGCTGCCGGACGCGGCCGAGCAGGTGCGAACTCTCGGTGTGGCCGCCGGGCGGCCCTGGCGGCGTGAGGAGAAGGACGCCGCACGTTGCGCGCTGGTCGCCATGACCGGGTCGTGACCGGATGTGCCCCTCATCTAGGGTCGGTCGCCGTGACCAGTGCCCGGACGCCCCAGACCTCCCAGACCTCCCGGACCGTGGACGAGATCGCCGAGGACTACGTCGAGGCGTACGCGGCTCTCGACCCGTTCACGGCGACCCATGCCGGCATCGCCGGCCACGACGCCGACTCGACCGACCTGTCCCCCGACGGCTTCGCCGAGCGGATCGAGCTGGCCCGGCGCACGCTGGCAGAACTCGAGACCGCGCAGGCCCGTGACGAACGCGAACGAGCCGCCGGCGAGGCCATGCAGGAACGGCTCGGGCTCCAGGCCGAGATGCACGATGCCGGCCTCGACCGGTCGCTGAACGTGATCGACTCGCCATGGCACTGGACCCGCGAGGTCTTCGACCTCATGCCGACCGACAGCGACGAGCAGTGGCGCAACATCGCGGCTCGGCTGCGGAGCGTCCGGACCGCCGTCGAGCAGTACCGGCAGACCATGGAGACCGACATCGCGGCCGGTCTGCCGCCTGCCCGCAGACAGGTCGTCGCCGTAGCGGAGCAGGCCCGCCGGGTCGCGGGCGAGTTCTTCCCCGAGCTGGTCGCGGCCGCGTCAGGGACAGTCCGCTCCGCGCTCGACGACGGCGCGACGGCGGCGTCGCAGGCGTACGAGGACTTCGCGCGTTACCTCACCGAGGATGTCGCGCCTCGCGCCCTCGACCGTGATCCGGTCGGCCGCGACCGCTACGCGATCGCCAGCCGGTACTTCGTCGGGGCCAGGGTCGACCTTGACGAAACCTACGCCTGGGGCCTGGAGGAGCTCGACCGCATCGAGGCCGAGATGGCCGCCGTCGCCGACGACATCGTGGCCGGCGGAACGGTCCACGACGCCGTGGCGGCGCTCGAGGCGGACGCGGCCCGGCGTCTTCACGGCACCGATGCGCTGCAGGCGTGGATGCAGGACCTGTCCGACTGCACGGTCGAGGCTCTCGCCGACGTCCATTTCGACATTCCCGAACCGATCCGCCGGCTGGAGTGCCGCATCGCCCCAACCAAGGACGGCGGCATCTACTACACCGGCCCCAGCGAGGATCTCTCCCGTCCGGGCCGCATGTGGTGGTCTGTTCCCGAGGGCGTCGAGAGCTTCTCCACCTGGGAACAGACGACCACGGTGTTCCACGAGGGCGTGCCTGGCCACCACCTCCAGATTGCTCAGGCGTTGCTCCGCCGGGAGGTGCTCAACCGCTGGCAGCGCCTGCTCTGTTGGGTCTCCGGGCACGGCGAGGGGTGGGCGCTCTACGCGGAACGTCTGATGGCCGACCTCGGCTTCCTCGACGACCCGGGCGACCGGCTCGGGATGCTCGACGGCCAGGCCACACGGGCCGCGCGGGTCGTCGTCGACATCGGCGTCCACTGCGAGCTCGACGTCCCGGACGAGCTGGTGCGGCGGGACGGTCTAGCGCCCGGCCGGTGGACGTACGACTCCGCGTGGAGGTTCCTGCGCAAGCACACCCGGATGCCGGACGAGGTCCTGCGCTTCGAGCTGGACCGCTACCTGGGCTGGCCGGGGCAGGCACCGTCGTACAAGATCGGCGAGCGGATCTGGCGAGCCGCCCGGGACGACGTTCGCCGCCGCAAGGGCGACGCGTTCGACCTCAAAGAGTTCCACCGCGCGGCCCTCGACCTCGGTCCGCTCGGCCTGGACCCGCTGCGGAATGCGCTGACCCGGCTCTAGTTCGGCGAGTGGCGTGCGTAGCGTGTCCGCGTGACCAGGCTGCTTCTCGCGTCGGGCTCGCCGGCCCGGCTGCGCACGCTGCAGGCCGCGGGCGTCGAGCCTGTCATCCGGCAGTCGGGAGTCGACGAGGACGCCATCCTCGCCGAGGCGGCAGCACGGAACGGTCCCGTCGAGCCGGCCGACGCCGCGATGGTGCTTGCGCGAGCGAAGGCCGAAGCGGTCGCGGACCAGGTCGTTGACGTCATCGTCCTCGGTTGCGACTCGGTCCTCGAGCTCGATGGCCGAGCGCATGGAAAGCCGGCCACCCCGGCGGCCGCAGCCGAGCGGTGGAGGGCCATGCGTGGCAGCTCGGGCCTGCTGCACACCGGGCACTGTCTGGTCGACACCCGCCCCGACAGGCGCGGCGAAACACTGGGCGCGCTTGCCTCCACCACGGTCCACTTCGCCGACCTGACCGACGACGAGATCGACGCCTATGTCGCCACCGGTGAGCCGCTGCACGTGGCGGGCGCCTTCACCATCGACGGGCTCGGCGGGCCGTTCGTCACCGGAATCGAGGGTGACCACCACAACGTGGTCGGGCTCTCGCTCCCGTTGCTGCGGCACCTGCTGGCCAAGCTGGACGTCGCCTGGACCGACCTGTGGGATCCCCGTGACGGACGGGTGTCTGCCGCTCACCAACCTCAGTAGCGGATGACGACCAGCCGGTCCGTGGCCGACTCGGGCGCCCACACCTCTCCCTCGCGGCCCAGCATCTGGCGGACCTCGCCGGGCTGGCCGGGATTCGGGAACGTCATGAACTCCTCGGTGGCCGGGTCGAACCGCACGATCTGGTTGCCGCCGAAGTCGGTCAGCCATACCGCGTCGCGCTCGTCGACGTAGACGGAGTAGGCCTGCGGGTCGTCACCGGGCAGAGGCAACTCCCGCCACTCGCCGGCCGCGGGGTCGTACCTGCCGACCTGGCCCGCGTTCCACTCGCTGATCCACAGCCGGCCCTGAGAGTCCGACCACACTCGGCGCGCGCCTTGATCTGCCGTCGGCGGCTCGATGACCGTCGCCGCCCCGGACTCGAGGTCGACTCTGGCGAGATAGCTGCCGGCGAGGGAGACGAAATAGATCTCCCCGTCCGGAGTGGCGGTGATGCCGTAGGGACCACGGCCCTGGGGCGCGTCGAAGACCGCCATCTCACCGCTTCTCGGATCCAGCCGGCCGTAGACGCCGTTCTGGCCGGTGAACCAGAGTTGCCCCCGAGCGTCGAACGTGGCCGTGTTCAGGTTCGCGTCTGGACGGTCCGCAGGTAGCGGGAAGACCTCCACCGCCTCGGTCCGGGGCTCGACCCGGACGATTGCGTTGAGGCCGCCATCGGTGATCCACGCAGCGTCATCCGGCCCGACGATCACCCCGTGCGGACGGGAGCCTGGGCCAAGGTCGACCTGCCGGCTGTCGCCGGTCGCGGGATCGAGATGACCGAGCTCGCCGGACCGTTGCGCCGTGTACCAGACTCCGCCGTCCGCGGCCGGCGCCACGTCATGCGGTCCGCTACCGGCAGGGACGTCGTAGATCTGCCTTTCGGGTTCGAACGCGGGCGGCGTCGGCGACGGCGAGCGCGTCGGCGATGGCGCTGCCGAGGACGACGACGTCGGCGCCGGGCTCTCGGTCGGGCCAGTGCGAGGTGTGGCATCGCTGCCACATGCGCCGAGCAGCGCCGCCCCGACCACGGCTGCGACGACTCGCTGCGGAATGTGCATCCGGCAATCCGATCGACAATGCGGAGCTGGGTTCGCCTGCATCGGAGACTACGTTCGGTCTGCGCGAGTGGTTCGACCCGGGAAGTCCGTGGAAGCCCGCGGACTGCTGGGATAAGCGGCAGAGTGTCGCCATGACAGCTCACCCCGACGCGTACGACGCACCGCTGCGGCGGGCGGACGCGCACGCCCGCGCGTGGCTCGCCTCGCTACGAGATCGCCCGGTGCCCGCATCCGCGAAGATCGACGAACTTGCCGACGCACTCGGGGGCCCGCTCCCCGAGGGGCCGACCGACCCGGCCGAGGTGATCGACCTGCTCGCCGTCGGGGCCGAGCCTGGCCTCGTCGCAATGCCGTCGGGGCGGTTCTTCGGCTTCGTCATCGGCGGCACCCATCCAGCGGCCCTCGCCGCGGACTGGCTGGTGAGCGCCTGGGACCAGAACAGCGCACTGCGCCTGGTCGCGCCTGCCCACTCCGCGGTCGACGACACGGCCGGACGATGGCTGCTCGACCTGCTCGGGCTGCCTGCCGGAGCCGCCGTTGGGTTCACGACGGGCGGCACCATGGCCAACTTCACCGGATTGGCGGCCGGCCGGGATCGGGTGCTCGCCCAGACCGGGTGGAACCTGGCCCACGACGGGTTGTCCGGCGGACCCCGCGTTCGGGTTATGGTCGGCGCCGAGCGACACGAGACGGTTGACCTGGCACTTCGGTATCTCGGCCTCGGTGCACCAGACCTGGTCGCCGCCGACAGCCAGGGACGGATCCGCCTCGATGCCTTGGCTGAAGCGCTCGACTCGGCAACGGGCCCCACGATTGTCTGCCTGCAGGCCGGCAACGTGCACTCGGGGGCGTCCGACCCGTTCACCGTCGCGATAGCGCTGGCACACGCACGTGGCGCCTGGGTGCACGTCGACGGCGCCTTCGGGCTGTGGGCGGGCGCGTCGCCGGACCTCCGGCACCTTGTCGCCGGTGTCGACGGCGCGGACTCGTGGGCTACCGACGCGCACAAGACCCTCAACGTCCCATACGACTGTGGCGTCGCCGTGGTGCGCGATCCGGCTGCGGTCCGAGCCTCGATGACGATGCACGGCGACTACCTCATCGCCGACGAGCAGCACGGTGACCCGCACGAACGGGTTCCCGAGCTGTCGCGGCGCGGCCGGGCGTTTCCGGTCTGGGCCGTCCTGCGTTCACTGGGCCGTAGCGGCGTCGCCGACCTGGTCGACCGGCTGGTCCTTCATGCCCGTGCCCTGGCCGACGGCGTGCGCGCCATCGACGGTGGTGAGGTGCTCAACGACGTCGTCTTTACGCAGGTGTGCACGGCGTTCGGCACTGATGAACGCACGCGGGCCGTTGCGCAGGCCCTGCTGGACGACCGCACCGCCTGGATGACGGGCTCGCGTTGGCAGGGCCGTGATGTGCTGCGCATCTCGGTCAGCAACTGGTCCACCGACGGCGCCGACGTCGAGGCGTCGCTGGCCGCTCTGCGCCGCGCCGCGGTTCCGTAGTCAGACCGGCGGTACGCCGCGCCGACGGTCGGAGAACGCACGGTCCTTCGTCGCGGCAGCGGCCAAGCGGGCCACCAGCTCGTCGCGCAACGCCTCCGGCTCGACGATCGCGTCGATCACCAGGTCGGACGCGAGCCGCAGGATGTCGATGTCGGCCTCGTACTCGTCCCTGAGTTTGTCGACATACGCGGCGCGCTCGGCCTCGTCGGGGATCGCGGCGATCTTGTTGAAGTACACCGCGTTGACTGCGGCCTCGGGGCCCATCACGGCGATCTTCGCGGTCGGTAGCGCCAGGCAGGCATCCGGCCCGAAGCCGGGCCCCGCCATCGCGTAGAGGCCCGCTCCGTACGCCTTGCGAACAATCACCGACACCGTCGGGACCGTCGCCTCGGCCACGGCAGTGATCATCTTGGCACCGTGCCGGATGATGCCCTGCCGTTCGACCTCGGAGCCGATCATGAACCCGGGCACGTCGGCCAGGTACACGAGCGGGATATTGAACGCGTCGCAGAGCCAGATGAACCGCGCCGCCTTGTCGGCGGAGTCGACGAACAGCACGCCACCGCGGACCGCCGGCTGGTTGGCGACGATGCCGACGACCTGGCCCTCCAGCAGCGCGAATCCCGTCACCAGCTCGGCAGCGAACAACGGCTTGAGCTCGAAGAAGGAGCCCTCGTCGACGAGGCCGTCGATCACTTCGTGGATGTCGTAGCCGAGCGAATCCTCGGCGGGTACGACGTCACGGGTGAACGGCCGCGCCGGCGGGGCGGCGGCGAACGACGGCGGGTTCGCCCGCCAGGAGCCGGGCACGTACGAGAAGTAGGTCTTGGCCAGCTCGATCGCCTCGGCGTCGTCGCTTGCCAGGTTGTCGCCACAGCCGGACACGCTGACGTGCATCCGGGCGCCACCCATCTCCTCCAGCGTGACCTTCTCGCCGACGACCATCTCGGCCATCCGCGGCGAACCCAGGTACATCGACGCGTTTCCCTCGACCATGATCACGATGTCGCAGAAGGACGGGATGTACGCACCGCCGGCGGCGCTCGGGCCGAACAGACAGCAGATCTGCGGGACCTTGCCGGACAGGGCGACCTGGTTGTGGAAGATCCGGCCCGCGCCACGCCGGCCCGGGAACAGGTCGACCTGGTCGGTGATCCGCGCCCCGGCGCTGTCGATGAACCAGAACAACGGCAACTCGTCCCGTAGCGCCAGCTCGGTGACCCGGATGATCTTCTCTACGGTCCGGGCGCCCCACGACCCCGCCTTGACGGTCGGGTCGTTCGCGACGACGAGCGCCGGCCGGCCGTCGACCAGGCCCCGCCCGGTGACGACGCCGTCGGCGGGGAGGCCGCTCGCCCGCGCGTTGGCCAGTTGGCCGTCCTCGACGAACGTCCCCGCGTCGAACAGAAGCGCCAGCCGGTCGCGGACGTAGAGCTTTCCCTGCGACGCCAGCTTGGCCGCCGCTTGCTCCGACGGTGCGAGCGTCGCCTCCCGGGCGGCCGCGACGTCCTTGAAATGGTCGTGGGTGGCCACGCGCCGAACCTACTCGACCGGCAGGCCGAGGCTGCGGGCGATGAGCAGGCGTTGGACCTCGCTGGTGCCCTCCCCGATCTCGAGGATCTTCGCGTCCCGGTAGAAGCGGGCGACCGGGTACTCCTCCATGAAGCCGTAGCCGCCGTGCACCTGCGTCGCGACGCGGGTCGCCGTCACCGCCGCCTCGGTGGCGTACAGCTTGGCCACCGACGCCGCCTGCTTGATCTCGGCGTGCGGGCGGCCCGCGTCGCGCATGGCCGCCGCCTGGTAGGTCAGCAACCGGGCCGCCTCGGCCATGACCTTCAGGTCGGCGATCTGGAACGCGACACCCTGCTTGCGTCCGATCGGCACGCCGAACGCCGTCCTTTCGTTCGCGTACGCCACGGACTGCTCGAGCATCGCCCGGATGCATCCGACGGCGAGGGCGGCGATCGCGATCCGGCCGTCGTCGAGCGTGGCGAGGAACTGGGCGAACCCACGGCCCCGCTCGCCCAGCAGGTGATCCTGCGGTACGCGGCAGCCGGTGAACGTCAGCGGGTGGGTGTCGGACGCGTGCCACCCGAGCTTGTCGTAGGCCGGCTCGACGGTGAACCCCGGCGTGCCCGACGGGACGATGAAGGTCGAGATCTCAGCCCGGCCGTCGGGCAGCGTCCCGGTCCGGGCCGTCACGGTCACGCACGAGGTGATCGGTGTGCCGGAGTTCGTGATGAACTGCTTGGCGCCGTCGATCACCCACTCGTCACCGTCGAGGACGGCCTTCGTGGCGGTGTCACCGGCGTCGGAGCCCGAGCCCGGCTCGGTCAGCCCGAAGCCGGCCAGGGCCCGGCCGGTCACGAGGTCGGGCAGCCATCGCTGCTTCTGCTCCTCCGTGCCGTAGGTCAGGATCGGGTTGATGCCCAGGCCGACGGCTCCCTCGAGCGTGATGCCCAAGGACTGGTCGACCCGGCCGATCTCCTCGATGGCCACACACAGGCTGGTGAAGTCACCCCCGCTGCCGCCGTACTCCTCGGGGGCGGTGAGTCCGAATACGCCGAGCTCACCCAGACCCTGGACGACCTCGACCGGGAAGTGGTGCTCACGGTCCCACCGGGCGGCGTGCGGGGCGATCTTCGTTTCGGCGAACTCGCGGACGACCTTGCGGAAGGTCTCGTGCTCCGGAGACAACTCGAAGCTCATGGCCGGCTCCTGTGCTTACGCTTACGTAAACGTAACCCTATCCAGTGGTCGGCGAAAGTGCGAGCCCGGCGAACGTTCAACCGGGTGGGTCTACTCCTGGCGCGCCAGCCGGGTGGCCTGCGCCGCCAGGTAGCGCTGCTCCGGCCGACTGGTGGCCCGTCGCGCCGCCTCGCGGAACTCGGCGCTTGCCGCAGCGGTCTCCCCGGCCGTCTCCAACAGGTGGGCGCGCACCGCGTGCAGGCGATGGTGGTCCGCCAGGCGATCGACCACGCCGGCGACTACGCCCAGGCCGGCCCGCGGGCCGTACGCCATCCCGATCGCCACCGCCCGGTTGAGCGTGATCATCGGGTTGACCACCGGGTCGCCCATCCGCTCCAGCAGGCCGTACAGCCCGACGATCTGCTTCCAGTCGGTCGCATCGAGGCTGGGCGCCTCGGCGTGCACGGCCGCGATCGCCGCCTGCAGCTGGTACGGGCCGAGCGGCGGGCGGGACATCGCCGCGGTCACCAGTTCCACGCCCTCAGCAATCAGCAATCGATCCCACCGCGAACGGTCCTGCTCGGCCATGGGGACCAGGGCGCCGTCCGGGCCGGTCCGGGCCGGGCGCCTCGCGTCGGTCAGCAGCATGAGCGCCAGTAGGCCGGCGACCTCGTTGTCGTCGGGAACCAGTCGGGAAAGCATGCGGGTGAGGCGGATCGCTTCGGCCGACAGGTCGACCCGGTACAGCCGCTCGCCGGCGGTCGTCGTGTGACCCTCGTTGAAGATCAGGTACAGCACCTGGAGCACGGCGTCGAGCCGCTCCCGCCACCGGTCCGGCTCGGGCAGCCGGAACGTCGCGCCCGCCGCGCTGACCCGCTGCTTGGCCCGGCTGATCCGCTGGGCCATGGTCGCCTCGGGCACGACGTACGCCCGGGCGATCTCGGCCGTGGTGAGACCGCCGACCGCGCGCAGTGTCAGCGCCACCTGCGAGGCGGCGGTGAGCACCGGATGGCAGCAGAGGAACAACAGCATCAGTGAGTCGTCGCGGTCGACGCCCACCGCGTCGGCGGCCGGCGACAGGTAGTGGTCACGCGGTACCCGGACCGCGACAGCCTCCTCCCGCCGTCGCCGGGACTGCTCGCTACGCAGCTGGTCGATCAGGCGTCGGGACGCTGCCTGGATCAGCCATGCGCGCGGGTCGTCGGGCTTGCTCTCTGCCTGCCACTGCGTTGCGGCGGCGAGCAACGCCTCCTGCATGGCATCTTCAGCGGCGTCGAAGTGGCCGTACCGCCTGACCAGCGCGCCGAGGACCTGCGGCGCCAGGTCGCGCAGCAGGTCCTCGATCGGCCGTTCGACGTGCACCGTGCTAGAGATCCACCGGTGGCGCATCCGGGATCGGCCGGATCTCGACGGTGTCACCGACCGCATCGGTGATCCGGGCCGCGATCTCGAGTGCCCGGTCCATGCTGGCGCAGTCGAGGATCGCGAAGCTCGCCAGCACCTCCTTGGCCTCTGCGTACGGCCCGTCCATCGCCACCGCCTCGCCGCCGACCTTGCGGACGGTCTTGGCGAGCGACGGTTCGGTGAGGCCCTCGGTCATGACGAACTCGCCGGTCTCGCTGAGCTCCTTGGCGAGGTCGTCGTAGAACTGGCACATGGCGAGGAACTCCGGACTGGAGTAGTCGACCGACTCCCAGTCGGCCTTGCTCGTGTAGGCGAGCAGCATGTACTTCATGCGTCCATCTTCCCAGCCGGCTTACTCGGCGACCCGGGTCACGGTGAACTCATAGCCGCCACCGCCGGGGTATACCCAGGCGCCGCTGGAGCTGGTGCCGTCGGAGCTGTACGTGCTACGCGCGTAGGCCGGTGAGCCCTTCTCCCCGCCCCAGATGGTGAGCGTGTCGCCGTCCAGCTCGTACACGTAGTCGAGAGTGTTGCCCTGGTTGTCGTAGAACCGCGACTTGATGTCCTCGCTGGGCTCGCCGCCGAACGGGTGCTCGTGACCGATCACCTCCAGGCCGTGGATCCGCATGCCGTACTGCTCCAGGTCGACGTGCTGCAGCAGGAAGAACCCGCCTTCCAGCCACTCGAACCGGACCGTCCCGGTCACCCCGCCGGACAGCCGCCAGGTGCCGACCATTCGTTCGCCGAGCTCGCGGATCTTGTCGCTCGGCTCCGGCTGCTGCGCCGTCGTGATGTCGTCCGTCATGGCTCCTCCTCGATGCTGACTGCGGACGCTTTCACCGGCGACGTCGGAGCCCGCTGCGCCGTCTCGACGTCCGAATCAAGATTCTTTCGTCGCGCGGGCTTACGCTTACGTGAACGTAAGCCGGTGACCGGGAGGAAAGCGATGCCACGCACCTGGACGATCACCGAACTGGCCGAGGAGTTCGGGGTCACGCTGCGGACGATCCGCTACTACGAGGAGCACGGCCTGCTCACGCCGGAGCGGCAGGGCACCCAGCGGGTTTACCGGGATCGGGACCGAGTCCGCCTGCGGCTGGTGCTGCGTGGCAGGCGGCTCGGCTTCCCGCTGGAGGAGATCAAGAAGATCGTCGGCATGTACGACTCCGAGCCCGGCGAGAGCGGCCAGCTCGCCTACCTGCTTGACCAGATCGATGTTCGGCGGACCGAGCTCGAGCAGCGGCGCAAGGACATCGACGAGACCCTGGCGGAGCTCGCCGACCTGGAGGACCGATGCCGTGCCGATCTGGCGCGCCTGACGGGTGACTCACGCCAGTAAGACGACCCCACAACCACTCGCACGGTTCTCGTCGCACGTGGTCACGCGCCGTCCGGATAGGCTCCCGGCGTGACCGAGATCCGGCCGCTGACCAAGGTGCTGATCGCCAACAGAGGCGAGATCGCCGTCCGGGTGGCCCGCGCGTGCCGCGATGCCGGAATCGCGAGTGTCGCGGTGTACGCGGACTCCGATCGCGATGCCCTCCATGTCCGGCTGGCGGACGAGGCATACTCCCTGGGCGGCCAGACCAGCGCCGAGACCTATCTCGTGATCGGAAAGCTGCTGGACGTCGCGGCGCGTTCCGGCGCCGACGCGGTCCATCCCGGATACGGGTTCCTCGCCGAGAACGCCTCGTTCGCCCAGGCCGTGATCGACGCCGGCCTCATCTGGGTGGGTCCGCCGCCGGCCGCCATCGATGCGCTCGGTGACAAGGTCAGCGCCCGGCACATCGCCCAGCGGGCGGGTGCGCCTCTCGTCGCCGGCACCCCGGACCCGGTCGAGGGTGCCGACGAGGTGGTGGCCTTCGCGAAGGAGCAAGGCCTGCCGGTCGCCATCAAGGCGGCGTATGGCGGCGGCGGCCGCGGCCTGAAGGTCGCCCGCACCTTCGAGCAGATCCCGGAGCTCTACGACTCGGCCGTTCGCGAGGCCGTGGCCGCCTTCGGCCGAGGCGAGTGCTTCGTCGAGCGTTACCTCGACAAGCCGCGGCACGTCGAGACCCAGTGCCTGGCCGACCAGCACGGCAACGTCGTCGTCGTCTCCACCCGAGACTGCTCGCTGCAGCGCCGGCACCAGAAGCTGGTCGAGGAGGCGCCAGCGCCGTTCCTGTCCGACGCGCAGAACGCCCAGCTCTACGAGTCGTCCAAGGCGATCCTGCGCGAAGCGGGATACGTCGGTGCAGGGACGTGCGAGTTCCTGGTCGGGCAGGACGGAACCGTCTCGTTCCTCGAGGTCAACACCCGGCTGCAGGTCGAGCACCCGGTGACCGAGGAGGTCACCGGCATCGACCTGGTGCGGGAGATGTTCCGAATCGCGGCCGGCGAGCCGCTGGGCTTCGACGACCCGTCGATACGCGGGCATTCGATCGAGTTCCGGATCAACGGTGAGGACCCCGGCCGCGGATTCCTGCCCACACCCGGTCCGGTCAGCACCTTCCGCCCTCCGAGTGGCCCGGGCGTGCGCCTGGACGTTGGCGTCGAGCAGGGCAGCGTCGTCGGGCAGAACTTCGACTCGCTGCTGGGCAAGCTCATCGTGACCGGGGCGACCCGCCAGCAGGCGCTTGAACGGTCCCGGCGGGCGCTCGCGGAGTTCGAGATCGAGGGGCTGGCGACGGTCATCCCGTTCCATCGCGCCGTCGTGGACGATCCGGCGTTCGCGCCGGCCGACCCGGCGCAGCCCTTCACCGTCCACACCCGCTGGATCGAGGCCGAGTTCGACAACCAGATCGGCGCGCACGCCGGCGTCGCTCAAGCACCGGACGATCTGAGCCGCGAGAACGTCGTGGTGGAGGTTGCCGGCAAACGTTTCGAGGTGTCGCTACCCGGCGGGCTCATGACGTTCGGCGACGGGATTCAGGGCCAGCGAGCGGGCGCGTCGAAGCCCCCGCGACGGGCCGGCGCCGGTAGGGCCGGCCACGTTGCCGGCGGCGACACGTTGGCATCGCCGATGCAGGGGACGATCGTCAAGGTCGCCGTCGAGGAGGGGCAGCAGGTCGAGGCCGGCGAGCTCGTGGTCGTCCTCGAGGCCATGAAGATGGAGCAGCCGATCAACGCGCACAAGGCGGGCACGGTCACCGGCCTGGCCGCGGAGGTCGGCGCCACCGTCGCCAGCGGGGGCGTCCTGTGCGAGATCAAGGACTAGCGTCCGGCTCGCGAGGGGCGGCACTCACGACCAGCGGACGGCGACCTCGGCGCCGAGCAGGGTGGCGTAGCGTCGGGCACAGTCCGTCGCCGCGGTTTTGACCGCCTTGGTGACCGGAGCAAACGGCGCCACCTCGACCGTCACCTTGTCACCGACGCGCTCGTGGCTCCATACGCCACGGATTGTCCCGTCAACGACCAGGACCGGCGAGATCCACCCCGCGGTCCGCGACACCTTGTCGACGAAGCCGTCCGGGATCGTGTACGCGCGGGCGCTGATCGGTGCGACCGTGTACGGGTCGAAACCGGGCAGCAACATGACGCCCTGGGCGGGCGGAAGGTCCGCGATCTCCTCGGCGCCCTCGGGTGTGAGCCACGCCTTGCGACCTGCCATGTCGAACGCGACCATGGCGTCGGCGTGCTGTCTGAACAGCCGGCGGGCCGACGCGGCGTCGGTCCCCCACCAGCGGCCGAAGTCCTCGTGCGTGGCCGGGCCGTAGGTGTCGAGGAACCGCGCGATGACGGCGCGCATCGCGGCGTCCGGCTCGGGGTCGTCCCACGAGACGTCGGGAAGCCAGGACCTCGGGTCGGTGAACGTGACGTTGCGGTCGCGGTCGGGCCCGAAACACAGGAGTCCCCCGGCCGCAGCGGGCTTGAGCATGACCCCCCAACCGGACCGGATCTTCTCCGCCAGTCCGGGCGCGTCCAGCGTCTCGGCGATGTCGGCCGCGAGCTCCTCCCGGGTCAGCACCCGACCGGGCAGGACCTCGCCGACCGCATCGGTGATCCGGCGGAGGTCGTCCGGCGTGACGCCGTGGTACTTCTCCCAGGCAGGCGTGAACCGCGGCCACTGGCGTTGGCGGAACGCGGCCACCCAGCTCGGCAACTCGCCGGCCGGGAAGTAGTGCAGCGTGCCGCGCATGCCCCAGGTCTTGACCAGGCTGCGGTCGCGCCACAGCGCGGTGTCGAGGTCGTCCGGAACAAAGGGCTCGGTGCGCACTCCGACGATCATGGTCGCGGCCGACGCCACCTGGGCGTGCACGCCGCCGATCCGTGACGACGTCGACACGACGTCCGCCGCCGGCTCGAGCAGCAGCTGGTGTCGCAACCGCCTGGCCATTACCCGTTCGGTCGTCACATCGGTCACGGCGACCATCTCAGCATGGCGGCGCACGTCACAACATGAGTACCGCCGGGTGCCGATCCCAAGTGCAGGGGGATGATGGAGGCATGTCGAACGTGTACGACGAGATCGCCCAGGCCCTGCGTGAGGCTCCGCTGTACGTCGATGAGGATGCACCGGCGGAGATCGAGGACGCCGGCGGCTCGTTCGACGAGGACGCACAGGCCGCCGTGCTCGAACGGCTCGAGGACGCGACCACGAACATCTTCGTCGCAGTAGTACCTGCGGCGCTGCGCGATACCGTCAATGCCAACGACCTTGGCCGAGCGACCGGCAGCAGCGGTACGTATCTGATGGTGCTCCCCGACGGAGACGCCGCGTCAGCTACGGATACCTTCGCTCCCGGCGCCGTGAGCGAAGCCGCCGACGAGGCCCGCCAAGCCGCCGACGAGGGCGACTTCGAGGCCTTTCTCACCGGGTTCGTCGACCGGGTCGAAGAGCTCGACACGGGTGAGACCGGCGCTGGCAACGGGTCGGAGGGCGAATCCGAGGTCGACGGCTCGGGGCTGATCCCGCTGGGCATCCTCGCCGTGGCCGGCGGTGGCGGCTACCTGCTCTACCGGCGCAACAAGCGCAACCGTGAGCGCGCCGAGGTCGAACCGGTGCGGGCCGCCATCGACGAGGACGTCACCGCATACGGCGAGGAGCTGGCCGAGCTCGACCTCGACGTCCGCACCCCGGACGCCGCACCCGCCGACGCCCAGCGCGAGTACGCGCGTGCCCTCGACATCTACGAGAGCGCAAAGTCGGCCGCCCAACGCATCGAGCGACCCAATGAGATCCAACCGGTGACCTCTGCGCTGGACGAGGGACGCTGGCTCCTTGCCTGCGTCCGGGCCCGCATGGCCGGTGAGGAACCGCCGCAGCGACGCCTTCCCTGCTTCTTCGACCCGCGACACGGCCCGTCGGTCGAGGACGTCCTCTGGGCTCCGCCCGGCGGAGCGCAGCGTGACGTGCCGGCCTGCGCCGCGGACGCGGTCCGGATCAAGGACGGCCTCGAACCCGACATGCGGCTGGTTCCGGTCGGCGGTGGCGAGCGGCGTCCGTACTGGGACGCGGGTCCCGCCTATGCGGGCTGGGCCGGCGGGTACTACGGCGGCTTCCTCCCCGGAATGCTGTGGGGAACCGTCCTCGGCTCGTCGTTCGGCTGGGGTGGCGGCTGGGGCGACGGCGGTGCCGCTGAGGCTGGCGCCGGGTCCGACGGCGGAGGCTGGGGCGACGGGGGCGGCTTCGGCGGCGGTGGCTTCGACGGCGGCGGCTTCGACGGGGGCGGGTTCGACGGCGGCGGCTGGTAGCCGACCCGCCGTCACGACACCCTCGGCCGACCGAAGGGTCGTCCATCGAGGCCAACACAGGCGACTAGCCCCTGCGGTGCAGCTGCCGAGCCGCCTCGGCCACCGAGCCCGACAGCGACGGGTAGACGGTGAACGCGTGCGCCACCTCGTCGACGGTCAGCTTGCCCTCGACCGCGAGCGAGATCGGGTGGATGAGCTCGCTGGCCCGTGGCGCCACGACAACACCCCCCACCACGATCCCGGTGCCGGGCCGGCAGAACAGTTTGACGAACCCGTCGTGGATGCCCTGCATCTTCGCTCGCGCGTTGGTGGCCAACGGCAGCTTGATCGCCCGAGCGTCGATGTCACGGGCGTCGACAGCGGCCTGGCTCCAGCCAACGGTTGCGATCTCCGGAGCCGTGAACACGGTCGACGACACCGTCTTGAGGTCGAGCGGCGTGACCGCGTCGCCGAGAGCGTGCCACATCGCGGTGCGACCCTGCATGGCCGCCACCGATGCGAGCATGAGCACGCCGGTGCAGTCGCCGGCGGCGTAGACACCTCGGCCCGACGTCCGTGACACCCGGTCGACCTCGACGTACCCATCCTCAGTCAGCCGAACGCCGCACTCCTCGAGCCCTACGCCCTGGGTGTTCGGCACCGAGCCGACGGCCATCAGGCAGTGCGATCCCTCGACCGTCCGCCCGTCGGTCAGGGTGACGACGACGGCCTCGCCGACTCGCCGGACCGACGCGGCCCGAGACCGGGACAAGACGGTCAGGCCACGGCGGGTGAACACATCCTCGAGCACATACGCGGCGTCAGCGTCCTCGCCGGGAAGGACGCGGTCACGAGACGACACCAGCACCACCGAGGCACCCAGTGCGTTGTAGGCGCTGGCGAACTCCGCTCCGGTGACTCCGGACCCGACCACGATCAGCCTCTCGGGGAGCTCGTCGAGGTCGTAGACCTGTGTCCAGGTGAGGATCCGATCACCGTCGGGCTCGGCGTCGGGCAGGACGCGTGGCCGCGCGCCGGTCGAGACCAGCGCAACGTCGGCTACGAACTCCTCCCGAGACCCATCCGCCGCGTCGACGACGACCCGGTCGCCGGAGGCGAGCCGGCCGGTGCCGGCGATGACCCGCACGCCGGCCTTCTCCAGCGAGCCCGCAACGTCTCGGGACTGGGCCTCTGCCAAAGCCTTGACCCGGGCGTTGACCCGGCGCAGGTCGACCGTGACGGCTGCGTCGTCCAGCACCACGCCCAGCTCCGCCGACTCGCCGGCCTCCGTCATCGCATCGGCGGTCGCGACCAGCGTCTTGCTCGGCACGCAGTCGGTGAGGACCGCCGAGCCGCCGAGCCCATCCCGGTCCACGACCGTGACCTCGGCCCCGAGCTGTGCGGCGACCAGTGCCGCCTCGTATCCACCGGGCCCGCCGCCCAGGATCGCGATCCGTGTCACGGGGCCCATTCTCGCGTACCGGCGACCCGTACGCTGAGGCTCGTGCGCCACGACCACCACGGCCGGACCCACCGGCTCGAGCTGGACGACCAGACGCTGCGTGAATGGGACTGCACGGTCCTGGCCAGCGATCCCGAGCAGGGCATCGTGCTCGACCGCTCGGCCTTCTATCCCGGCGGCGGCGGCCAGCCGCCGGATCACGGTGTCCTGCTGTGGGGCGGCGTGCAGACCCGCATCGTCGGCGTCCGGCCCGGTGACGACCTGTGGCTCGTGCCGCACCAGGACGACCCGCGACCTCCCGTTGGCACAGCCGTTCGCGGAGCGCTCGACGACGAGCGCCGCAGCCTGCTCATGCGCACGCACTCCGGCCTGCACGTCCTGTGCGGGGTGGTCTTCCGCGACCACGGCGTCCCCGTCACCGGCGGCAACATGGAGCCTGGTGAGGCTCGGCTCGACTTCGACCTGCCCGAGGTGCCGCAGGGGTTCAAGGAGAGCCTGACCGAGGCGCTGAACGCCGAGGTAGCGGCGGATCGCGCGATCCAGGTGAGCGTGCTGCCCCGCGAGCAGGCGTACGACCTCGGCCCGATCATCCGGACCGCGACCGACCTGCTCCCACCGGACCTGGAGGTTGTGCGGCTGATCGACGTCGTCGGGCTCGACCTGCAGGCCGACGGCGGCACCCACGTCGCCTCGACCAGGCAGATCGGGCGGATCGAGGTGGTCAAGGTCGAGAGCAAGGGCCGCGGTTTTCGCCGGGTCCGGATCCGCCTGCCGTAGCGAAGCGGGCGCTATCGTCACGCAGGTGACCGGCGACGCCACGACCGACCTGCTGTCCCCTGGCGCAGACCCACATGCAGCCGCCCGCGACGCAGCCAAGCGCATCGCCGAGCTGACCGGCGCCGAACGCCACGACGTCGCGCTCGTCCTGGGCTCGGGGTGGGCCGGCGCGCTCGATCTGCTCGGCGAGACACTTGCCGAGATCCCTCAGACCGACGTGCCGGGATTCCCGCCGCCCGGTGTCGCCGGTCATGTCGGCGTGATCCGCTCCGTACGGATCGGTCACAGCGATCGGCGCGCCCTGTTCGTCGGTTCACGTACCCATCTCTACGAGGGCAAGGGTGTACGGCAGGTCGTGCACGGCGTGCGCACCGCGGCCGCAGCCGGATGCCGTGCGATCGTGCTGACCAACGGCTGCGGCGGGCTCCGTACGGAATGGGCCGCCGGAACCCCCGTCCTCATCAGGGACCACCTCAACCTGACGGCGACGTCGCCACTGGAGGGTGCAACGTTCGTCGACCTGACCGACTTGTACGCACAACGGCTGCGTGACATCGCACGCGACGTCGATCCCTCGCTGCCCGAAGGCGTCTACGTGCAGTTCCCCGGACCGCACTACGAGACTCCCGCCGAAGTCCAGATGGCCAAGCGGCT
>JBKPCP010000069.1:0-19981 GCA_046727475.1 Actinomycetota bacterium | reverse complement strand
TGCTGAGCGTTGCTTCACCAGGTGCAGAAGCCTCGTGAAGCAATGCTCAGGGTGGTTTACGTGATCAAACCCGGCCGGCGCGCGTATCAGTTCACCTGGTAATCCGGTGCCTCGCCCGTGAGGATTTGACGACCTGGGTGGCTGCCTTGGGTCTGTGACTCGGTGAGCGCCGCCTCGGAGTAGAAGGCCGAGTGCGGCGTCGCCAGCAGGCCGGGCACGCCGTGCAGCCGTGCCGGATCCAGCGGCTCGTGCTCGTAGTCTTCCGGGTCGTGGTAACCGACCAGATCTCCCGACGATCGACATCGAGCGTGAGATTCTCGCCGGCATCGACGCCGACCTCGAGGTTGCAGCCGGCAGCCGGGGCGACGTCCTCCGCATCGCCGCGGGACGCCGATACATGATGCACCACGGCCGGTGGATCAACGCTCGGGAAGCTCCGGCACGCTCTCCAGCGTGGTGTGGATATGGGCGATCATGGTGTTCCGGGCCGCAGCGATGTCGCGGGCCCGAACGGCCTCGAGCAGCTGCCAGTGTTGAGCGTTGGCTTCGTCCGTGCTACGGGTGCCGTGCGTGAGAGCGGCGACGATATACATCGTCGCGCTGTCCTGCAGCGTCTCGACGATCCCAGCCAGTCGCGGGGCGTCTGCAGCCCGGGTGAACACCCGGTGGAACTGGCGGTTCAGGTCGACCCAGGCCGCCGGGTCGTGCTCCTCGTCGGCCAGCCGGAGGATCTGCGCCGCCTCCTCGATGTCGTCCTCGCTGATGCGCTCGACCGCCCGCTCCATCACCTCGGGCTCGAGGAGTTGCCGGATCCGGTAGACCTCCTCCAACTCGGCCTGGCTCGGCTTGTGCACAACGGCGCCGCGATGGGCGTCGAGGCGGATCAGACCCTCGGCGGCGAGATCGCGCAGCGCCTCGCGCACCGGCGTCGTGCTGACCCGCATCTGTTGCGCAAGGTCGGCCTGGACGAGGCGTTCGCCACCAGGTAGCTGCCCGGTGAGGATCGCCCGCCGCAGCGTGTCGCGCACCAACTGGTGCGCGGTGCGGCGCTCACCCTCGCTGACCAGCAGACTCACGAGAAGCCGTCCTCATGCAGCCGAAGTATCGACGACGCACTATATCTGGCCGAGAGGTGTGACGCCTGACGAACGACCTTTCGCCCTGTCAAGAATGCAGCGCGACGCGTGACTGCCGGCGAACTCGCCCAACGTCGCACCGTGCTCCCCCACGCCGACGACCGCCGGGACGCCCAGCGACCGAGCGACCTCGACCATGTGAGCACCCGGGTTGCCGCCCGGCGTGACCAGGCCTCGACCTGGGACGGAGCGGTGCTGGCGGCCGAACTGAACGCAGTCGGCGTCGCCGCCGCGATCAACTCGGTGCCCGACGTGCTGAACCACCCGCAGGTCGAGGCTCTCGGCCTGCTCGTCGACGTCGTGGACGGCGACGGTCCGTGCGACTCGTCGGGAATCCGCTCACCATGTCATCCGTCAATCTCTCCGCCCGACGGGCGCCACCCCCGCTCGGCGAACACACCCGCGAGGTCGCCACCGAGATGGGATGGGCGGGCGACGATCTCGAACGCACCCTCGGCAGCGGCGCCCTGCAGGAGACACGTCGAGGCGAGGAGTAATGGCGCCATGAAGATCGTCCGCCACCAGGACGTCGCACGAGCAGAGCTTCGCAGCGCGGAGACGTTCACCGGACAGGCGTGGGGCAACGTCCTGCACGAACCGGCGGAGCTCCCCGGCACCCGCGTCACCCTGGTGGTGTTCTCGCCCGGCGGCCGGAGCTGGTGGCACAGCCACGACGAAGGGCCCCACTGGCTGGGCGAGGAGCTCAGCGCGGACGAGTACGAGGCGGCCCACGGGTAGCCGCGCGTGCCTTCGCCGGCTGGCGACGCCTATCTGTGTGACGGCGTTTCGTCGACCAGCGCGCCCCGCGCGGATTCCCGGTCAGACGGCGCGGTCGACCACGGAGTCGCAGAGGGCCTCCAGAGCCCGGCGCGCGGGCACGTCGGGCAGGGGTGTGAGGACGGCGCGCGCGTCGTCGGCCCAACGGCGGACCTCGGCCTGTGCCTCCGCCATGGCCCGATGGTCGCGCAGCAGCGACAGCGCCGCGGCGTGGTCGGCATCGTCGATGAGCGGTTCGCTGAGCAGTGAGCGCAGCCGTGCGTCGGCCGGGTCGGACGACCGCAGCGCGTAGAGGACCGGCAGCGTGCGTACACCTTCGCGCAGGTCGGTGCCCGGTGTCTTGCCCGACGACGCGGAGTCGCCGGCGATGTCGAGCAGGTCGTCGGCGAGCTGGAAGGCCATGCCGATGCGCTCGCCGTACCGGGCCAGCACCTCGACGACATCTGATGGTGCGCCCGCGTGCAGCGCTCCGAGCCGGGCCGAGGTCGCGATCAGCGACGCGGTCTTGTCGGACAGCACGGACAGGTAGTGCGCGACCGGGTCCTCACCCGGGCGCGGGCCGAGCGTCTCCCGCAGCTGTCCCTGTACCAGACGCTCGAACGTGCGGGCCTGGATCCGCACCGACTCGGTACCCAGGTCGGCTGCGATGTCCGACGCCCGCGCGAACAGGAAGTCACCGGTCAGGATCGCGACGGTGTTACCCCACCGGGCATTGGCCGAGGACGCGCCGCGGCGCAGCGACGCCTCGTCCATCACGTCGTCGTGGTAGAGAGTGGCCACGTGCGTCAGCTCGACGACGACCGCCGAGCGAATGACGCCCGGAGCGTCGCAGTCGCCGAACTGCCCGGCGACGAGCGCCAGCAGAGGTCGGAACCGCTTGCCCCCGGCAGCGACGAGATGCCGTGAGGCCGAGGCCAGCAGCGCATTGTCGGCCTTGACCGCCTCGGCCAGCCTTTCCTCGACCTCCTCGAGGCCTGCCGCCAGGGAGGCTTCGAGGTCAGCGTCGACGGTGGGGATGCCGAGGCCGAGCGACGTCATTGCGCAAGCCCTCCTCGGCGACGGTCAGCGTACGAAGATCGCCGCCTGCTCGGCCAGCTCGAGCAGTGGGCCGGGCAGAACCCCCAGCACGACGGTGGCGGCGACACCGAGCGCGATCCCGACGGTAGTCCACGGGCTCGCCACCGCTACCGTGGGGCCGTCGGGAGCAGGCTCGGAGAAGAACATCAGCACGATCACCCGGACGTAGAAGAACGCCGCCACTGCGCTGGCCAGGACACCCACGATGACCAACGGCAGGGCTCCGGCCTCGATCGCCGCCGAGAAGACGACGAGCTTGCCGATGAACCCGCTGGTGAACGGGATACCGGCGAACGCGAGCAGGAACAGCGCGAAGGTGGCGGCGACAACCGGAGAACGCCGGCCCAGTCCAGCCCACTTGGCCAGATGCGTCGCTTCACCGCCCGCATCGCGCACCAGGGTGACCACCGCGAAGGCGCCGAGCGTCGTGAACCCGTACGCCACCAGGTAGAACAGCACGGACGCCGTTCCCGGCGTGTCGGCGGCCACGATGCCGGTGAGGACGAACCCGGCGTGGGCGATCGACGAGTAGGCCAGCATTCGCTTGACGTCGGTCTGGGTGAGGGCCACGACGACGCCGACCACCATCGTCATGATCGCGATCGCCCAGAACATCGGCTGCCAGTCGCTGCGCACCCCGCCGAACGCCACGTAGAGGATGCGGGCCATCGCTCCGAACGCGGCCACCTTGGTGCAGGCCGCCATGAAGCCGGTGATCGGGGTGGGCGCACCCTGGTACACGTCGGGAGTCCATGCGTGGAACGGCGCAGCGCTCACCTTGAACAGCAGGCCGACGGCGATCAGGGCCACGCCCGCCAGCAGCAGCCCCTCCTGCCCGACCTGCGCCGACAACGCCTCGTCGATGTCGGAGAACCGAACCGAGCCGGCGAAGCCGTAGATGAAGGCCGAGCCGAACAGGAAGAAAGCCGACGAGAACGCCCCCAGCAGGAAGTACTTCAGCGCGGCCTCCTGCGAGAGCAGTCGCCGGCGCCGAGCCATGCCGCACAGCAGGTACAGCGGAAGCGAGAGCACCTCGAGGGCGACGAACATGGTCAGCAGGTCGTTGGACGCCGGGAACAGCAGCATCCCGCCGATCGCGAACATCGCCAGCGGGTAGACCTCGGTCTGCAGCACGCGCTCCTGCACCAGCGTGCGTTCGGCTTCTCCGCCGGGTAGCGACGAAGCCGCCGGGGCGAACGCGTCTCCCCCGCCTTCCAGCCGGCGCTCGGCGAAGAGCATCACGCTGACGGCCGCCATGGCCAGGATGGTGCCCTGCAGGAACAGCGCCGGACCGTCGATCGCCACGGAGCCCTCGGCTCCGACCATCGAGGTGCCGGCCAGGCGTACGACCTGCACGAACGCGGCAACGAGCGCGGCCAGAGCCACACCGACCTGAAGAGCGTGACGCGGACGGCGCGGGGCGAACGCCTCGATCAGAACGCCGACGATCGCCGCGCCGAACACTATGAGCATCGGCAGCAGCTCGGCGTATTCGATGGACGGAGCGCTCACCGATCGTTCCCTTCAGCAACGGGAGCGATCGGCTGCGGATCGCTCACCTCGACCTCCGTCAACACCGGATCGACGCCGTCGTCGATGACGTCGAGCACGGGCTTCGGGAAGAACCCGAGGGCCAAGATCAGCGCCACCAGCGGCGCGACGACCATCAGCTCGCGGCGGCGGAGGTCGACGAACGCGGCTGTCGACTCGCGCACGGGGCCGGTCATGGTGCGCTGGTAGAGCCACAGGATGTACACCGCGGCCAGGATGGTGCCGACCGTGGCGAAGACGGCCGCCACACGGTAACGGCCGAACGTCCCGACCAGGATCATGAACTCGCTGACGAAGGTGGCCAGTCCGGGCAGCGCCAATCCGGACAGGCCGGCGAACAGGAACGACCCGGCGAGCACCGGCGCCGGGCGTGAGACGCCGCCGTAGTCGCCGACCTGACGCGACCCCCGCCGGGAGATCATGAAGCCGACGATCACGAACAGGGCCACCGTCGACAAGCCATGGTTGATCATGTAGAGGGTCGCGCCCTCGGCGCCCTGGCTGGTCAGGGCGAAGATCCCCAGAACGATGAACCCGAAATGAGAAACCGACGTATAAGCGATCAGCCGCTTCATGTCGGTCTGTCCGATCGCCAGCAGGGCGCCGTAGAGGACGCTGATGACGGCGAGCACGACGATCACAGGAGCGAAGTCGCGGGCGGCATCAGGGAACAGCGGCAGAGCCAACGCGATCATGCCGAACGTGCCGACCTTGTCCACGACACCGGACAGGTAGGCGGCGTTTGCCGGCGTAGCCTCGGCTGCCGCATCCGGCAGCCAGGTGTGGAACGGCCACAACGGCGCCTTGATCGCGAAGGCAAGCATGAACCCCAGGAAGAGCCAACGCTGGACATCGACCGGAATGTCGAGCGCGACCAGGTCGGCGAGAAGGAACGTGCCCTGTCCGTTGTTGACGCCCGCGTCGACCGACTGGACGTACAGCCCGATCACCGCGGCCAGCATGACCAGCCCGCCGGCCAGGTTGTAGAGCAGGAACTTCACCGCGGCGTATCGGCGCTGCGGTCCGCCGTAGAGCCCGATCAGGAAGTACATCGGGATCAGCATGGCCTCGAACAGGATGTAGAAGAGCAGGACGTCCTTGGCGGCGAACGCGCCGATCATCATGGCCTCGAGCAGGAGCACCAACGCGAAGAACGGCTTGGGGTTCCGCCGTTCCGCCTCCGCCTCGCGCCACATCGCCATCAGCACGATCGGGGTGACGACGACGGTGAGCAGGATGAGCACGAGGGACAGGCCGTCGACCCCGAGCGAGTAGAACATGCCGAACGACTCGACCCAGGCATACTCCTCGACGAACTGCAGCGCCGACCCGTCGTTGACGAACGCGATGGCGGCGATGGCGGCCAGGATTGCCGTGACCCCCGCCATGAAGAGCCCCAGCATCTTCGCCGGACGCTCCATGCCGCGCGGGACGAGGGCCGTGAGAACGGCGCCGAGCGCCGGCACGGCGATCAACGTGGTCAGCCAGGGAAAGGTCACGGCAGCCTCACCAGGAGCATGGCCACGACGACGATCGCAGCGCCGGCGAGCATCGACAGGGCGTAGGAGCGAACGAACCCGGTCTGCCATCGCCGCAGCCGCGACGACAGGTCGCCCATGGCAGCGGCCGTGCCCAGCACGGCGCCGTCGACGCCGCGGTTGTCCAGATAGACCAGCGAGCGGGTGAGGTACTGGCCCGGCCGCATGAGCAGCGCCTCGTTGACGGCGTCGCCGTAGAGGTCGCGACGGGCCGCGACCGTGACGACGGATCCGCGCGGCGCCGTCACGGGAACCGGCTGCCGGCCGAAGATCAGCCAGCCGACGGCGGCACCGACCGCGATCACCGCGAGGATGATCACCGTCATGGCCCAGACCGGGATCCCCAGCTCATGCTCCTCGGAACCCGTCACCGGCTCGAGCCAGTCGATCACTCCGCCGCCGAGGTACAGCAGCCCCGCCCCACCGATCGCGGACAATGCGCCGAGGACCCACAGCGGGGCGGTCATGACCTGCGGTGACTCGTGCGGATGAGCGTCGTCCGCCCATCGCTTGGAGCCGAAGAACGTCATGAGCATGAGCCGGGTCATGTAGAACGCCGTGATTCCCGCGCCGACCAGAGCACAGAGCCCGTACACCAGGTTGTCGGCAAATGCCGCCTCGATGATCCGGTCCTTGGAGAAGTAGCCCGCGAACAGAGGGAACCCGATGATCGCCAAGTACCCAGCAGTGAACGTCACGAACGTCACCGGCATGGCCCTCCGCAGAGCCCCGTAGCGCCGCATGTCCACCTCGTCGTTCATGCCGTGCATGACCGAACCGGCGCCGAGGAAGAGGTCGGCCTTGAAGAAGCCGTGCGTGAGCAGGTGGAAGATGGCCAGGGCATAGCCGGCCGGCCCCAGACCCGCGGCGAGCATCATGTATCCGATCTGGCTCATCGTCGAGCCGGCCAGCACCTTCTTGATGTCGTCCTTCGCGCATCCGATGATCGCGCCCATCAGCAACGTGATTGCACCGACGATCACGACCGCCGTCTGGGCCGTCTCGGCCCCTGCGTAGATCGCGGCGGACCGCACGACCAGGTAGACGCCGGCAGTGACCATCGTCGCGGCATGGATCAGGGCCGAGACCGGCGTCGGGCCCTCCATCGCGTCGAGCAGCCAGGACTGCAAAGGGAACTGCGCGGACTTGCCGCAGGCACCGAGCAGCAGCAGGAGCCCTATGGCGACCAGCCATCCCTCCGAGGCACCGAGTGCATTCGGAAAGACGCCGGAGAACGCCGTCGTGCCGAAGACCACGACCATGGACATGATCGCCAGCGTCATGCCGAAGTCGCCGACCCGGTTGACAACGAACGCCTTCTTGGCCGCGACGGCTGCCGAGTCCTTGTGCTGCCAGAACCCGATGAGCAGGAACGACGCCAGGCCGACGCCTTCCCAGCCCACGTAGAGGATCAGGTAGTCGTCGGCCAGGACCAGCAGCAGCATCGCCGCGACGAACAGGTTGAGGTACCCGAAGAACCGCTGGCGGTTCTCGTCGTGCTCCATGTAGCCGACCGAGTACACGTGGATCAATGAGCCGACACCCGTGATCAGCAGCGCGAACGCCATCGAGAGCTGGTCGAGCAGGAGGCCGACCGAGACGTCGTAGCCCCCGACCGAGAACCAGTCCCACAGCTGCTGGGAAAGGGCCCGGTCGGTGCTGTCGCGACCGAGCATGGCGACGAACAGCACGGCGGCGACGAGGAACGACGCCAGCGGTGCGACGCACCCCAGCACCGGTGCGATCCGTGAGAGGCGACGCCCGCCGAGCAGGAGCACTGCAGCCCCGAGCAGGGGGAGAGCGATGAGCAGCCACGTCGCCGAGAAGACGCCGTCGGCGGCGGTCACCGCCTGCTCGGTGGTCTGGCCACCGAGCGCAGACGCAACACCCACGTTGCCCCTCACAACTTGAGCAGGCTGGCGTCGTCGACCGACGCCGACCTGCGGGTCCGGAAGATCGTCACGATGATCGCCAACCCGACGACGACCTCGGCGGCAGCGACCACCATGACGAAGAAGGCGACGATCTGCCCATCGATGTCACCGTGCATCCGGGCGAACGTCACGAACGCCAGGTTGCAGGCGTTGAGCATGAGCTCGACGCTCATGAACGCGATCAGCGCATTCCGGCGCAGCAGCACACCGGCGCCACCGATCGTGAACAGGATCGCCGCGAGCACCAGGTACGGCGTCGGGCTCATGGCCGCTCACCTCCCGCCTCGTCGGTGCGCTCCAGCGGCTCCCCGGTCAACTCCTCGACCTGGCGTTCCAACTGGTCGACCTCGCCGGCGACATCCTCGGTCGTGCGTACGGTGCCGCGGGCGACCAGGACCTTGGAGATGGACAGCTCGCTCGGTGTGCCGTCCGGCAGCAGTCCGGGCGTGTCGATCGCGTTGTGACGGGCGTAGACGCCTGGGTTCGGCAGCGGCGACGCGGCCATTCCACCGGTTCGGAAGCGCTCCTCGGACAGCTCCCGCTGGGTGCGGCGACGCAAGAGGCGCTCGCGGTGGGTGAGCACCATGGCCCCCAGCGCAGCGGTGATCAGCAGGGCGCTGGTGACCTCGAAAGCCCAGACGTAGCGGGAGAAGATCCGATCGGCGATGGCGGCGACGTTGCCGTCCGGAGTGGCAGCCGCCATCCCGGCCGGCTCGGTGAACAGCGCGTTACCGGCGACGGCGACCAGCAGGACGCCTAGCCCCAGACCCGCGAACACGGCCGCCACCCGCTGGCCGCGGATCGTCTCGACCCGGGAGTCGCTCGCGTCGACCCCCACGAGCATGATCACGAAGAGGAACAACATCATGATCGCGCCGGTGTAGACAACGACCTGCACGGCGCCCAGGAACGGCGCCTCCAGAGCCAGGTAGAGCACGGCGAGGCACAGCATCGTGACCGCGACGAAGAGCGCGCCGTGAACGGCCTTCCGGGATATCACCAGACCGAGAGCGGCCAGGACGGCGATCGGGCCGACGATCCAGAACAGCACGGTCTCGCCGGTGTGGCTGCCGGACTCGACCGCCTGCGCCACCAGACCGGCAGCGGCTGCGGAGACCTCGAGGCTCACGTCGCCGTCCCCTCTGCGCGCTGACCGCGCACGCCGGAGCGCAGGTAGTAGTCGCGCTCGTCGTCACCGAGCCGCATCGGGTGCGGCGGCTCCTCCATGCCGGGCAGCAGCGGTGCCAGCAGATCCTGCTTCTCGTAGATCAGCGCTTCCCGGCTGTCGTCGGCGAGCTCGTACTCGTTGGTCATGGTGAGCGCCCGGGTCGGGCACGCCTCGATGCACAGGCCGCAGAAGATGCAACGCAAGTAGTTGATCTGGTAGACGCGGCCGTAGCGCTCGCCGGGCGAGTAGCGCGCATCCTCGGTGTTCGCAGCCCCCTCGACGTAGATGGCGTCGGCCGGGCACGCCCACGCGCACAGCTCGCAGCCGATGCACTTCTCCAGCCCGTCCGGGTGACGGTTGAGCTGGTGGCGGCCGTGGAACCTCGGTGCGACGGTGTGCCGTTGCTCGGGGTACTGCTCGGTGACGACCTTCCGGAACATCGTCCGGAACGTCACACCGAAGCCCGCCACGGGGTCCAGGAACCTAGGCACCGGTGCCCTCCTCGGGGCCGCTGCTCGATGGGGGCGCATCGCCGGGTCCTGCGGCGCGGGCCTTGGCCGCGACGGGTGGCTCCAGCCACTGGCCGGGCATGGGCGGCACCGGGTATCCACCGGCGAACGCGTCGAACTCGTCCCCGGCTGCGGGGGTCTCGTCCAGCTCCGGCTTGCTCTCGGGGATCAGCAGGCTGAGGACGATGGCCACCGCTAGGGCCCCGCCGCCCCAGATCAAGATGTCCCTGCGCTCGATCCCCTCGTTGGAGATCAGCCGCATGACCGCGACCAGCAGGATCCACGCCAGCGAGCCGGGGATCAGAACCTTCCAGCCGAGCCGCATGAACTGGTCGTAGCGCAGCCTCGGCAGTGTCCCGCGCAGCCACACGAAGACGAAGATCAGCAGGATGACCTTGGCCAGGAACCACAGGAGCGGCCACCAACCGGTGTTGAAGACGCCGTCGCCGACCGCCGAGATCGGCCACGGCGCGCGCCAGCCGCCGAGGAACAGCGTCGTCGCGAGCGCGGAGACGTTGACCATGTTGATGTACTCGGCGAGGAAGAACATCATGTACTTCACCGACGAGTACTCGGTCATGAACCCGGCCACCAGCTCGCCCTCTGCCTCCGGCAGGTCGAACGGCGCCCGGTTGGTTTCACCGATCATCGAGATCAGGTACACGAGGAACGACGGCAGCAGGACGATCGCGTACCAGGAGGGCAGCGAGAGCGTCGCCCCGAACAGTTCGAAGGTGCCACCGGCGGCTTGGGCATCGACGATCTGCGACGTGGACATGGAACCGGCGAACAGGAACACGGCGACGAACGACAGGCCCATCGCGATCTCGTAAGAGATGACCTGAGCCGACGAACGGATCCCGCCGAGCAGCGGGTACGTCGAGCCGCTCGCCCACCCGCCGAGAACGATCCCGTAGACGCCGACGGACGCCACCGCGAGCACGAACAGCACCGCGATCGGCATGTCCGTCAGCTGCAGCGGGGTGGTCTCACCGAATATCGAGACCTCCGGGCCCATCGGGATCACCGAGAAGATCAGGAATGCGGGGATCGCCGCGATTACCGGGGCCAGGATGTATACGACCCGGTCGATGCCCTTCGGGGTGATCGTCTCCTTGAGGATGAGCTTCATACCGTCGGCAAGGCTTTGCAGGGTGCCCCATGGCCCGGTGCGGTTCGGGCCGACCCGATGCTGCATCCGGGCCACGACCTTGCGCTCGAAGACGATGTTGAACAGGGTGAGCAGCAGGAGCAGCACGAAGATGGCGACGGCCTTGATCAGGATCAACCACCACGGGTCGTCGCCGAAACCCGCGATCGTGTCCGTGCTCTGTGCGGCGACCTGACCCGGCGTGGTCACAGCGGGCCTCCGATCTCGTCGTCGCGGGGGGCGACCTCGGTGGTGGCGGCGGCGATCGCGACGACGGTTCCCGCTGTCACACCCAGGTCGAGGTGTACGCGCGACCCGGGCGAGTTCGCTGGCACCCAGACCACCCTGTCGGGCATCTCGGTGACCTCCAGCGGGAGCGTGACCGTCCCGGTCGGTGTGCTCACCGTTACCGAGTCCCCGGCGGCGACGCCGATCTCTGCCGCGGTCGCAGCAGAAAGTCGGGCCACCGGCCGTCTGGCAGTCGCGGCGAGATACGGCTCGCCGTCCTGCAGACGGCCCAGGTCGAGGAGCATCCGCCAGGTCGCGAGTACCGCCTCGCCGGTGCCCGGGGCCGGTGGCTCGGTTGCGTCGGCGGTGGGCGCGTCCGGGCGGGCGCCGTCCCACCTGCCGAGTTCGGCCAGCTCGGCCCGCGCAGCCTCGACCGTGGGCACCTCGAGGCGCACCTCGAGCTCGTCGGCCAGCGCGGACAGCACCCGCCCGTCGGGCATGGCGCTGGAATCCGGGAACACGGCCGGGAAGGGTCGTTCGCGCCCCTCCCAGGTGAGGAACG
Organism: Actinomycetota bacterium; assembly: GCA_046727475.1. Taxonomy (GTDB): domain Bacteria; phylum Actinomycetota; class Actinomycetes; order Jiangellales; family Jiangellaceae; genus DAIUDS01. The sequence goes on along the minus strand of JBKPCP010000069.1, from coordinate 8,351 downwards.
TGCCGGACTTCTCGGCGACCGGCGCGACCGGGAGGACGACGTCTGCCAGCTCGGTGACGTCGCTGCGCCGGACCTCCATGCTCACCACGAAGTCGGCGGCATCCAGCGCGGCTCGGGCGGCCGCCGGGTCAGGCAGGTCGGCCAGCTCGACACCGCCGACGACCGCGCCCGAGAGCGACCCGTCGGCCAGCGCCGCGAGCATTCCGGATGTGTCGCGGCCGGGCAGCGGGGGCAGCGTGCCCACGGCCCACACCGCGCCGACGTCGACACGCGCCTCAGGGTCGTCGACCGGACGTCCTCCGGGTAACAGCGTGGGAAGGGCGCCGGCCTCCACCGCACCACGTTCGCCGGCCCGGCGTGGGATCCAGGCGAGCCGTGCGCCGGTGGTCTCGGCCACGCGCACCGCGGCCGACAGCGCGCCCGGCACACCGGCCAGCCGCTCCCCCACGAGGACGACGGAGCCCGAGCCTCGCAGCGCCGTCGCAAGATCGCCGACCTTGCTGTCTCCGTCCACGACGGCCTGCAGCACCTCGGCCTCGGTGCCGGGCGCCGCCGGGATGAGAGCGCCGGACACCTTCGTCAGGCCGCGGCTGGCGAACGGCGCCACCGCGAAGACGGCCGTCCCGGTCTTTCGAACGGCCTTGCGCAGCCGGAGGAGGACCATGGCGGCCTCCTCCTCGGGCTCGAGGCCTACCAGCAAGACCGCGGGAGCCATCTCCAGGTCCGAGTAGGTGACGCCAATGCCAGTACCGGCAACACCGGCCAGGAAGTCCGCCTCCTCCGCGGAGTGGACCCTGGCCCGGAAGTCGACGTCGTTGGTACCGAGGGCGATCCGGGCGAACTTGGCGTACGCGTAGGCGTCCTCGACCGTGAGACGGCCGCCGGTGAGCACTCCGACGCCACGTGCGTCGCGAGCGTCCGCGAGCCCCCGCGCGGCCACCGCCAGCGCATCCGGCCACGAGGCGGTGACCAGTTCGCCGGTCTGTTCGTTGCGCACCATGGGATGAGTCAGCCGGTCGTCCAGGCCGGCGTAGGCGAACGCGAAGCGGTCCTTGTCCGAGATCCACTCCTCGTTGACCTCCGGGTCGTCTCCGGCCAGCCGGCGCATGACTACGCCACGCCGGTAGTCGACCCGGATCGCGCTGCCGCAGGCGTCGTGCTCCGCGACAGAGGGAACGGAGACGAGATCGAACGGGCGCGAGCGGAACCGGTACGCCGCCGACGTGAGGGCGCCCACGGGGCAGATCTGGATGGTGTTCCCGGAGAAGTAGCTCTCGAACGGCTCCGACTCGTAGATGCCGACCTGCTGCAGCGCACCGCGCTCGAGCATCTCGATGAACGGGTCGCCCGCGATCTCGACCGAGAACCGGGTACACCGGGCGCACAACACGCAGCGTTCCCGGTCGAGCAGCACCTGGCTGGAGATCGCGACCGGCTTGGGGTACGTCCGCTTCTTGCCCTCGTAGCGGGACTCGCCGCGGCCGTTGCTCATCGCCTGGTTCTGCAACGGGCACTCGCCGCCCTTGTCACACATCGGGCAGTCGAGCGGGTGGTTGATCAGCAGGAACTCCATGATCCCCTGCTGGGCCTTGTCGGCCATCGGCGAGGTCAGCTGCGTCTTGACCACCATGCCGGGAGCGACGGTCATCGTGCACGACGCCTGCGGCTTGGGCATGCCACGCCCGTTGCCGGCGTCGACGACCTCGACCAGGCACTGGCGGCAGGCACCTACCGGGTCGAGCAGAGGGTGGTCGCAGAACGGAGGAATCTGGATACCCAGCAGCTCCGCCGCCCGGATCAGCAGCGTGCCCTCCGGCACGCTGACCTCGTACCCGTCGATGGTCAGTGTGACGAGGTTCACCGCCGTCTGCTCGACCGCACCGCTCTCGGGCTGCGACGTGACGGTCATCGGGTGGCTCCCGCGCTCGCGGCGAACAGGGTCGACTCGGCCGGGTCGAACGGGCAGCCGTCCTCCTCGAAGTGAGCCAGGTACTCGTCGCGGAAGTACTGCAGCGACGAGGTGATCGGCGCCACGCCACCGTCGGCGAGCGCACAGAACGACCGGCCGGCGATGTTGTCGGACAGGTCGAGCAACTTGTCGAGGTCGGCCTCGGTGCCCGCGCCCTGTTCGAGCCGCTCGAGGATCTGAACCAGCCACCAGAAGCCTTCACGACAAGGCGTGCACTTGCCGCACGACTCGTGCTTGTAGAACTCCACCCAGCGCAGAACAGCCCGAACCACGCAGGTGCTGTCGTCGAAGATCTGCCGGGCCTTGGTGCCGAGCATCGAGCCCACGCCCGCCACACCCTCGTAGTCGAGTGGCACGTCGAGGTGGTCGCTCGTCAGCAGCGGCGTCGACGACCCGCCTGGCGTCCAGAACTTGAGCTCGTGACCCTCGCGGACGCCACCGGCCATCTCGAGCAGCTCGCGCAGTGTGATCCCCAGGGGCGCCTCGTACTGGCCGGGGCGGGTGACGTGCCCGGACAGCGAGTAGAGCGTGAATCCGGGCGACTTCTCCGAGCCCATCGACCGGAACCAGTCGACGCCACGGGCGAGGATCGAGGGCACGGACGCGATCGTCTCGACATTGTTGATCACAGTTGGCGACGCGTACAGCCCGGCGACGGCGGGGAACGGCGGGCGCAGCCGCGGCTGGCCGCGGCGGCCCTCCAGCGAGTCGAGCAGTGCCGTCTCCTCGCCGCAGATGTACGCGCCCGCACCGGTGTGCACCACGATGTCGAGGTCGAAGCCGGAGCCGAGGATGTCCGTGCCCAGGTAGCCCGCGTCATAGGCCTCGGCAACGGCGTTCTGCAGGCGACGGACGACGTGCAGGACCTCGCCGCGGACATAGATGAACGCGTGGTGCGCGCCGATCGCGTATGCCGAGATGATCACACCCTCGACCAGCAGGTGCGGAGTCGCGAGCATGAGCGGGATGTCCTTGCATGTTCCCGGCTCGGACTCATCGGCGTTGACCACCAGGTAGGTCGGGTTGGGACTTTCCTTCGGGATGAAGCTCCACTTCATGCCGGTGGGGAAGCCGGCGCCGCCGCGGCCGCGTAGACCGGAGTCCTTGACCAGCGTGGTGATGTCGGCGGGCGGACGCCGCAACGCGGCGCGCAGGCCCTCGTAGCCGTCGTGTCGCTCGTAACCCGCGCGCGAGAAGGCGTCCGCTTCGTGCCAGCGAGCGGACATGACCGGGGTCAGCGTGGTCACGTCCCGCTCCCCTTCCTGCCGGCCTCGATCGCCGGCGTCCCGCCCTCGGGCGCCTGCCAGCCTTGCTCATGCGCCAGTTCGAGCCCCGCGAGGCTCGCCGGACCGGCCTGGGCGCCTTCGTGAGCACGACCGTCCGGAAAGCCGGCCAGAACCCTAGACGCCTCACGCCACGTGCAGATCGCAGGCCCCCGGGTGGAGCGGACTTCCTCCCCGGCCCGCAGCCTGTCGACCAGCTCACGGGCCGACTGCGGGGTCTGGTTGTCCATGAACTCCCAGTTGACCATCACCACCGGCGCGAAGTCGCAGGCCGCGTTGCACTCGACGTGTTCGAGGGAGATCGTGCCGTCGTCGGTGGTCTCGTCGTGTCCGATCCCGAGCTCTTCGGTGAGCTCGGACCAGATCGCGTCGCCGCCCATGATCGCGCAGAGCGTGTTCGTGCAGACGCCCACGTGATACTCACCAACCGGACGGCGCTTGTACATGGTGTAGAAGGTGGCGACCGCGGACACCTCGGCCTCGGTCAGGCCCAGCTCCTGGGCGCACATCTCGATTCCGGCCGGCGTCACGTAGCCCTCGTACGCCTGGACCAGGTGCAGCATCGGCAGCAGGGCCGACCGTGGCTGCGGGTAGCGGGCGATGATCTCCCTTAATTCGCGCCTTGTTTCGTCACCCAGGTTGGTGGTTGCGGTCACCGATCCGCACCGCCCATCACCGGGTCGAGGCTGGCCACAGCCACGATCACGTCGGAAACCATGCCGCCCTCGCACATGGCCGAGACAGCCTGCAAATTGTTGAACGACGGATCGCGGAAGTGTGCGCGCCAAGGGCGGGTGCCGCCGTCGGAGACGAGATGGACGCCCAGCTCGCCGCGCGGCGACTCGACGGCCTGGTACACCTGACCGGCCGGAACCCGGAACCCTTCGGTCACCAGCTTGAAGTGATGGATCAGGCCCTCCATGGACTCGCCCATGATGTGCCGGATGTGGTCGAGGGAGTTGCCCAGGCCGTCGCCGCCGAGGGCGAGCTGTGCCGGCCAGGCGATCTTCTTGTCAGCGATCATGACGGGGCCCGGCTCCAGCCGGTCGAGGCATTGCTTGACGATCCGCGCTGACTCACGCATCTCGTCGACCCGGATGCGGTACCGCCCATAGGCGTCACACGTGTCTCGCACCGGCACGTCGAAGTCGTACGTCTCGTACCCGCAGTACGGCTGGGCTTTGCGCAAGTCGTACGGCAGGCCGGTCGAGCGCAGCACGGGCCCGGTGAGGCCCAGCGCCGTGCAGCCGGTCAAGTCGAGGTAGCCGATGCCTTCTGTGCGGCGGCGGAAGATCGGGTTCTCATTGAGCAGCTCCTCGTACTGCGGGAGGTGCTTGTCCATCCATCGGAGGTACTCACGCACGCTCTCGACGGCACCGGGCGGCAGGTCCTGGGCGACGCCGCCGGGCCGGATGTACGCGTGGTTCATGCGCAGGCCGGAGATGAGCTCGAACAGGTCGAGTGTCCGCTCGCGCTCTCGGAACCCCATCGTCATGATGGTGAGTGCGCCGATCTCCATGCCGCCGGTGGCGATGGCCACCAGGTGCGAGGCGATCCGGTTGAGCTCCATCATCATCACCCGAATGACCGTGGCCCGCTCCGGGATCTGGTCGGTGACGCCGAGCAGCCGCTCGATGCCCAGGACGTAGGCCGCCTCGTTGAAGAACGGCGACAGGTAGTCCATGCGAGTGCAGAACGTGACGCCCTGGGTCCAGTTGCGGTACTCCATGTTCTTCTCGATGCCGGTGTGCAGGAAGCCGATCCCGGCCCGCGCCTGGGTCACCGTTTCGCCGTCGAGCTCGAGGATCAACCGGAGGACGCCGTGCGTCGACGGGTGCTGCGGCCCCATGTTGACCACGACCCGCTCCTCACCGGCGACCGCCGCGCCCACGACGTCGTCCCAGTCCTGGCCGGTGACGTTGTAGACCTCGCCCTCGGTGGTCTCGCGGACACCGGCATAAGCGTCGGTCGGCGCACCGGGGTCGGGTGGTGCGGTGAAGGTGACGTCCTCGGTCACGTGTACGCCCTCCGTTCGTCGGGCGGGGCGATGGTCGCGCCCTTGTACTCGACGGGAATGCCGCCGAGGGGATAGTCCTTGCGTTGCGGGTGGCCCGGCCAGTCGTCGGGCATCTGGATCCTGGTCAAGGCCGGATGACCGTCGAAGACGATCCCGAAGAAGTCGAACGTCTCGCGCTCGTGCCAGTTGTTCGCCGGGTACAGCTCGACGATCGACGGGATGTGCGGGTCGACGTCAGGACAGGTCACCTCGACCCGGATCCGACGGTTGTGGGTGATCGACAGGAACGGGTAGACGGCGTGCAACTCGCGTCCGGCCTCGCCCGGGTAGTGGACGCCGTCGACCCCGAGGCACATCTCGTAACGCAGCGCGGGGTCGTCGCGCAGCGCCCGGGCGACCTCGAGCAGGTGCTCGCGGCGGACGAAGAGCGTGAGCTCGCCCCTGTCCACCAGCGCCCGCTCGACCGCGCGCCCGAATCCGCCGTCGCCCAGCGCGGTATCCAGGGCGTCGCCGATCTCGTCGAACTCCGGCCCCCACGGCCGGGGGGTGGATCCGTGTCGGATCGGGTTGGTGTCGCGGACCACAAGGCGGTTGTAACCGGTCGTGTCTCCGGCATCCGGGGCACCGAACATGCCGCGGCGCGTGGGGTGCGCGGGCGGCGGCCCGGGCACTCCGGCCTCCGCGACCTCGGCCGGTAGGTTGCCCGCCCCGGCGGTGGTCGTCTCAGCGCTCTGCGCGGGGCGCCCAGGGGCACCATCAGGCGCGGACTCCGGCTCGTCACGGCCGGCTGCCGGCGCCGTCGCTTCATCCTGCGCTGGCGCCTTGTCGTCGCTCATCGGCTCAGCAGGCCCCTCATCTCGTGCGTCGGCGCCGTCTCTAGCGCCGCCAGCTCGGCCTCGGCATGGGCCTGCTCCTTGTTCGAGCCGAGCGGCATGTGCGCGATCTTGTCGTGCAGCTTGAGGATCGCGTCCATCAGCATCTCCGGCCGCGGTGGACAGCCCGGCAAGTAGATATCCACCGGCACGATGTGGTCGACGCCCTGGACGATCGCGTAGTTGTTGAACATGCCGCCCGTGCTCGCGCAGACACCCATCGCGATGACCCACTTCGGCTCGGGCATCTGGTCGTAGATCTGGCGCAGCACAGGAGCCATCTTCTGGCTCACCCTGCCCGCGACGATCATGAGGTCGGCCTGCCGCGGCGATGCCCGGAAGACCTCCATCCCGAACCGCGCGGAGTCGTGGCGCGGACCGCCGAAGGCCATCATCTCGATCGCACAGCAGGCCAGCCCGAACGTGGCCGGCCAGACCGAGCTCTTGCGCATGAACCCGGCGAGCTTCTCGACACTCGTGAGCAGGATGCCGCTCGGCAGCTTCTCTTCGATTCCCATGCCGGATTCCGCCTAGTCCCAGTCCAGTCCGCCACGGCGCCACACGTACGCGTACGCGACGAAGACGGTGAGGATGAACAGTGCCATCTCGACCAACGCGAACACGCCCAGGGCGTCGAACCTGACCGCCCACGGGTACAGGAAGATGATCTCGATGTCGAAGATGATGAACAGCATCGCGGTCAGGTAGTACTTGATCGGGAACCGGCCGCCGCCGACCGGCTGCGGCGTTGGCTGGATGCCGCATTCGTAGGAGTCGACCTTGACCCGGTTCCACCGCTTGGGACCGGTCAGCGCGCCCAGCAGAATCGACGTGACCACGAACCCCCCGGCGACCACGCCGAGCACGATGATCGGAACGTACGGGTTCACGCGTTCTCCTCTCCGGCTCCCGTGCCGCGGCCCCCGTGCATGCGTGTCCGCGGCTCGCGCACACGGCTGCCCATGCTAGGGCGTGTGCAGCAGCAGATCACTTCTTCTCCCTCATCACGCTGCCGGCGCCAGTCGGGTCAGCGCATTGACGATCCGGTCCATCACATCGCCGTCGTGACGGTCGGTGAGATTGGCCAGGAGCTTGAGTGTGAACCGCATCAACGTCGGGTGCGGCAGGCCGTGCCGCGTGCACAATTTCATGATCCGAGGGTCGCCGATCAGCTTCACGAAGATCCGGCCCAGCGTGAAGTACCCACCGTGGTCCTGCTTCAGCGCGGCCGGATACCTCCACAGGACACGCTCGTGCCCGCTCGCCGTGCGCTGCGCTCGGGCATCGGCGATGACAGTTGCCGCCAGGCTGGCCGCTTCCATCGCGTAGTCGATTCCCTCGCCGTTGAAGGGGTTCACCATCCCGCCGGAGTCGCCGACGAGCAGGAGCCCACGGGTGTAGTGCGGCTGCCGGTTGAAGGCCATGGGCAGGGCCGCGCTCCGGATGTCGCCCACCTGGTTCTCCTCGGTGAAGCCCCACTCCTCCGGCGTCTGGGCGACCCAACGGCGGAGCAGCTGCCGGTAGTCGACCCTGCCGAACGCTCTGGACGTGTTGAGCACGCCGAGGCCGACGTTGCTGGTGCCGTTGCCGGTACCGAAGATCCAGCCGTATCCCGGCAGCAGGCCTTCGCGGCCGTACTGATCCTTTTCAGGCAGCTCGAGCCACGACTCCATCCAGTCGTCGTCATGACGAGGCGTCGTGTAGTACGTGCGGACTGCGACACCCATCGGCCGGTCGTCACGCTTGTGGATGCCCATCGCGGTGGACAACCTGGACGAGACCCCGTCCGCGGCCACCACAAGCGAGGCCCGGTATGTCACTTCCGGACCGGCGGGGCGGCCGTCGTCGTCGAGGGGGCGGGCCGTGACGCCGACGATCCGTCCGGTGCGCTCGTCCATGATGGGACCCGTGACGGACGTGCGCTCCTGAAGCCGGGCGCCGGACTTCTCGGCGTGCCGGGCCAAGATCTCGTCGAAGTCGGAACGGGTCCGGACCAATCCGTAGTCGGGGTAGCTGGCGAGATCGGGCCAGGGCATGTGCAGCCGCATGCCTCCGGCCACGATCCGCAGGCCGTGGTTTCGGATCCAGCCGGGGCCCGTGATGTCGACGCCCATCCGGGCGAGCTGGCGAACTGCTCGTGGGGTGAGCCCGTCGCCGCAGACCTTGTCCCGGGGGAATGCGGACTTCTCCAGCAACAGGACGTCGAGGCC
>JBKPCP010000068.1:0-7840 GCA_046727475.1 Actinomycetota bacterium | reverse complement strand
CGGTGCGTTGGTGGGTTGTGCCCGCCTGCTGACCTGGGGCGTGAGCGGTCCCTATGCGGCGATCCGGTCGGGCACCGCCACCTTCGACGAACTGATAGGGCTCCTGGCTGCGTTCCTCGCATGGGTCGTGCTCGCCTGGGTAGGCCTGGTGTTCACCGTCACCGCCCTGACCGGGCTGCCCGGTGCCCTGGGACGCGCCGCGAGCCGGCTCGCTGCACGGGTGACGCCGGTCGCCGCTCGGCACGCAGGGCGGCTCGCCGTCGGGCTCGCCGTAGCGTCCGGGCCGTTCGCAGCAGCTCTACCGACAGCCGCGTGGTCGGTCCCTGTCGAGCTCCTACCGGCAGTGCGGGCTGCTGACGGCACGACGGCGCCGGCACTGCCCGCCATAGGACGCCCCGGCCCGGCGACCGCCGCGGTCATCGCCACCGGGCCGACGGACGCGCAGGTCATCGTGGCTCGCGGTGACTGCCTGTGGGACATCGCGGCCCGGGCTCTCGGTCCGGATGCCGGCAATGCCGACATCGCAGCCGAATGGCCGCGTTGGTACGAAGCGAACCGCGGCGTCATCGGCGCCGATCCCGATCTCATCCAGCCTGGCATGGTCCTCCGCCCGCCGGCGGAGCCCTGACCGAGACCGAACGGGGAACCATCGATGTCCGCGACAACGGCCGCACCCGCCACGGCGATCCGTCGGCTGGCGCTACCTCTCACCGAGCCGGCCTACGAGGAAATGCCGGACAACCCGCAGCGGCCGCCGCGCCCGGGGCTGCACGGTCGGGTCCGATCCCAGGGGACCCAGGGATCCCTGGCACTTTCCTACCTACTGCCGAGCGGCGTTCCCGCGGTTCCGGAGGTCGCGACGTCCCTTCGGCTCGTCGACCTCCCCCGCGGTGGCGACGCCGGACCCGAGCCTCGGCGGCCGCCCACCGGCTCCGCCCGGCTGCCCGATCCGCACCGCTGGTCCGCGCGGCTGGCCCAAGGCATTGTCGAAGTCCTGCACGGGCACCGTCCGCTCCAGCAACTCGTCCGCTGGACCGATGAATCCGTCTACGCAATGCTCGCCCGACGTCTCGCGGCTCGGCGCCCGCGCACCGGGTCCCGCCCGCTGGTCCGTTCGATCCGGGTATGCGAGCCACGAGACGGCGTCGTCGAGGTCAGCGTCGTCGTAGAAGCGGGACACCGCTGCCGTGCACTCGCCATGCGTCTCGAGGGGCTCGACGGCCGGTGGTGCTGCACGGTCCTGGACATCCTCTGACGCCCATGCACGGGTCGTTGCGAAGCCACGTCCCGTCCGGGGAGAACCTCAGGCGGCGCGGTGGCGGGGGTCCCCATGGCAGCGCTTGAACTTCTTGCCCGAGCCGCAGGGGCACGGTGCGTTGCGCGCGACGTTGGCGTACTCGACACCCGGACTCGACTCGCCACCGGAGGTCCGCGCCGATCCGTTGGACGATCCGGCCCGCTCGACCCGCCGCTCGACGGCCGCCTCCCCGTCGACGCTCGGCGCGGTGTACTGGAGCTGCTGCGGCCGGCGGGTCTCGACGAGACCCTTCGCGACGACGACCGGCGTCTTCCCGGCCGTCGCAGCAGGCGCGGCCTCCGCGCCAGCCTCGGCGGGCGTCGGACGGACCTGGACCTGGAGGTTGAACAGGAGCCCGACGGACTCCTCCTTGATGCCCTCCATCATGGCCGCGAACAGGTCGTAGCCTTCCCGCTGGTACTCCACCAGCGGTTGCTTCTGCGCATAGGCCCGCAGGCCGATGCCCTCGCGCAGATAGTCCATCTCGTAGAGGTGCTCACGCCACTTGCGGTCGAGGACCGTCAGCAGGACCCGACGCTCGAGCTCACGCATCACCTCGGCGCCCAGCTCACTCTCGCGCCGCTGGTAGGCCGCACGGGCGTCCTCGTTGAGCCTCTCGACCAGCAGGTCTGAGGTGAGACCGTCGCGTCCGCCGACTTCGTCCTCGATCTCTTCGATGCTCACCGAGACCGGGTAGAGCGCACGCAACGCCGACCAGAGCTGGTCGAGGTCCCACGCCTCGGGAAAGCCCTCGTTCGTCGCGCCGCGCACGTACGCGGTCACGGAATCCTCGAGCATGTTGCCGATCTGGTCGGAGAGATCCTCCCCTTCGAGCACCATGCGGCGCTCGTCGTAGATGACGTGGCGCTGGCGGTTGAGCACGTCGTCGTACTTGAGGACGTCCTTGCGGATCTCGAAGTTCTGCGCCTCGCGCTGGGTCTGCGCGCTCTTGATCGCGTTGCTGACCCGCTTGTGTTCGATCGGCTGGTCGTCGGGGATGTTCAAGCTGCGAAGGATCATGTCGACCCACTCGCTCTTGAACAGCCGCATCAGGTCGTCCTGCAGCGACAGGTAGAAACGTGACTCGCCCGGGTCGCCCTGCCGGCCGGACCGGCCGCGTAGCTGGTTGTCGATGCGTCGTGACTCGTGCCGCTCGGTGCCGAGCACGTAGAGCCCACCGAGCTCGACGACCTCTTCGTGCTCGGCCTTGACCTGGTTCTGCAGCTTTTCCAGCGTCGGGCCCCAGGCGGCCTCGTACTCCTCCGGGCTCTCGACCGGGTCGATCCCACGCTGCTTGAGCTCGGCCATGGCCATCGGCTCCGGATTGCCGCCGAGCATGATGTCAGTGCCTCGTCCGGCCATGTTCGTGGCAACGGTGACCGCACCGCGGCGACCGGCCTGCGCGATGATCGCGGCCTCCCTGTCGTGGTGCTTCGCGTTGAGCACCTCGTGCGGCACGCCACCCCTGCGCAGAAGCTGCGAGACGAGCTCGGACTTGGCCACGCTGGTGGTTCCCACCAGGACCGGCTGACCCTTAGCGTGCTTGGCGACGAGGTCCTCGACGACGGCGGCGAACTTGGCCTCCTCGGTGCGATACACGAGGTCGGCCTGGTCGACCCTGATCATGTCCTTGTTCGTCGGAATGGGTACGACGCCGAGGTCGTAGATCTTGTTGAACTCCGACGCTTCGGTCATCGCCGTGCCGGTCATCCCGGAGAGCTTCTCGTAGAGGCGGAAGAAGTTCTGCAGCGTGATCGTGGCCAGGGTCTGGTTCTCCTGCTTGATCTCCACCCCTTCCTTGGCCTCGATCGCCTGGTGCATGCCCTCGTTGTAGCGGCGTCCGGCCAGGATGCGGCCGGTGTGCTCGTCGACGATCAGAACTTCGCCGTCCTTGACGACGTATTCCTTGTCGCGGCGGTAGAGCTCCTTGGCCTTGATCGAGTTGTTCAGGAACTGGATCAGCGGCGTGTTGGCGCTCTCGTAGAGGTTGTCGATGCCGAGCCAGTCCTCCACCCGTTCGATGCCCGACTCGAGGATGCCGACGGTGCGCTTCTTCTCGTCGACCTCGTAGTCGCGCTCGGCCTGCAGGCGTTGGGAGATCTTGGCGAACTCGGTGTACCAGCGGGTGGGCTGGTCGGCGGGACCCGAGATGATCAGCGGCGTGCGGGCCTCGTCGATCAGGATCGAGTCGACCTCGTCGACGATGGCGAACACGTGGCCGCGCTGGACCATGTCCTCGGCGCGCAGCGCCATGTTGTCACGGAGGTAGTCGAAGCCGAACTCGTTGTTCGTGCCATAGGTGATGTCGGCTGCGTAGGCGACCCGGCGCTGCGCCGGCGTCAAGCCAGCCAGGATCACCCCGACCTCGAGGCCGAGGAAGCGGTGGATCCGGCCCATCCACTCGGCATCGCGCTGGGCGAGGTAGTCATTGACCGTGACGATGTGCACGCCTTTGCCGTTGAGCGCGTTGAGATAGGCCGGGAGCGTCGAGACCAGCGTCTTGCCCTCACCGGTCTTCATCTCGGCGATGTTGCCCTGATGCAGACCCGCGCCACCCATCACCTGCACGTCGTAATGGCGTTGCCCCAGCGTGCGCTGTGAAGCCTCGCGGACCGTGGCGAAGGCCTCTGGCAACAGGTCGTCGAGCGTCTCGCCGTCGGCCAGCCGGGAGCGGAACTCATCGGTCATGGCGCGCAGTTCGGCGTCGGACAGGTCGACGAAGTCGTCCTCGATGGCGTTGACCTGGGCAACCACGGCCTCGAGGCGCTTGATTATCTTGCCTTCACCGGCACGGAGGATCTTGTCGAAGAGGGCAGGCACGCGGGTCAACTCCTAGGCACGCGGTGGTGGTGTAGTACGGGGGCGCGCGGCAGCGCCGACATCCCGCCAACGCATCATGGTACGTCGGAGTGCCAAGACCATGACGATTCGGCCTCCTCAGGGCACCAGGCGGAAGGATGCGCGGATGCGTCCCTACGAACTGCGCGACGACCGGATCCTGCTCGCCAAGCCGACACTCGACGACGTCGACCGCCTGACCGAACTGTGCCAGGACGCCGAGATCCAGCGGTGGACGACGGTACCCGTGCCCTATCGGCGCCGCGACGCCGACTGGTTCGTCCGCGAGCTCGTCGTTCCCGGGTGGGACACCGGGCTCGAACTGACCTGGGCCGTGCGGGAAACCACCGACCGCCAGCTGCTGGGCGTGATCGGCCTCACCCTCGACGGCGCCGGCTCGGGTGAAATCGGCTTCTGGCTCGGCGCCGCAGCGCGACGCCAGGGGATCATGAGCCGGGCGGTCCGGCTGGTTGCGGATCATGCCCTCGATGCGTCCGGGCTGGGCCTGAGCCGGCTGCTGTGGCAAGCCCACGTCGGTAACTGGGCGTCGCGCAGGGTGGCCTGGCGGCTGGGGTTCACGGTCGAGGGGACCATCCGCGGCCATCTCACGCAGCGAGGCGAGCGGCGAGACGCCTGGGTGGCGGTCCTACGTCCCGGCGACCCGACGGTGCCGACCCGGCCGTGGTTCGACGTGCCGACGTTGCGCGGCGACCAGGTGCTCCTGCGGCGCTGGCGCGACTCCGACGCCGACGCCACCGTCGAAGGCTGCACCGACCCTGTGACTCGGCATTGGCTCGGCGGCCTGCCCGATCCGTACACGCGAGAGACCGCCCTGGGGTACATCGCGAGCCGGGAGGACGACCACGCGCGCGGTCGCGGCGTGCACTGGGCGGTCGCGCTCGAGGAGCGTGACCCGACGGTCGGCTCGTTCTCCCTGATGGGGGTCGACGACGGCCACGGCCCGGGCAGCGCCGAAGTCGGCTACTGGGTGCTTCCCCGGGCGCGAGGGCGGGGGGTCGCCACGGAGGCGGTCCGGTTGATGGTGGCGCACGCGTTCGCACCCGCGGCGGAGGATGGCCTCGGCCTGCGCCGGCTGGTGCTGGCTCACGCGACCGGCAACGAGCCCTCGCGGGCCGTCGCGCTGCGAAACGGCTTCACACCCTTCGGTGTCGAGCGCGCCGCCGAGCGCCTGGGCGACGGCACGTTCGCCGATCTGCACTGGTACGACCTGCTCAACCCCCGTCGATAGCCGCCGCAAGGGCGGGCGCGAGGTCGCCCCGGCCGTTGACGACGACATCGCCGAGCCCCAACCAGACCGCCAGGCTCGAGAGCTCCGCCGCGAGCTCAGCGGGTGTCTCCGCGGGTGCATCGGTCTCGCCCCACGCCGCCTGGACCCGCAGGACCCGCGCCTGCCGGTCGGCCTTCAGGTCGACCCGGGCGACGAGCCGGTCGCCGAGCAGGAACGGCAGCACGTAGTAGCCGTGCACCCGCTTCCGTTGCGGTACATAGATCTCCAGCCGGTACCGAAACCCGAACAGGGCTTCGGTGCGGGTCCGCTCCCAGATCAGAGAGTCGAACGGGCACAGTAGGGCCCGCGCGGCGATCCGACGGGGAATGCGAGCGTCGCGGTGCAGGTAAGCCGGGCGCTTCCAACCCTCGATCAGGACCGGCGTGAGCTCTCCCTCCTCGACGAGCTCGGCGAGTGCCCGCCGGGCAGGGGCCACCTCGAGCCGGAAGTAGTCCCGCAGGCATTGCTCGGTGCCGACTCCGTGTGCCCGGGCAGCGATGCGGACCAACTCGCGTTGCGCATCGTCGAACGAGGGCGTCGGGGCGGCGACGACCTCCTGGGGAAGGACACGTTCGGGCAGGTCGTAGTACCGCTCGAAGTTGCGCCGGCTGGATGCCGTCACCTTTCCGGCCCAGAACAGGTACTCCAGGGCACGCTTGACCTCGGACCAGTTCCAGCCCCAGCCGTAGTCCTGACTGCGGGGAGCGTCGTGCTCGATCTGACCTGCCGTCACCGGGCCGAGACGGCGCACCTCGTCGAGAACCCAGGTCACGAGCTCCGGCTGATCGCGGGCCACCCGCCGCATCCCGCCCCAGGCCTGCTCGGCCGCGGCGGCCATGCGCCAGCGCAGATAGGGCTGCGTCTGCACCGGCACCAGCGAGGCCTCGTGCGCCCAGTATTCGAACAGCGTCCGCGGTGCCCGGCCGGCCGCACGGTCCAGCATCTCCCGGGGATACGGTCCGAGCCGGCTGAACACCGGCATGTACTGCGATCGGCAGAGCACGTTGACGGAGTCGATCTGGATCAGGCCGACCCGGTCGAGGACGCGACGCAGCGCCCTGCGGTCGGGACGCACCGGCCGCGCGTCGGCGAACCCCTGAGCCGCCAGGGCGATCCGTCGGGCCTGTGCCCGTGACAGGGTGCTCGGCTTCGGCTTCGGGACCGGGGATCGGGCGACGCTCACGAGCGCCGATCGTGCCACCACCCACCGACAGCCCGCCGTCATCGGGAGCCGGAGGAGCCGGCCGGTCAGACGTCGAGGTGGATGACGCCGTAGTCGTAGCCTCGTCGGCGGTAGACGACGCTGGGAGCCTTCGTCTTCTCGTCCACGAACAGGTAGAAGTCGTGCCCGACGAGCTCCATCTCGTAGAGCGCCTGGTCCAGGCTCATCGGGCTGGCCGTATGGGTTTTCTCCCGCACGACCATCGGCCCGGACTGCGTCGCGAGGGGCTCGTACGGCTCCGCATCGTCCGGCTCCGAGTGTCCCACGGACGCGGAGTCGCTGTCCGTCATCGCCGTCGCCCTGGCCACCGAAATCGGGGTACGGCTGCCGTGGTGTACGCGCCGGCGGTCCGCCGCCTTCCGAAGCCGGCTCAGCAAGCGCTCCAGGGCCAGGTCCAGCGCAGCGTAGCGATCGTCGGCGACCGCCTCCGCGCGCACGACGGGCCCCTTGGAGTGCACGGTCAGCTCGACCCGATCGGACAGGTCGGAAAGCCGCGGGTTGGTCTCCTTGGAGACCTCGACGTCGATCCGGATGACCTTACGGTCGAAGCGACCCAGCTTGGCCAGCTTGTCGGACACGTGCCGCCGGAACCGCTCTGGCACCTCGACACGGCGCCCCTTGAGCACGATCTCCACCGGACCTCCCTGGTCTGGTCAGCCAGTCGGGAGGGCACCCGAGCCGGGGCTAGCGCCGGTCTGGCGGACAAGCCCCGGGCTCCGCGCCACGCGCCCTGAACGGAAAGCGACGGGCGACGGGTGCCATGAATGCACGCTAGCGGCTCCGGGCCCGTGCCGACAGCGGGAATGCAGCCCTGCCCGCATGACCCGCCCTCAGTCGGTCGCGGCAACCACAGCCGCCGCACACGGTTCGACCCCGCGGTCGCGTAGCGCCCGGGTCGCCTCGCCCAGCGTCGCGCCGGTCGTCACGACGTCGTCGACCAGGACGACGCAACGGCCGGCGAGCAGTACGGCGGCCGGCTCTCGCATCGCGATGGCCCCCCGCAGGTTGGCCATCCGCGCAGCCGACCCGAGGCCCGCCTGGTCGGTGACCCGTCGTCGATGCCGCAGCGCGGGCACGACGGAACAGCCCAGCCCACCCCGCCGCAGGACGGTCGCCGCGCGCCGCGCGGCGCGCAGGAGCGGATCGTGGCCCCGGTTACGCACCGTCGAGCGCGCGGACGGGGCCGGGACCAGGG
>JBKPCP010000067.1:0-17964 GCA_046727475.1 Actinomycetota bacterium | reverse complement strand
GGCGGCCGCGTTGGGTCTGATCGACGAGTACCGGGCCATGGTCTACCCGGTGCTGGTTGGCGGTGGCATTCCGTTCTTTCCCCAGCGCGAGCGCCGGGTGGATCTCGAACTCGTCGAGACCCGCACCTTCAGCTCGAGAGTCGTCTACCTCCGCTACCGCGTGACGCGCTAGCACGGGCTGCCGTCGATGAGCCCAGGAAGTTGATCGGCGGTTACTACGCTCACAGACCCGAATCGGGGTGGACGCTCAGGCGTGACGGGGCGCGAGAACTCGCACCTACGTAACTTGACGAACCCGTCGGTCATGGGCGTTTTCGACAAAGTACGCCGTCTGCGGGCTGCCAATCGTTCCTGCATCTCGACACGAACAGAGCGGTCGCGTTTCCCGTGCGGCCCCGACCGGCTGGCCACACACCCGGCGACGCCGAACCGCGCAGGTCGGATCATTCGTCGAGCAGCGCGTCGATCCGGGTGATGAGTTCGGCTGCGTCGTCGGTCGAGAGGACCGGCTCGGTCGGCACCTCGTCGACGACGTCGTCTATCCGCCGCTTCGACCTCCGCCGGCTGATCCGAACGCGTTCCATGGCTGCCTCCACTGTGGAAGGGGCCGGACTCGGCGGCGAGATACACGGTCAGCCGGGCTGTCCCGAGGGCGAGTGCGACGCTGCCCGGTGGGGTACGGACCAGATGGTCACAGCGACTCAGTGAGGAGCCCGCCATGAGCACCCGACCAGGTACTCAACCCTCCGGTGACGACACGAGCCGGCCAGATCCGCCTTCCCATGTCGAGGACACTGAGGAGCCGGAAGAAGGCGCTGCCGGCGTCGAGATCGGTACCTCGGAGCGCGAGGGCAGCACATTCGAGCCCGAGGAGGATCCAGAGGCTCAACGCTGAGGGATGTGCCGGCCCCACCAGCACATCCCAGTTACCTCTTCCCTGGCTGCCGTGACGGTCACCCGCGCACCGCCCCCAGCAGGGATTCGAGCAGCTCGCGGGTATGCGGCTCGTCGAGCACTTCGCTGATCCACGCCGCGGAGTCGGCCCGGTCCGGAGAGCGAGTGTTGGGCTTGAGCCAGTCGGAGCCGGCGACTTCGGTGATGTGCCCGAGTTGCGCGATGAGCATCGAGAAGTGTCCGCGCCGATCCACTCTGCCCGGCCCACCGACCTCCCGGTAGGCGCTGATGAGTGCGCGGGCCCGGCCCGGATCGGTACGGCCGAACTCGAATAGGACACATGCGAGCTCTTGGCTGGGATCCGCGGGCCCGCTTTCCTCCCAGTCGATGACGCACACTCCGCCGTCCGCTGTGGGCAAGACGTTATCGGCCCACAGGTCACGGTGGCAGGTCTGGACCGTCCGGGGTGGTTCGATCCAGGACTCCAGCGCGACCAGCTCATCCCGCAGATCGGCCAGCCGGTCGGCAAACGGCGCGCCCGCTTTCCTAAGCTGCTCGACCAGCCGGTCCCAGCGATCGGCACCGACCGGTTCGTGCGACCACGCGTCCAACGGGCCGAGGCCGTCGACCGATACCTGGTGCATGGCGGCCACGACCGCTCCCACCAGCGCCGGGTCGAGACAAGGATCGGGGGCGCGCAGATCGACCCACTCGTACACCCTGACCTGCTTGCCTCGGATGGTGGCGAACACGGATCCCTCCGTCGTGCGCCGCACCTGCGGCGTCGGCACACCGGCGGCGAAGGCCGCCTCCTGGAAGGCGGTGGCCACGCGCACCTCGTCCTCACTGGACTCGTGGAACGGCAGCTTCACCGCCCAGCTGCCGTCCGCTGTCTCCAGCCGCCACACGACGCCCTGTTTGCCTCGTGCGACCGGCCCATCCGACAACCTCGCGGCACCGCCGAGAGCGAAGCGTCGGGCGAGTTCCGCGGCGTCCACCGGGCCACTCCACCACACATGCTCGATCCTGCGGTGATGTCGAGCCGGATGATCCGGCTTCGACGTACGTGTGCATGGACCACCGGTCCGCCGATCGAAGGAGCAGTCGTGAAGTACGTGATCCTCATCCACAGCAACCCCGAGCCGTGGGGTCACCCGACGCAGATCTACACCGAGGAGGGGCGTGCCCTCCCGCAGGAAACCCATGACGCCATGGATCGTGAGTTCGACGCGCTCATCAGGGAAATCAGCGACTCGGGCGAGCTCGTCGTCGCCGAAGCGCTGGCCGACCCGGCCTCGTCGACGCTCTACCGCTGGACCCCGGAGCGTCACCTCGCCACCGACGGTCCGTACGCCGAGACCAAGGAGCACCTCGCCGGGTTCTTCCTCGTCGACTGCGAGTCGCGGGGGCGGGCCGAGCAGATCGCGGAGAAGTTCGCTCAACCCGGTGGCGTCGTCGAGCTGCGGCCTGCGATGTGGGGCAGTGTCGAGGACCAGTGAGGGCCTCGTTCGAAGGCACCGCGGACCAACCACGCCTGGAGACGGCAAGGGTGTCGACATCGGCCCAGAGGCGTAACGTCGAGATCGTCAGTCGAGCGACCACGGAGTCGGACGTTTGTCGAGGAGGCTCGCCATGTTCGTTCAGGTGATCCAGGGCCAGGTGTCGGACGCGGGTGAAGTGCGCGCCGCTTGGGATCGATGGGTCCGGGAGCTGGCGCCCTCCGCCGCGGGCTGGCTGGGATCGACCGGCGGGGTGACAGACGACGGCCGGTTCATCTCGTTGGTTCGTTTCGAGTCCGAGGACGCGGCCCGCCGAAACAGCGACCGACCCGAACAGGACCAGTGGTGGAGGGAAACCTCGAAGCTGTTCGCCGGGGAGGCCACCTTCCGCGACAGCAATGACATCACGCTCGACGTCGTCGGCGATCCCGACACCGCGGGCTTCGTCCAGGTCATCCAGGGGCGTGGCAGCGACCCAGACCGCGCCAGGGAACTCATGGGACAGGACTCGGCCGCGTGGGCAGCATTTCGGCCCGAGGTCCTCGGCAGTCTCGGGGTGGGACACGAGGGCGGCGAGTACACCGTCGCGGTGTACTTCTCGTCCGAGGAAGCTGCGCGTGAGGGCGAGCGCAAAGAGCCGCCTCCTGAGTTGAAGGCCCAGATGGAGGAGATGAACGCGCTCAACATCGGCGAGCCGGAGTACTTCGACCTGAGGGATCCTTGGCTCAACTCTCCACGGTAAGGAAGGCACCTGCACCGCTCGCACTGATCGGGCTGTGCCGCGGATCACGCCGCGAAAAGCAGATGCGCGCGGAACCGGCCGAGTAGCAGGATCGACGTGGTGCCGGTGAACAGGAGGACAGAGAACCGCGCAGGGGCGGTCGTCGTGGCCTCGCCCTGCGGGATGGTCTGTCCGGTCACCGGCTTAGGGTTGGCGCGTGTGTACGGCACGGAGCGAACGCACCGGCCGCCACGTAGCCGACGAAAAGTCCGCTGAGACCTCCCTGTCGACGAAGGAGCACTCGTGACCTCTTCGCGCTCGAACACCACCGCCCTGTTAATCCCACAGCTCCGTGACGACTTCGACGGCCGGGTGATCTCGCCCGGCGACTCCGGATATGACGACGCCCGCACGGTGTTCATGGGCGGGATCGACCGGCGGCCGGCCGTCATCGTGCGACCCAAGGACGCTTCGGAGGTCTCGCGGGTGGTGACGCTTGCCCGCGAGACCGGGCTGGAGCTCGCGGTACGCAGCGGGGGCCACAGTTCGGCCGGACACAGCACCACCGAGGGGGGCATCGTGCTCGACCTCGCCGAGATGCGCGCAATGGAGGTCGACGCTGACGGTCGCACCGCGTGGGCCGAGACAGGCTTGACGGCCGCCGCCTACTCTGCGACGGCGGCGGCGCATGGGCTCGCCACCGGGTTCGGCGACACCGGATCGGTCGGGATCGGGGGGATCACGCTGGGCGGGGGGGTCGGCTTCCTCGTCCGCAAGTACGGCCTCACCGTCGACTCCCTGCTCGCCGCCGACGTCGTGACCGCTGACGGTCAGCTCCTGCGGGCGGACGCGGAGTCGCACCCGGACCTGTTCTGGGCGATCCGCGGCGGCGGCGGCAACTTCGGCGTTGCTACCCGCTTCCAGTTCCGGATGCATGACGTCGAGACGATCTTCGGCGGCATGCTCTTCCTACCGGCGACCCCCGAGGTCATCGCCGCGTTCGTGGCCGAGGCCGAGGCCGCGCCCGACGAGCTGTCGACGATCGCCAACGTCATGCCCGCCCCGCCGATGCCGTTCCTGCCCGCCGAGCATCACGGCAAGCTGGTCATCATGGCGCTCATGGCCTACGCCGGCCCGGTCGACGAGGGGGAACGGGTCCTGGCTCCGTTCCGGGCGCTCGCGACGCCGATCGCCGACATGCTCCGGGCGATGCCGTACCCCGAGATCTACCCACCGGACGACGAGAGCTACCACCCGGTGGCGACTGCGCGCAACTTGTTCGTCGACACCATCGATGGCGGTGTTGCAGAGACGATCGTCGAGCACCTGGAATCGTCAACCGCACCGATGCGCGTTGCCCAGTTGCGGGTGCTCGGCGGGGCGATGGCTCGCGTGCCCTCAGACGCCACAGCATTTGCCCATCGCTCCGGCCGGATCATGGTGAACGTTGCCGCCGTCTACGGGGGTCCCGACGAGGCTGCGGTGCATGCGCCATGGGTCACCGGCTTCGCAGCCGCGCTGCGCCAGAGCCACACCGGCGCCTACGTCGGCTTCGTCGCCGACGAAGGCGAGCAGCGGGTCCACGACGCCTACCCGGGCTCGACCTGGGACCGGCTCTCCGAGATCAAGCGCCGTTACGACCCGACCAACCTGTTCCGGCTCAACCAGAACATCCCGCCGGCGACCGACGGCTCCTGATCAACCGCACGCGACTGACGTCGCGACCCATCACCCGACGCGGCCGGTAAGAACGTCGGCGATGTCGTAACGCACCGGTTGGTCGAGCTGGGCGTAGCCACATGAGGCCGGCTCGCGGTCCGGACGCCAGCGCACGAACTGGGCCACGTGCCGGAACCTGAATCCCTCCAAGTAGTCGTAGCGGACCTCGACCACCCGCTCGGGCCGGAGCGGGACGAAGGACAGCTCCTTGTCGGGGTTCCACCGGCTGCCCTGGGCGCTGCGCGCGGAGCCCGCTCCCTCGGCCGCCCAGCGCCATGGATGACCGGCGAAGTCGGTGACCAGCGGCTGCAGCTCGGCGAACAGGTCCCTGCGACGGGACATCGAGAACGCGCCCACCACCCCGACAGGCACCAGGAACGACGCGTCGGATCCGTCACGGAACTCGGGCGGCACGGCGGGACTCTGGCTGTCGTCGTACAGTCCGAGCAGCAACGAGCCGACCGCACCGGGGCCGGACTTGTGCACCCGGTAACCCGCCACGACGCAGTCCGCGGTCCGCTCGTGCTTGATCTTGACCATGACGCGCTTGTTCGGCTGATAGGTCAGGTCCGGGTGCTTCGCGATCAGTCCGTCCAGGCCGGCACCCTCGAACAGGTCGAACCACCGTCGGGCCACGTCGATGTCCCGGGTGGCCGGGGTGATGTGGACCGGCGGGACGGCCGAGGCAAGGGCACCCTCGAGCGCGGCACGCCGCTCATGGAACGGCCGAGACGTCCAGTCCACGTCATCGAGCGCCAGCAGGTCGAAGGCGACGAAGATGGCCGGGGTCTGCGCTGAAAGCAGCTGAACCCGGCTGGCTGCCGGGTGAAGGCGCAGCTGGAGTGCGGAGAAGTCCAGGCCCTGTTTGTCCGGACTCGCGATCACGATCTCGCCGTCGATCACGCATCGTCGCGGGAGGCTCTGCCTCACCGCTGCAACGATCTCGGGGAAGAACCGGGTCATCGGCCGCTCGGTGCGGCTGCCGATCTCGACCTCGTCGCCGTCACGGAACACGACCGACCGAAAGCCGTCCCACTTGGGTTCATAGAAGTGGTCGACCGGGATCTCGGCGGCCACCTTGGCAAGCATCGGCGTGACCGGAGGCATCACAGGCAGCTGCACGTGCCCATTGTCCCGTGCGGCGGCTCTTGGCCGTGAGCCACCTGGACGACCCGAACACCGAAGGTTCTCGAGGTCTTGACAAAAATTATTGTCGGTGTGAGATTGGTGGCAACCGTCATCACGAAAGGGAATCGGAGATCGTCATGAGGAAGATCGTTGCGGGACTGTTCATTTCGCTGGACGGTGTCGTCGAGGCGCCGGAGAACTGGCAGATGCCCTACTTCAACGACGAGATGGGGGAGGCCGTCGGGACGAAGATGGCTGCGGCGGACACCATGCTCCTCGGGCGCCGGACCTATCAGGAGTTCGCCGACTTCTGGCCCAACCAGCCCAGCGACGAAGAGTTCGCAGACCAGATCAACAGCATTCCCAAGCTCGTCGCATCCACCACGCTCGACAGGGTCGACTGGCAGAACTCGACACTGATCCGGGGCAACGTCGCCGAAGAGCTCGCCAAGTTGAAGGAACAACCGGGGAAGGACATCAACGTCACCGGCAGTGTCACGCTGGTGCAGTCGCTGCTCCGTGACGATCTGCTCGACGAGCTCGGCCTGCTCGTCCACCCGATCGTCGTCGGCACGGGCAAGCGCCTGTTCGAGCCCGGAAGCGGTCAGATCCCGCTCATGCTCGTCGACTCCCAGACCTTCAGCACCGGCGTGGTCTCTCTCACCTACCAGCCGGCGCGAAAGTAGGACGGCTCCGGGCGCCGTCATGCATGGGCGCCGACAGTCACCGTCCCGATGGTCAGCCGAGGCGTAGCCCCGAAGAACTGGCCGATGCGGTTCACCTGGTCATCGAGCCCGCGTCGCTGCGCGGCTGTGAGCGCATCGAGCGGCTCCACAGTGATGTCGAGCTTCCGGCCGGAGCGTTGCTGGTGCCAGACACCGGCGACGGTCGCGTCGATGAGCAGCACCGGGAAGTTACCGGCCTGACCGCCGGCCATTGCACGCTCGGCGGCCCGGCCGGGGAAGAGCCGTTCGCGTGGCTGGAAGCCGACCGTGTAGGCGTCGAAGTAGGGCAGCAGCCGGACACCGGCCGGTGCCGTGAGCGCCGGCGTCGTGTCACCGGCCGGCAACCACCCGACGGTTCCGTCGACATCGACGCGTTCGAGCTCCTCGGACAGCGAGGCGAACAACTCCGAGGCCCACGGCCGCGGTGCCGCCAACCACTGGGCGAAGTGCTGCGGAGTGGCCGGTCCGTATGCGGCCAGATAACGCTTGACCAGCTCGGCGAGCGCGGTGTGACCGTCGGTGCGCCGGAAACCGGACAGCCAGCGGTGCGGGTTGGTGTAGGTGACCTTCCGGCCCCTGTTTGGCCCGAAACACAGCGCACCGCGGTTCGCGGCGATGTCCGTCGCCCATCGCCAGCGTGGCCACTTCACCTGGAACGCCTCCATGACCGGATCCCCGGCCCAGCTGCCGCTGCGCTCGACGACGGCCTCGGTGAGCTCGTCCACGGTCAACTCGGCGTCGGCCAGCGCGTCGGCGATCGCCTCGACAACGATGTCGATCTGCTCGGGTGACAGCAATGCAGGCCCGGAGCGGCCGTTGCCCGCCGAGGCGGGCAGTGCCGACAGGGCACCCGTCCACATCGGCAGGTCCCGCGTCGGCAGCAGGTGGACCGTGCCGCGCGGACCAAACGTCTTGACCAGGCTGCGCTCGGTCCACAGGGCTTCCCGCACCTCGGCCTGCGTGGTGTCGGCGCTCCGCACGCCGATGGACAACTCAGCGGCGGACATCACCTGAGCGTGCGCCCCGCAGATGGCACCGACCAGGTCGGCCGGTTGGGCGTCACGCGACGGCGTCATCAACCCGTGCCGTTCGAGGCGTCGGGCGCTGACCTCGGACCACGACAGGCGCCTCATCGATGTCTTGGTCACCCTGTCATCTTTGCCGACCCCCTGGACAGAATGAGCGCATGGCGCCCAGCGAGAGGCCCGGTCGCTTGCTGCGCACCCGCGACCAGGCCGACGTAAGGCCGATCGAGCTGTTCTTCGACCTGGTCTACGTCCTGGCGGTCACCCAGCTCACTCATCACCTGCTCGAGCATCTGACCCTGCGTGGTGCGGGTGAAACGCTGCTGTTGATGCTCGCAGTGTGGGTGGCCTGGATCCACACCACCTGGACGACCAACTACTTCGACCGGGAAGCCCGGCCGGTCCGGCTGATGCTCATCGGGCTGATGCTGGTCAGTCTGATCATGTCGGCCTCGATACCCGAGGCGTTCGACGACCGCGGCCTGGCTTTCGCCGGCGCACTGGTCACGATCCAGGTGAGCGGTACGACGTACTTGCTGTCGACCCTCGGCCGCCGCCACCAGCTGAGCCCGGTCTTCGAACGAGTGGCCATCTGGTGGTCGCTGATCGGCCTGGTATGGCTTGCCGGTGGTCTTGCCGACGGCGGCGCCCGTGTCGTGCTCTGGGCGATCGCCGTCGCCTTGGACTACCTGGTCATGTGGGTCGGGTTCCCGCTGCCTCGGCTGGGCCGGTCGCGCACGACGGACTACACCATCGCCGGCAGCCACATGGCCCACCGCAGCTACCTGTTCGTCATCGTGGCGCTCGGTGAGTCGATCTTGGTCACCGGTGCCAACTTCGGTGAATTGCCCGGCTCGGCCGAAACAGTCGCCGCGTTCGTCGTCGCCTTCGTCGGCAGCGTGGCGTTCTGGTGGATCTACTTCGACCGGCTCGAAGAGGCCGGACAGAACATGATCTCCAGCGCGAGCGATCCGGGCCGCATCGCCCTGACCGCGTACACGTACTGCCACATCCCGATGGTCGCCGGCATCATCGTCGCCGCAGCGGCGGACGAGCAGACGATCGCCCACCCCGGCGAACCGGCAACGGTCGCGACGGCGGCGCTGATCCTCGGAGGTCCGACCCTGTACCTGGTTGGGCACATCCTGTTCAAGTGGGCACTCTGGCGTCACGTGCTGCGATCCCGGCTGCTCGCGCTGGCGGCGCTGGTAGCGCTCGTTCCCGTGGCCGCCGTGTCCTCGGCTCTGGCGCTCATGGCCGCGGCAACGACGGTTCTGGTCGCGCTGGTGCTCTGGGACCTTCGCGCCGAACGGACGACCGTCAGCGGTTGATGGCCAGGCCACATGTGGCCGAGTCGTCTCGCCGGCCGACCGAGAGCATCATGACCCCATGACGCCCGACCTGGAGAAGGCCGCCGCGTTCCTGAGCACCCATGCCCGTGTGCTGGAGCGCCGCCGCTTCGATCTGGCGTTCGGACACGGCATCGCGAAGGAGGCTGTGGCGGCGCTGGATGCGTACCGCAACGCCGACGGCGGCTACGGATGGGGCCTGGAACCCGACCTGCGCGCACCCGACAGCCAGCCCGTGGCGGCCCTGCACGCATACGAAGTGTTCGAGGAGGCCGGGCTCGAAGCTCCGCAGGCCCGCAAGCTGTGCGACTGGCTCGCATCGGTGTCGCTGGACGACGGCGGGCTGCCGTTCGCACTTCCTGCGACCGATCCCGCTGGCAGTGCGCCGTTCTGGGTCCACGCCGATCCGCACCATTCGTCACTGCACATGACGTGCATGCTGGCCGGCATCGCGCATCGGGTCGGCCGGCACGATCCTGGCGTACGCAACCACCCGTGGTTGCAGACGGCGACGGAATACGGCGTCCGGCGTATCCGCGAGCTGGATCGTGTGGAGAGTGCGTACGAGTTCAGCTTTGCCTTGCAGTTCCTCGACGCGGTGCACGACGAGGTTCCGAGTGCCCCTGCGGAGCTGCTCCGCCTCGGGAAGCTCATCCCCGCGTCCGGCACGGTTCCCGTCCAGGGAGGCCAGGCCGACGAGGCCTTGCGAGCCCTTGACCTCTCACCCAGGCCGGATCGGCCATTGCGCGAGCTGTTCGACGCCGATCTGGTGGAACGAGAGCTCGACCGGGTCGCCGACGGACAGCAGGACGACGGCGGCTGGACGGTGGACTTCCGGAGTCACTCCGCGGCCGGCGCGCTCGAGTGGCGAGGCTATGCAACCGTGCATGCGCTCACCGTCCTGCGGGCACACGACCGGCTGTAGGGCCCAGGTTCATATCTCCCCGGAGCGGAGCTGGAGCATGCCGTCAGGGTTGCGGGCGATCCGGCTGCCGAAGTCGCGGCTGATCCTGTCCAGGACGGAACGCAGATGTTCGGCATCCTCGCTCGAGGCATGGTGGAGGCGCATCTGCCGGGCCTGGAGCGGAGCCATCTGGAGCTGGGCCAAGCGGCCGGTGTCGGCCTCGACGGACGCGAGGTATTGCAGGCGGAGATCGTCCCGGTAGCTCTCGTAGCCGCCGATTCCCTCGTAGTCGTCGATGAGATCGCCGCAGCCGTACAGGATGAGCTTGCCGGCGTAGACCTCGATCGGACGTGGGTGGTGCGACGAGTGCCCGTGCACGACGTCAACGCCACCGTCGAGGAGCCGGTGCGCAAAGCCGACGTGCTCGGCGGGAACCCCATGGCCCCAGTTGGAGCCCCAGTGGATTGATGCCACGACGACATCACCCGGCCTCTTGACCTGCTGCACCCGGGCCGCGATCTCGCCGGCGGTGGCCGCGGACAGATCGGGCAGGAGGTCGACACCTGCTCGGTGTCTGGTCGCCGCCCACGTATCCGGGATGCCACTGGACCACGCACCGAGTGCGAGCACGACAACCCGGGAGTCGCGGACCGCTACCACCGCTGGTCGCCTCGCCTCGTTCATGTCACGCCCGGCACCGGCGGTCGCGATACCAGCCGACGCCAGCGCGGAAAGCGTCTCCTCGAGTCCGCGCGGGCCGAAGTCCATCACATGGTTGTTCGCCAGGGTGTAGACGCAGGGACCTGCCATGCTCAGGCAGGGAAGATTCTCCGGGCTCATCCGGTAGTGCACGGTCTTCTCGCGTGCGACATCGTCGCTGAACGTGACGCTTGTCTCCAGGTTGATCACGCTCGCATCCGGAGCGGCGCTGTCCAGCACCTCCAGAGCGCTGCCCCATGGCCATGAGAAGGGGACCGGACGAGCGATCGGACCGTTCGCGGCTTCCGCCAGTTCGACGTAGGTGCGCGCGTCGTCGACGTGGATCTCCCACAGCCGAGGGTCGCCCGGATAGGGGAGGATCTGGTCGACACCGCGCCCGGTCATGACGTCGCCGCCGAGAAACAACGTCAACAGACCGTCTTGCACCCCATCCACTGTAGATATCGAGAATTGACTGGAGCAGGATCCTCGTTCGAGCTCACCCGCGCGGGAGGGTTCGCCCTGGTCGGTAGCCCTGATCGTGGGACGCCGGACGTGTGCGATGACCAGTCGTCCGACTCGGTGACGCTGGGCTTGGATGGCGACCGGTCGCATCGTCCGTGGGCCATCCACGGGTTCCAAGCGTGCATACGCTCACGAACGTGCGTGATGCCACCGCTCGCCGTCTCTCCCGACTCCATGTGATCCTCTATCGGCTGTCCGGCGGGGTGCTGGGGCGGCGTCTGGTGCACAACGACATGCTGCTCCTGACCACCCGGGGTGCACGAACCGGGAATCCGCACACGGTCCCGCTGCTCTATCTCACCGATGGCGACACGCTGGTGGTGATCGCCTCCTGGGGTGGCCGGCAGCACCATCCGCAGTGGTACACAAACCTGCTCGCGAACCCGATCGCGACCGTACAAGTGCGCTCGAGGAGACGGCCGGTCCGGGCCCGCACCGCGAGCCCAGGAGAGCGGGAGATCTGGTGGCCGCGGGTGCTGGCCGCCTACCAGGGCTATCGCGTCTACCAGACCCATACCGACCGGGTTATTCCCGTGGTGTTCCTGGAGCCGAGACTACTTTCGCCGTGACCCTCCTCCACCCTGGCGACCCGCGGCCGACGCTGCCATGATCGAGCGCGGGTGCCGCCAGGTGCTCAGCCGCCGTCGTCGAGATCGGATCATGGCCATGGCCGAGAGCCCGGTAACCGTCCGCGCACGTCTCGATGAGCCGCTCTCGCGCTGGCTGTGGCTGGTGAAGTGGTTGCTCGCCATCCCGCACCTGGTCGTCCTGGTCTTCCTCTGGATCGGCTTCATGGTCTCGGTGATCATCGCGTTCTTCGCGATCCTGTTCACCGGTCGGTATCCCCGCGGGCTGTTCGACTTCAACGTCGGCGTCATGCGATGGACGTGGCGAGTCGGCTACTACACCTACGACGCGCTCGGGACCGACAGGTACCCACCGTTCTCACTGGCCGACGATGCGGACTACCCCGCCGGGCTGCAGGTGGAATATCCGCAGACGCTGTCCCGCGGGCTGGTGCTCGTCAAGTGGTGGCTGCTCGCCATTCCCCACTACCTGATCGTCGTTCTCTTGATCGGTGGCGGATGGACCGCCTGGGACAAGGACGATCGGTGGGGCTGGCAGTCCCCGAGCGGAGGCCTGATCGCGGTCTGCGTCCTCATCGCGGCGATCGCCCTGCTCTTCACGGCGCGCTACCCACGTGGGCTCTTCGACTTCGTCGTCGGAATGAACCGGTGGGCTCTTCGGGTGGGGGCATACGCGGCCCTGATGACCGACTCGTATCCGCCGTTCCGCCTCGATCAAGGTGGTACCGAACCCGCCGCTCCCGAGGCCGGGACGCCCGGACCCGGCTGAGCCGGTCGCTCAGAGGGCCGTCTCGGTGCGCTCCAGGATGCGTTTGACGTTGGCGAGATCCTTCTGGTTCGCCCGGCGCATCGCTGCGGCCATGACGGGTGCCGCCACCGTGGAGAAGCCGGTCGGTTCACCACGATTACGCAGCGTCATCCGGGTACGCGTCTCACCCAGCGGCTGCCACGTGTAGGTGGTCTCCATCGGGAACGGGCCCTGCGCGGTCCGCATGACCAGCCGCTGGCCGGGCACGAGGTCGACGATCTCGTACGTGTAGGCCAGTCGCCGGCCGAGAAAGCGCGCGACGAAGTCGATCCTCGAACCCACCGCGATCGGCGGAGGGGTTTGCCAGGAGACCGACTCGATGTTGACGTACCAGAGCGGAGCGTTGCTGGGGTCGGCGGCGTATGCGGCGACCTGGTCACTGGGCCGCTCGATGATGATCTCCGTGACGACGTCGACTGCCATCGTTGCTCACCCATGCCACTCGTGCGCCGGTCAGAAGTCGAAGAACGGCTTGCGCGGGCCCGACTCCAGGTTCGCCTTTCAGCGACAGGCGACGACGGCACGCTACTCACACTGGTCCACAGCGGACTGCCCCTGCCCGCTTTCGATATACACCGCGAGGGCTAAGAGCCACTACCTCGACCGGCTCACGGCCCGGGCCACCGGTGGCGATCCCGGCCCCGACGCCACCGACGAGTAACCCTGCGGGTGGCGGCGATATCGGTTCGCGTTCGGTGTGGTCGGGCGTCCATGCTGGCAGCCATGCTGATCAGGGACGCGACCGCCGACGACTGGCCGCAGATATGGCCGTTCCTGCGCCGGATCGTCGCTGCGGGAGAGACGTTCACCTGGGATCGAGACGTCGACGAGGAACAGGCCCGGGCGATGTGGATGCACGAGCCTCCCGGCCGGACGATCGTCGCCGTGGGAGCCGACGGCTCCGTTCTCGGCACCGCCGAGACGCACCCCAACCAGGGCGGGCCTGGGGCGCACATCGCCAACGCCGGCTTCATGGTCGACCCGGACCATGCCGCGCGTGGCATCGGTCGCGCCCTCGCCGAGCAGGTCATCGAGCAGGCTCGCGCCGACGGCTACCGCGCGATGGTGTTCAACGCCGTCGTGGAGACCAACGCCAGTGCCGTCGCACTGTGGCGCTCGCTCGGGTTCGACGTGCTGGCGACGGTTCCGGAGGGCTTCCGTCACCCGGTCCACGGCTACGTAGGCCTGCATGTCATGCACCGGCGTCTGTGATCTCGACGACGACGCACGTCGACGAGCCGAGCGTCGTCACGACCTGTTGACCGGCTCCTTCTTCCTTCCCTGCTCGACGGCTTGCTCGAGGTCCTGGTCGAACAGCAGGCGTTGGTCGGCACCGGCGCGGGCGCGTCCGGGCTGGGTCGGACCACTGGTCGCCGCGTGCCCTGCACCAGGCAACGACGCGTGGATGGCGTCGACGCGACGCCCGCAGATAGCGTGGCGGGGACTACGGGCGAGGGAGGACGCGTCGTGACGACGAAGAGTGACTTCACCGAAGAGGAATGGGTCCAGGTCCGGCGGGCGCCGTTCGTGGCCGGGATGGCGATCACCCTGGCCGACCCTGGCGGTCCTATCGAGTTGGCCAAGGAGACGATGGCGACGATCAAGTCGGCGATCAACCCGTCCAGCCGCGAGCAGCTGCTGGCCGAGGTCGCGCTGGACATCCAGTCCATGACCCAGCAGAGACAGAACCCCCTCAGCGACTACAAGCTGAGCAAGGGCGCGCCGGCTGGGCAACAGATCCTGGACGAGCTACGGGCGGTGAAGGGCATCGTGGCGTCCAAGGCGACACCCGAGGAGACCGGGGCGTTCAGCCAATGGCTGCTCACGACCGCGCAGGCCGCCGCCGACGCCGCCAAGGAAGGTGGGTTCATCGGCTTTGGCGCTGAGCAGGTCAGCCGTGGCGAGCAGGACATGCTGGACCAGGTGCGCTCCGCCATCGGCGCATGACGAGACAATTGCCCTGTGGCTCCTGACCCCGCCTGCTGATTCAGTCGCCTTGTTGGCCAGGCGCAGGCCGGAGCCGCGCTGCCGGCCGACGTCACTCCTCCACGGCGCCGCCGACCCGCACCATCAGAACCGTGATGGGTTCGGGGTCACCGTCCATCGGCACCGGGTGGTGAGTGTCAGACGTCCACTGCAGGGTGCCGTCCTGCGTGATGCTGGCTCGTACGGACAACTCCGCGTGCGGTCCGATTGCGGAGCGGTCGACCAACAGCTCGAAGGGGATGGGAACGTTCGGCGGGTCCTCGACGCGCTGTTCCGCGAGCACGACGCTGGGAGCGTCGGCGCGCGAGACGTCCTCGACCGTGACCGTCAGCGTCGACCCGGGAAGCATGGCAACCCGCTCGCGGTACAGCGCTGAGCCCCGGACCACGAGCGGCGGCGCGTCGGCATCCTGCGACTCTGCGCTGGTCAGCCGCGTGACCGACCGACCGTCGTCGATGAGTAGGGTCGCGCCCTCAATCCGAACGGTGCACTCCCGGGCGAGGATCTCCAGCAGCGCACGCTCCTGTGCCATGCCTTCGGGGCGGGCAGCCATCCGAGTGGTCATGATCGGACCGATCGTCAGACGGTCATCGAGGAGCCGGTAGGGCCCCCGGAACCGGTTCACGCCGGTGCTGCCGCTGAGGACGCCGTCGGCGCCGAAGGCGATCTCGATCGACGCCGTACCCGCGAGGCCCTGGCCGGCCAGATCCTCGACCCGCCACCTCGTGCCGCGGAGATCAATCATGCTCGATCCTTGCACGCGCGTGTTCGGTGGCCCGCACCGACGGCCGAACACGAAACCCCGGTTCGAATGGGCGTTCAGGCGTCCTCGGCTCTGCCGCGGAGTGTCTCGATCTCGGCCTGGAGCCATTCGTTCTCCGCCTCGAGCTCGAGGACCCGTCGGATGCCGGCGAGGTTGAGACCTTGGAGCGCCAAGAAGCTGATGTGTTGGAGCCGGCTCAGGTCGTCGTCGCTGTACCGGCGGTCCCCGCCGTGCGAGCGGGCCGGCGTGAGCAGGCCGGCGCGCTCGTAGCTGCGCAGGGTATGTGGCTCGATACCGCTGAGCTCGGCCGCGATCGAGATCGTGTACACGCCTCGATCGCGTGCTCTCGCATTGTTCGTCACGTCCGCCTGCCTCGCGCCTTGATCCTGACTATGCCACGACAAGATTTCTCAACTTGACAGGTAGAATACCAGAGGCTAGACAAGGAAATAGCCGAGCGCTCACTCGGCAGATCTGAACCATCGAGAGCGGAGGAGTGATGGCGATGTTGATGCGGACCGACCCGTTCCGTGAGTTCGACCGGCTGACCCAGCAGCTCTTCGACTCGGCGTCCCGGCCGACGGCGATGCCCATGGACGCGTACCGCAAGGACGACTGGTTCTACGTCCACTTCGACCTGCCCGGCGTGCGGCCCGAGGAGGTCGACCTGACGGTGGAACGTAACGTTCTCACCGTCCGGGCGGAGCGCCGTGGCGCGTCCGACGAGAATGTCGAGCTCATCGCTGCTGAGCGGCCGCAGGGCACGTTCACCCGGCAGCTCTTCCTGGGCGACACCCTCGACACCGACAAGCTCGAGGCCGACTACGACGCCGGTGTGCTGACGGTCCGTTTGCCGGTTGCCGACGAGGCCAAGCCGCGGAAGGTCGAGATCAGCGGGCACGTCGAACGACGCGAGATCGGCGCCTGAGATCGATTCGCGCCCGGCACCGCGGGTGATGAGGGTTAACCCTGCGAGTATGGGTCAACCCGCACGAGGTGGCCCGCCAGCCTCGACCCGTGGGCTGCTGACCGCGGTGCCGGCGGCGCGCCCCGGAGCGGATCGCGCCCAGGTAGACCCCGGCCACCACCATGATGGGCGTCAATGATCTGGCCGGGTGCATGTTGCCATGCGAGCCTAGAGTCGTCGTGTGAGCAATCTCGAGCAGCGCCCGCAGGAGATGGCGTGCGGAGGCGTGGCGGCTGCGGTACGGAACCGGTCGCCCGAGTTGCTCGAGCCGCGTGAGGTTCCACTGGGCGGTCCACGGGCGATGCTTGTCCGCCGCACGCTTCCGCACCGGGACCGACGCATGGTGGGCGCATGGTGCTTCGTCGACCACTACGGCCCGGACGACGTCGCGGACGGGCCCGGCATGCAGGTTCCGCCACACCCCCACCTTGGTCTGCAGACCGTCAGCTGGCTGCTCGAAGGCGACGTCCTGCACCGGGACAGCATCGGCACCACCCAGCTGGTCCGACCGGGTGAGCTGAACCTGATGACCGCCGGCCGGGCGATCTCGCATTCGGAGGAGTCCCCGGCCCGGCGTTCCCCGAGACTCCACGGCGTCCAGCTGTGGGTCGCCCTGCCGGACCGAGATCGGCATGTCGAGCCGGAGTTCGCGCACCACGCCGACCTTCCCGTGGTGTCCGTCGACGGGGCCACGGTCACCGTTGTCATGGGTGAGCTAGGCGGCGCCTTGTCCCCGGCCCGGACCTACACGCCGCTTCTCGGCGCCGATGTCGTCCTGACTGTCGGCGCACGATCTCGGCTGCCTCTCGACGGCGGCTTCGAGCACGCCGTGCTGGCCCTTTCGGACGGCCTGGCCGTGGACGACGTCCCGGTGCCGCGGGGAGCCCTGCTGGTGCTACCGGCCGGTCGCCGCGACGTCGAGCTGATCTCGGACGGCCCCGGGCGGGTGCTCCTGCTCGGCGGTGAGCCGTTCGAGGAGGAGCTGCTGATGTGGTGGAACTTCGTCGGCCGTGACCACGAGGAGATCGTCGAAGCACGCGCGGACTGGGAGGCGGGCCGGCGCTTCGGGACCGTCCGCGGTTACGACGGCGACCCGCTGGCGGCGCCACCCTTGCCGACGACGCGGCTCCATCCCCGGCCCCGGCTGCGTCCGCGCCCGGCGGACTAGAGCGGGGCGTGCCGGTCGGGGCCGTGTCAGGATCGAGCATGTTCGTTCTCGAGCTGTCCTTCGCGCCCGACGATGCCGAACGGCTGGCGGCACGGCCCGCACACCGAGAGCGTCTGGCGGCGTTGAAGGCGGACGGTGTCGTGGTTCTGGCCGGACCATTCGCCGACGACTCCGGAGCCCTCGTCGTGTTGGACGTGCCGGACCGTGCGGCGGCCGAGGCTGTGGTCGCAGAGGACCCGTACTACTCCCTCGGCGGTGTCCAGGTCACCAACCTGAGGCAGTGGCGGCCGCTACCGCTCTGATCGCTCGGTCACCCCTCGTGGTGAGGACGGGCCGGTCATGAAATGCGATCACGGATGTCATACTCTCGGTCAACTTCGCCATGGCCTCCACGGCGGCGGCGCGGCGGGAGGAGCGGGCCGATGATCCGGACGAAGC
Organism: Actinomycetota bacterium; assembly: GCA_046727475.1. Lineage (GTDB taxonomy): Bacteria > Actinomycetota > Actinomycetes > Jiangellales > Jiangellaceae > DAIUDS01. The sequence goes on along the minus strand of JBKPCP010000067.1, from coordinate 59 downwards.
GCGGCACCGTGGTTGCCTTCCTTGCTGTCACGGCCCTGGTGGCGGCGACAGCGGTGTTA
>JBKPCP010000066.1:0-11811 GCA_046727475.1 Actinomycetota bacterium | reverse complement strand
CCGTACGGCTGCTCGGTCGGCTCCTGGACGACCTCGGCGTCGCCGGCCTGCAGCCGCTCGAAGGTGCCGTCGAGGTCTTTGGTGGCCAGGAGGATCCAGCCGTAGGTGCCCTTGGCCATCATCTCGACGATGGTGCGGCGCTCGTCGTCGGTGATACCGGGGTCGGCGGCCGGCGGCGCCAGGAGGATGGACGTGTCGGGCTGGCCGGCCGGGCCGACCGTGATCCAGCGCATCTTGCCGCTTCCGACGTCGCTGCGGACCTCGAAGCCGAGGGTGTCGCGGTAGAAAGCCAGGGAGGCGTCCGGGTCGTCATGCGGGAGGAAGCTCGTGTGAATGGTGATGTCCATGGCGGTCACGCTAGCTGCGGCTCGGGGGCCGGGGCTTCTCGATTCCTGATCGGTCTGGTCACCTGCTTCGCGATGCACGCCGGCATCCCTGCCGTCGCGCGCGCCCCCTCACGCCGATAGACGCTGGGCGGCACACCGACCAGCTCGGTGAAGCGAGTGCTGAAGGTGCCAAGCGACGAGCAGCCGACCGCGAAACAGACCTCGGTGACGCTGAGGTCGCCCACGCGCAGCAGCGCCATCGCGCGCTCGATGCGCCGCGTCATCAGGTAGCTGTACGGCGACTCCCCATAGGCGCGCCGGAACTCGCGGCTGAGGTGCCCGGCCGACATGTTCACGCCGCGGGCGAGCGCCTCGACGTCCAGCGGCTGCGCATACTCCCGGTCGATCCGGTCGCGGACGCGGCGCAGCCGCTCGAGGTCGCGCAGGCGATGCGCTGCGGCGGGGCTGGTCACCTGCTCGATCGTGCCACATACGACTGTGTGTGGAGCAGGATGAATGCCTATTCGACCCTGTTGAACACGCCCCTTACCGGTCGACGGGATGGCAGCAAATGCAGGAACTCATCCTGCACGAGCCCACACGTCGACATCGGCGAGTGCCTGCGTGAAATCGTGCGGCTCCTGGAACTGGCTCAGGTAAACGTCGATATGGCCCCTCCCCCGCGCCTTCTCGCTGCTTCGCCAGTTCGACACCACGGGCGAGCCGGTCAGGCCCCGTCGGAGTCGATGGCGTCCGGGTGAGCGGACAACGCTCGGCGACGCGGGCACGTCGAATCGTTGGTTCGCCTGCCCGACGGCTGTCCTCACCGAGCCGGCGCGGTCGAGTCGCGGATCACCAGTTCGTGTCCGGTGCGGCGGCGGCGCGGACGTGCGGCCGGAGGCCGCAACGTCAGCTGGAGCGCCATCGCGCCCATGTCGGCCATCGGCAATCGCACCGTGGTCAGCGCCGGAGCGAGGTCGGCCGCCACTGTCACGTCGTCGAAGCCCATGACCGAGATCTCGGCCGGTACCGACCGGCCTGCCTCGCGCAGCACCGAGAGTGCGCCCATGGCCATGACGTCGGTCAGGGCCAGGATTGCCGTGGGCCGCTCGGCCCGTTCGAGCAGGCGCTTGGTCGCGGCCACGCCGCCGTCCCGGGAGAACGCGTCGCGTTCGATGACCACGTCCGCCCGGGGCACCCCGGCGTCGCGCAGCTCGTCGAGCACGCCGGCGAGCCGGTCGGCCACGGTCGAGAGGAGCTCGGGTCCGGCCACGACGGCGATGCTCCGATGCCCGAGCTGGAGCAGATGCCGAGCCGCGGTTCGTCCGCCCGCGTAGTTGTCCGGGAGGACGGCGTCGACCGGGACATGATGACGGCCGACGGTGGCGACCCGGCCGCCGGCGTCGCGAAACGCGCGCAGCTCGGCCGCAGCCTCGGCTTCCTCCGACGCGTCGACGTAGCCCGACCCGGCCATCACGATCGATGCGACCCGGTGGGCCCGCAGCGACCGGATCCGGGCCAGCTCGATCTCCGGCCGGCGCTCGGACTGGTTGATCAGAACCATCAGGCCGTGCTCGTCGGCGACGCGGAGCACACCCTTGGCGATCTCCGCGAAATACGGGTCGGCGACGTCGTGCACGATCAGCCCCACCATGGGCTGTGCCGCGCCGGCCAATGCGCGGGCGTGGGCATTCGGCACATACCCCAGCGACGCAGCCACGTCGCGGACGCGTTGGGCAAGGCCCAGGCTCACGCCGTCGCGTCCGGCCAGCGCACGAGAGGCAGTGGCCAGCGACACCCCGGCTGAGTCCGCGACGTCCTGCAGCCGCGGTGATCGCTCGACATCCGCCATGATCATCCCCCTTCGCCCGAACCACCGTATCAGGAAGCGCTTGCGTAAGCGCTTACTGGCTCCTTGCGCATCGAACCGCCGAGCCGGGAAGCCTCCGCGAGACTCCCGGGCCGGCGGTTCGGCGGGTCAGCTCACGACCCAGGCGGCGTCACGAACCTCTCGTACTGTGCTCGCATCTCCAAGGGTGCCACCACCCGGTCCAGGAACATCAGAGAGTCCATGCGGCAGTTGCAGGGGTTCGTCTCGCGAGTGTTCTGCGGGAAGCTCCCACCCAACTTGATGCCCCTCGGATCGGTGGCGGAGCTCAGGTCGGGTTCGGGATCGCCCCCGACTCCCCACGGGTCTCCGGCGACGGTGTAGAAGCCCGAGAGCGGCTCACCGTTCTTGTACAGCTGCATCGTGCCGTCGTCGTAGTCGAACGTGGCACCGAGGAACACCCACTCGTTCGCGGGCAGCACGCTCTGCCAATCCGCGTTGGCCGCGAACGTCTGCGAACTGCTGCCGTCGACCCTTCGTCCAAGCGCGACCACCCTCAGCTCACCGGACACGCTGATCACCTCGAGCAGCGCTCGGACGGCGTGCCCGTCCGAGTCGCCGGACAGCACTCCGGACAGCCCGATGGCGTTGTAGAAGTCGGCCGGGTCCGAGGTGTTGGTGTTCGGGCTGGGGTTCTGCCCGGTCATCTTGAACCAGCCCATGACGCTGATCTCGTCGGCGGCGTTGAAGGCGTTCAGGCTCGGCACGCCGCCGGCCGAGTAGATGCCCGCCTTCCAGTCGTCGTTGCCCATGACCGTCGGATTGACCTGCTGCGTCTGCATCGACGACGCGCTCCACGGGTGGGCGGCGTCGGCCACACGCATTGCCGGGCCGCCGTTGACCAGGCCGATGTCGGTTCCGGATTGGCCCTGGTCATCCTCTCGAGCGGGGTCGCCGGCAACCGGGTGCTCGAAGTCGTAGTGCGCCACGAGGCCCGACCGCAGGCTGGGCAATACGGCCGAGGGCTCCACTGGTGTACCGGTCACCGTCAGGTTGCGCAGTCGTCCGACGTTGTCGAACGAGCCGAAGCCCACCCTGCCGAAGCCGAACGTCGTGTCGACGGCTGTCATCAGCGGCCGGTCGGAGCCGTCCATGTACACCGCGATCTCGCCGGTCTCCGCACAGTGAGTGACTCTGACGTTGTGCCACTCCTGGTCCGTAATGGCCGGCGGTGCGCCGATCATCCCGTCCCATTGGTGCTCGATCCGGACCCGATCGGCGTTGTCGACCCTGAATATCCCGTTGTGCGGATAGATCGTGTTGTCCGTGGACAGGTGGGCGTAGTAGAACTGCGTGTCCGACTGCCACCCGAACACGATGATGACGTCCCGGTTGCTGATCTCTACCGGAGTGTCGATCCGGACCTCAGCGTCGATCTGGACGGAGCTGAACTCGGGGCCCTCGGTGAGCACGGCGTACTCGAACGGCCGGCGTGGGCCTGGCCGCGCCACTCCCGGCTCGGTGAGGATCACCTGGTTGCCCTCGAACGCCCACTTCTCGGGCGTGACCGGATCCCAGTTCTCCTCCCCCGTCACGTCGTCGACGACGGTGTCACCGGTGTCGCAGCCGGCGAACTGGCGGGCGCCCGTGACCTTCCAGATCGTGCCGTTCGCCTTGGACAGGATGTAGAGCTCGCCGTCGCCGTCCCGGCCGAATCGGAGGTCGACGCGGTCGTCACCGGCGAGGTCCTGCATCGTCACCTGCTGGCCCGACTCGTCGAAGAGCATCAGCTCGTACATCGTCGCCAGGCCCTCGCCCTGCCTCATCTCCTGCGATTCCGTGAACCAGAGGCTGCCGTTGACGTCGTCACCGAAGACGTACTTGCCCTGCAGTTCCGGGATGCCGTCGGCTCGGTAGACGAACCCGCCTATGACGGCGTCGCCTGAGTCGGAGCACGGCGGGAAGCCCGCAGGCCGATCATGGTCGTACGCCACCACCGGGTAGGTGTATCCGAACTGCTCGTCGTTCTCGGGCAGCGGGTAGACGCTGCAGGTGGGGTCGTTCTCCTTGACCACGAACGGGCCCTCACGCTCGGTCCAGCCGGCGTTGTCACCCGCCCTGATCTCGTAGATCGACTCGATGTTCTGCTCGCCGATCACGCCGACGTACAGCCGGTGTGGCTGCACCGGATCCCAGCTGAACCGGTGGGGGTTGCGGAAGCCGTAGGCGAAGATCTCACCGAGGGCACCGGCCTGGTCGACGAACGGGTTCTGTTGCGGAACGCCGTACTCACCGTTCACCCCGTCCGTTCCCAGCGGGTCGATGCGCAGCAACTTCCCGTACGGCACGCCGAGGTCCTGGGGATCGGGACTCGCGACGCCGCGGCCGCCGTCACCCGCCGCCACGTAGAGCAGGCCGTAGTCGGGACTCCCCGGCTTGGCCGTCGGATTGAACCCGATTTCCTGGAGGCCGTGGATGAAGCTGCGGAACCCGAGCCGGAGAACCTCGCGACGCGTTCCACTGAACGTGCTCGCAGTCGGGTCGTCCGCCGTCCACTCCGTGATCACCCCGTGATGGGACGGGTTCGGCTGCGGCGGGAAGTCCGGCGTCTCGGTCTGCAGTGCGCCGAGCGCCTCCGTATGCACCGTGTAGAACTTGCCGTTCTGGGCGAACTCCGGGTGGAACGCGACGAACCCGAAGCCGCTACCGAGCCCGCGACCGGACCAGAAGTTGGCTCCCACCGCGGCCTTCACGTCGAGATAGGGCTCTGGCGTGCCGTCGTGGACCAGGTAGAGCGTGCCGTTGAGGTCGGGCACGTAGAGGCGACCGGACCCGTCGGGTACCTCCCCCAGGTAGTTGATGCGGGCCCAGCGCATCAGTCGCGGGTCCGTCGGAGGCGGCGTGGGCTCGGACTGCGGGAACGTGGCGAACTCTTCCACCGTCAGCCCCAGCCCCGACGTGGCCGGGTCCTCCGGTATTGGATCGACGAGAGGCTGGTCTTCCTGGCCGGCCGCCGGGGATGCCATGAGCAGCGCGGCGCCGAGCGCCGCTGCGAGTGCGATGGACAGTCCACGGGCGGGTCGGGTCGTCGAGCTGCGGGTGCGAGAAGTCTTGCGACGAGAAGCTACATGCATGGAGACCTCTCTCTCGAGCGATGCCGCACGCCGCACGTAAACGCTTGCGAAGGCGCTTACGAAAGCGCTTACCAAGCCACCGTCGAGAATATCCAGACCCCGTGCGCTGTCAATAGGGTGTTACGCCACGGTCACGAACAGGTCTCGGCAAACGGACACCGGCCCGAACCCCTCGGCACCTGCCGGCTTCTGAACCCGAAGTGTGGTCCGAGCAACCCTTGTCCCCGCCAGACGCATGCCCTACCGTGTCGGAAAGCGCTTCCGTAAGCGCTTCCGAAGGATGGCAGGCTCCTACGAGGAGGTAGGCATGCGCCAGATCCGCCGTCGCCGGCCGTTGCTCGCATCGGTGGTGACGCTCGGCCTGTTACTCACCGCGTGTGGTGGGGACGATGCCGACGACCCCACGGCAGGTGGCAACGACGATTCCGAGGAGACTCCGACCGGCGATCCCATCACGATCGGCATCTCGCTGCCCCTGACCGGTGACTTCTCAGAGCCGGGCAAGGGCATCCAGGAAGGCTACGAGACCTGGGCCGCGATGGTGAACGACTCGGGTGGCCTGCTCGACCGGCCGGTCGAGCTGATCTTCCGGGACGACGCCTCGGACCCCAACAAGGTGGTCTCGGACTACGAGTCGCTGATCACCCAGGACGAGGTCGACCTGGTCTTCGGGCCGTTCTCGACTCGGCTGGTGATTCCTGCCGCCGGGGTCGCGGAATCATACGACATGCTCTTCGTCGAGCCGGCCGGCGCTGCCCCGGAGGTCTTCGAGCAAGGCTTCGAATACCTCTTCTACGCGGCACCGGCCATTGCGAGCGATCACTACAACTTCCTCGCCGAGTGGATCCTCGGCCTCCCCGAGGACGAACGGCCACAGACGGCTGCGTACGCAGCCCTGGACGACCCATTCGCCCAAGGCACCGCATACGGGCTGAAGGAGAAGCTCGAGGCCGGAGGCATCGAGACCGTCGCGGATGAGGTCTACCCGCCCGGAACGACGGGGTTCACGGCGATCGCCGCCGGAATCGCCGACGCGGACGCCGACATGGTGGTCGGCGGCACCCAGTTCGAGGACACGGTTGGTCTGCTCCGCGCCTTCCAGGACCTCGGCTACCAGCCCGACCTCGCGGCGTTCTCGACCGGACCGACGCTGCCCGAGTTCGAGGAGGCCGTGGGCGCCGCGAGCGAGGGCGTCATCGCCCCGGTCGGCTGGTCGGTGGAGGCCGACTTCGGCGCCAACCAGGAGTTCGCCGAGAAGCACCGTGAGGTGCACGGCAAGGAGCCGGACGAGGATGCCGCCAACGGGTTCACGACCGGTGAGATCGTCGCCGCGGCGGTCGAGGCCGTCGAATGTGCCGAGCAGGGCGAGGAGTGTCAGCGAGCCCTGGCCGACTACATCCGCGAGAACGAGTTCGACACGATCGTCGGCCCGCTCTCCTTCGACGAGGCCGGACGTCCGCAGTCGGCTCACATGATCCTGCAGTGGCAGGGCGGTGAGATCCAGATCGTGCTTCCCGAGGACTCCGAGGTTCAGACCGCCGACATCCAGTACCCCAAGGCGCCCTGGTGAGTGGAAGCCTGTTCGCACAGGGTCTGGCCCTGGGACTGCTCGCCGGCGGCCTCTACGCGCTGCTGTCCTCGGGCCTGACCCTGTACTTCGGCGTCATGCGGGTGGTCATGGTGGCGCACCCGGCGTTTCTCTTCCTGGCCGCATACACGACTTACTTCCTGCACCGCGTGACCGGTATGGACCCGCTGCTGACGATCGTGGTCACCGTTCCGCTCTTCTTCGTCGTCGGCATCGGCATCCAGCGCCTGCTGGTGTCCCGCCTGGCGCCGGAGAGCATGGCGATGATGTCGGTGCTGCTGACGTTCGCGCTGGCCCTGCTGATCGAGGGCGGCCTGGGCGTCGTGGCGACGGGCTCGTACCGGTCGATCACGGTCGAGTACGCGACGTCGGCCGTGAGGGTGTTCGGGGTCGCGCTTCCCATCGACAAGCTCATCGGCTTCGGGATCGCCGCGGTCACGTTCGTTGCGATCTTCCTCATCCTGCGGGTCACTAGGTTCGGGAAGGCCCTGCGCGCCACGATCCAGCACCCGACGGCGGCGATGCTGGTCGGGATCGACACCAACCGGGTCAGGGGAATCGGATTCGGCATCGGGCTGGCCACCGCCGCGATCGGCGGCGCCGTGCTGGCGATCATCGACCCGTTCTTCCCGGCCGCACACTGGGACTACATCGGCAAGCTGATGGCCATTATCGTGGTCGGCGGCCTCGGAAGCGTGCAGGGGGCCGCCATCGCGGCATTGCTGCTCGGTGCGATCGAAGGGGTCGTCCAGGTCTCGGCGGGAGCCACCTGGGCCGGTCTGATCTTCTACGGATTCCTGTTCGCGACCTTGCTGCTGCGCCCACAGGGATTCTTCGGAGGCCGTCTTGCCGAACGCTTCTGACCTGATGACCGTGGCAGCCGCTCGGCGCGCCGCCATCGTGGTCGCGGCCGCGGTCCTGCTGGTCTACCCGTGGATCGCGCCGAACAGCTACATGCGTTACGCCGGCGTCCTCGTCGTCATGTACGCGGTCCTGGCCACGTCGTGGAACCTGGTCGGTGGCTTCACCGGGTATGTCTCGCTCGGACACGCCGCGTTCTTCGGACTCGGTGCCTACGGAACCGGCATCTTGATCATCGACCTCGCCGTTCCACACGTCCTGGCGCTCGCAATCAGCACCGTTGGTGTGATCGTCTTCGCCGCCATCGTCGGCCTCGCTGCCGTCCGGGTGAGAGGCGCCTCCTTCGTCATCGTCTCGATCGCCCTGGTGACGATGATGAGCCTGATCGCGCAGGATGCCCGAGAGCTCACCGGGGGCTCCAGCGGCCTGCGGGTACCGCCGATCTCGGAGGACCTCGACCGGACCAGCAACCACCTGTTGTTCTTCAACCTCTTCGCTGCGCTGCTGCTCCTCGCGACCCTCACCTGGTGGTTCATCGACCGTTCCCGGTTCGGGGCCGGGCTGAAGGCCATCCGGGAGGACGAGGACAAGGCAGAGGCGCTGGGCGTCCCCACGACGGCGTACAAGGTCGCCGTGTTCGCGCTCTCCGCGGGCTTCACCGGCGTGGCCGGAGGCCTGTACGGCATGTGGTTCGGCAACCTCGACCCGATCTTCGTCTTTTCGATCATCGTCGGCGCGAACATGGTGATCATGGCCCTGCTCGGCGGTGTCCGGCACCTGTTCGGTCCGACCGTCGGCGCGCTGATCGTGGCGCCCGCCAGTGAGTACTTCCTCACCAGGTTCGGTGAGACGCAGATCCACATCGTCTTCTCCGGCGTGCTGCTTGGCATCGTCGTGTTGTTCATGCCCGACGGCATCATCCCGAAGGTCCGCGCGCTGCTGCGACGCTTCGGACCGGTCTCGTCGTCGATCCGGGAGGAGACACAACAGGAGCTTCGCGATCGGCAGGGGGTGGGGGCATGACGATCTTGCATACTCACGACCTCACCAAGGCGTTCGGCGGAGTTGTCGCCGTCGACGGCGTCACCGTCGAGTTCCAGGACACCCTGATCAACGGCCTGATCGGCCCGAACGGCTCGGGAAAGACGACGTTCTTCAATCTCGTCACCGGGATGATTCGCCCCGACGCCGGCAACGTGTTCGTCCACGGACGCGAGGTCACGGGCTGGTCCCCGCACCGGATCGCGCACACCGGGCTCGGCCGGACCTTTCAGATCTGCCGCGTCTTCCCCCGGCTCACGGTGCTGGACAACATGCTGGTCGCGCTTCGGCGCACTCGCCTGCGCGAGCTCTTCGGCGGTCTCGGCAACCGTGCCGACGTGGAACGGGCTCGGACATGGCTTACCAGAGTCGGCATCGACCACCTGGAGCGCGCCGAGGCGCGCGATCTCTCCTTCGGCCAGCAGAAGTTGCTGGAGTTGGCCGCAGTGCTCATGGCTGAGCCATCGCTGATCCTGCTCGACGAGCCCGCAGGTGGTGTCAACCCGGCGCTGATCGAGCGAATCGCAGACCTCGTCCGGGACCTCAACGCCGAAGGACGGACGTTTCTCGTCGTCGAGCACAACATGGACTTCGTGATGAACCTCTGCAACCACGTCGTGGTCTTCGACCGGGGCCGGCCGATTGCGAGCGGGACGCCCGCGGAGATCCAGTCCGACGCGCGTGTCCTGGAGGCGTATCTCGGTGTCTGAGGCCATCTTCGAGATTCGGGACATCGAGGCCGGCTACGGCCGCGCCGCGCTGGTGCTTCGCGGCTTGTCGGTGGGTGTGGACGCTGGCGCCGTTGTCTGCCTGGTCGGGCCGAACGGAGCCGGCAAGTCGACCGTCCTGAAGGTCGCGAGCGGCCTCCTCCGGCCACGCTCCGGGCAGGTGCTCCTGCGCGGCGAAGACGTGACGGGCCTCAGCCCGCAAGCGCTGCTGGGCCGGGGAGTAGCCCACGTGCTCCAGGGGCACAGCGTCTTTCCGGAGATGACGGTAGAAGAGAACGTACGGCTCGGGGCGTACAGCGTGCGCGACGCCGAGCTGGTCGAGCAGCGATGCCGCCGGGTCAAGGAGATCTTCCCGCTGGTGGGCAATAGCTGGCGGACCACGGCCGGCCTGCTCTCCGGTGGTCAGCAGAAGCAAGTCGAGTTCGCCCGTGCGCTGATGCTCGAGCCCGTGGTCATTCTGCTGGACGAGCCGTCGATGGGCCTGGATCCCAAGACGACGACTACCGTGTTTCAGCAGATCGAGCGGATGCGCGAGATCGGCGTGGCCGTCATGCTCGTGGAGCAGAATGCCCGGCGGGCCCTGGAGATGGCCGACGTCGGATGCGTGCTCGACCTGGGGCGCATCCACAAGTCGGGCCCGGCCCGCCAGTTGCTCGCCGATCCCGCTTTGAGCGCTCTCTACCTCGGCGGTAGTGCCGCCCGGACTGCCACGACCACCTTGACCGACAGCGGAGCATGACCGTGCCGACGAAGACCGTGACGATCGCCATGAACGGCGTCACCGGCCGGATGGGTCGAAACCAGCATCTGGCCCGCTCCATCCTCGCCATCCGCGAGCAGGGTGGCGTGCCGCTTGCCAACGGCGATGTGATCTGGCCCGAGCCGATCCTGGTGGGACGTGACGCCGCCCGGTTGGCCGCTGCGGCCAAGGAGAGCAGCCTGGACCGTTACAGCACGGACCTGACGGCTGTTCTGGGCGACCCCGACGTGGACATCTACTTCGACGCCACCGCGACCGCATCCCGCCCGGTCGGCCTCCGGGCCGCGATCGAGGCCGGCAAGGCGGTCTACTGCGAGAAGCCGCTTTCGACGTCGGCGGCCGAGGCGGCCGAGTTGGCGGCACTGGCCCGCGCCGCCGGCGTGAAGAACGGCATCGTCGCCGACAAGCTGTACCTGCCCGGACTGCGCAAGCTCGACCGCGCGTTGCGAAGCGGGTTCTTCGGCCGGCTGCTCTCGGTGCGCTGTGATTTCGGCTACTGGGTGTTCGAGGGGCACCTGGAGCCGTCCCAGCGGCCGAGCTGGAACTATCGCGCCGACGAGGGCGGCGGCATGGTCCTCGACATGTTCCCCCACTGGCAGTACGTGGTGGAGGGCCTTTTCGGCGACATCCGAGCCGTGCTGTGCCACGCCGTGACCCATGTGCCGGAACGGCTCGACGAGCAGGGGTCCCGCTATGTCGCCACGGCGGACGACGCCGCCTACGCGCTCATGGACCTCGACGGCGGTGTGGTGGCGTCCTTCACCTGTTCGTGGGCCACCCGGGTGTGGCGTGACGAGCTCGTCGAGTTCCACGTCGACGGGACGAACGGCTCGGCGGTGGCCGGCCTGCGCGAATGCCACCTGCAGCCGCGTTCGGCGACGCCGCGACCGGTGTGGAACCCGGACATCCCCAACCCGATCGACTTCCGGTCCACCTGGGTCGCCGCTCCCCCGGTGGAGCCCGAGGAGAACGCGTTCAAACAGCAGTGGGAGGCCTTCCTGCGCCATGTCGTGGCGGACGAACCGTTCGAGCACACGCTCGAATCGGGGGCGCGCGGCTCGTTGCTCGTTGAGCTGGCACTGCGGTCGTCGCGCGAGCGGCGGTGGATCGACGTGCCGCCCAGGGAGGCCTGAGCCGCGTGTCCGCAACGCTCATGCTGCCGACCTGGGACGGGGAGCTGCAGGCGTGGACTCCGTCCGGCCGTCCGCATGTGCGGGCATCCGGACGAATGTCCACGTCGCGCACGGCGTACGCGGCCGTGCATGTCGTCGCCGATCCGCTGTCCCCCGTCGACCCGGCGCAACGTGCCACCCTCGACTGGGGTGCGACGATGGCGTTCCGGCATCACATCTGGTCATGCGGTCTCGGCGTGGCCGAGGCGATGGACACCGCCCAGCGCGGGATGGGGCTGGACTGGCCGACCACGCGCGAGCTGATCGTCCGCACGGGTGCTGAAGCCATGGCGGTCGGCGGCGCCTGGTGCGCGGGAGTTGGAACGGATCAGCTGCCGCCGGGACCAGCAACCGTCGACGACGTGGTCGCGGC
>JBKPCP010000065.1:0-3103 GCA_046727475.1 Actinomycetota bacterium | reverse complement strand
TCTCCGAGGCGCAGATCGCGGTCCACTGGCGTGAGGAGGACTACTTCCATCCTCCCGCGAGATTCATTGCGCAGGCGAACGCGGCCGATCCCGAGATTCGCGCCCGGTTCGCCGAGGACCGCTTTCCCGAGTGTTTCAAGGAGTACGCGGACCTGCTCTCCTGGGACTCGTATTGGCACACGACGTTGGACACCAGCAACCCGCCGTTCTGGAAGTGGTTCGTCGGCGGGCGCCTGAACGCCTCGTACAACTGCGTCGACCGTCACCTTGCGAACAGCCGCAACAAGGCCGCCCTGATCTGGGTGCCTGAGCCCGAGACTGACGACCCGGTGGCGATCACCTATCAGGAGCTCTACAGGCGCGTGAACGATTTCGCCGCGCTGCTACGTGGCGTCGCGGGCGTGCAGACCGGCGATCGGGTGACCTTCCACCTGCCGATGGTCCCCGAGCTTCCGGTCTCGATGCTCGCCTGTGCCCGGCTCGGCGTGATCCACTCCGAGGTGTTCGGCGGGTTCAGCGGCGCGGCGTGCGGAGACCGGATCGCCGACTCGGGCAGCAGGATCCTGGTGACGATGGACGGCTACTACCGCAACGGCGAGCTCGTCGACCACAAAGCCAAGGCCGATGAGGCGGTGGCGGTGGCCAGCAAGCTCGGCCAAGAGATCGACAAGGTCCTCGTTTGGCGACGGCACCCCGGCCAGTACGCCTCGGCGAGCCCGATGATCGAGGGGCGGGACTTCTTCGTCGACGAACTCCTCAGGGCCTACGCCGGGACCGCCGTCGAGCCGGTCTCGATGCCGGCAGAGGCGCCGCTGTTCTTGATGTACACCAGCGGGACCACCGGGCGACCGAAGGGCGCGCAGCACAGCACCGGCGGCTACCTTGCCTATGTCACCGGCACGTCGAAGTATTACCAGGACATCCACCCGGAGGACACGTACTGGTGCATGGCCGACATCGGCTGGATCACCGGACACTCTTACATCGTCTACGGCCCGCTCTCGCTCGGGACGACCAGCGTCATCTACGAGGGTGTTCCGACCTACCCCGACGCGGGGCGACCCTGGCGAATCGCCGAGAGGCTCGGGGTGAACATCTTCCACACCGCGCCGACGGCGATCCGGATGCTGCGTAAGCTCGGCCCGGACGAGCCCACGAAATACAACTACCGCTTCAAGCACATGACCACGGTCGGCGAGCCGATCGAGCCCGACGTGTGGCGCTGGTATCACCAGACCGTCGGAAAGGGCGAAGCGGTCATCGTCGACACCTGGTGGCAGACCGAGAACGGCGGCTTCTTGGGCAGCACCCTGCCGGCGTTGGAGCCGATGAAGCCGGGCAGCTGCGGCCCCGGTGTCCTCGGCATCTATCCGGTGATCTACGACGAGGAACGCAACGTGGTCGAGGCCGGAAGCGGCAAGGCCGGCAACATCTGCATCCGCAACCCGTGGCCGGGCATCTTCCAGACCATCTGGGGCCAGCCCGACCGGTTCGTGCAGATCTACTACGAGAAGTACTGCGCGAACAAGGACAGCACTGACTGGCGTGACTGGCCGTACTTCGCTGGCGACGGCGCGGTTCAGGCCTCCGACGGCTACTTCCGGATTCTTGGACGGGTCGACGACGTGATCAACGTCGCCGGGCACCGGCTCGGCACCAAGGAACTGGAGTCGGCCAGCATCACCGTCGAGGAGATCGCCGAGGCCGCCGCCGTCCCTGTTATGGATGAGCTGCGCGGCCGGGCCGTGGAGATCTACGTCGCGCTCAAACCCGGGTTCACCCCGAGCAAAGACATTGAGCAGAAGGTGATCAGCGCGATCGAGATGGAGATCGGGAAGATCGCCCGACCGAAGAGCGTGTGGATCGTCTCTGACATGCCCAAGACCCGCTCGGGGAAGATCATGCGCCGGGTCATAGCATCGATCTCCAACTTCACCGACGTCGGCGACGTCACCACGCTGGCCAACCCCGAGATCGTCGACGACATCCGTCACCACGTCCAGCGCGAGAAGGTCGCCCGCGGCGAGACCCCACGCGAGCTCTCACCCCAAGAGGAAGCGGAGATCAAGGCCTTCGGTCAAGCCGAGTAGCTCGGAACGACGCATCCGTGCGGCGGCACTCACCCGAGGCGGCGCAGGAACGGGGTCGGCGCCTCCGGCGGCGTGCCAGGTGGAAGCGGGCATCGACGACCGATAGGCCGTCGGGGCGAGCGATGACCGGGTTGAGGTCGACCTCGACGACCCTCGGCGCTTCACCGTCGCGTCGGGCGAAGGCGCCGGCCGAGCCGTCTACCTGACCGGTTCACGCATCTGGAGCAACTTCAACGACGGTCGACACTCAGGGATCACCAGCCGTATCCGGCTCGGTAGGTCACGTCCGCGAGGACGGTCTGACCCGCCGTGTTCGGGTGGAAGTAGTCCCACTTGCTCACCTGGCTGAGTGTGAACGGGTAGGAGAAGACCGCGTTCCCGTCGAACAGGCATTGCGTGTACTCGCTGCACACCTCGGCCAGGACGGCGTTGAAATCGATCACTCGTTGTTGCACGCGATCCCGCCGGCCGACATCCGCAGATGCGATCGACAGAGGGTTCGCGAGCATCGACTGGCAGATGTTGCCCAGGTCCCATGCAGTCCGTGCTGCCCACGAACCCTTGCCGACGTACCAGAGCCGCTTGATGTCCGGGATGCTCGCCACGAAGATGCGGGTGTGCGGCAGGCCGCTGTCCAATGTCGTCATCGCCGTCCGTAACCGAGACTCGAACGCGTCCACGGTGGTCATCGTCGACTCGGCCGACGTGCACGCGTCGTTGGCACCGATGAGGATGGTCACGTACTCGACGTTCTGCGACACGGCAAGCTGGGCCTGGCGATTCAGATCGGAAACCCTGGCACCGCTCCTCGCATCGTTGTGCGCATGGCCGCTCATCGCCGGATTGGCGGCAACGATGCGCAGGTAGTGACTGTTGACCGGGCCGTAGCTACCTGTCGACCACGAGCGGCTGACGCAGTCCAGATACCAGCCACAGGCGTTGAATCCCCGGGTTATCGAGTCGCCCAGCGACGCCATCGAATCGGGCACCGGGGTAGCGGTCGCGGGTACCGG
>JBKPCP010000064.1:0-23247 GCA_046727475.1 Actinomycetota bacterium | reverse complement strand
ACGGGGTCCCGGCCCGGCTCCATCGTGGCGCAGTCCACGACGTGGACCAGGGCGCTGCAACGCTCGACGTGGCGCAGGAACTGGTGGCCCAGCCCCCGCCCTTCGCTGGCGCCTTCGACCAGCCCGGGGACGTCGGCGACCGTGAACCGGACCTCGCCCGCATCCACGACGCCGAGGTTAGGCACGAGGGTGGTGAACGGGTAGTCGGCGATCTTCGGCCGGGCGGCGGAGATCGCCGCGACGAGCGAGGACTTGCCCGCGCTGGGAAACCCCACCAGGCCTACGTCGGCGACGCTCTTGAGCTCGAGCACGACGTCGAGCGACTCCCCCGGCTCGCCGAGCAGCGCGAATCCGGGCGCCCGCCGCTTCGTGCTGGCCAGGGCGGCGTTCCCCAGCCCTCCGCGGCCGCCCTGGGCGACGACAAACCTGGTGCCTACCCCGATCAGGTCGACGATCACGTCTCCGCCGGGAGTGGAGACCACGGTTCCGTCGGGAACAGGCAGGACGACATCCGCGCCATGTGCGCCGTCGCGGTCGTCACCCTGGCCCGGCGCACCGTTCCGAGCCCGGCGGTGGGGCGAGCGGTGGTAGTCGAGCAGCGTGGTGGTGTTCGCGTCGACGACGAGCACGACGTCGCCGCCGTTGCCGCCGTTGCCGCCGTCTGGACCCGCGAGCGGCTTGAACTTCTCACGCCGGATGGAGACGCAGCCGTTCCCGCCGTCGCCGGCAGCCAAATGGAGGACGACACGGTCGACGAACGACGGAATCGCCATGACCGCTCCTCCTTGTCTTGGCTCAGCCTGCGCGGTCTCGGCTCAGTCTGCGCGGGCTCGAATGCGCGAGGGCGGGCTGGTCAGCCGACCAGCCCGCCCTTGGTTGTCTCTATGCCACCGTAAGCGGGGGTCACTCCCCCGCCGGGACGATGTTGACGACCTTCCGGCCGCGCCTGACGGCGAACTCGACGGCGCCCGCGGCAGTCGCGAACAGGGTGTCGTCGCCACCGCGGCCAACGTTGGCGCCCGGGTGGAAGTGAGTGCCGCGCTGGCGCACGATGATCTCGCCGGCGTTGACCACCTGGCCGCCGTAGCGCTTGACGCCCAGCCGCTGGGAGTTGGAGTCGCGCCCGTTCCGCGAGGAGGAGGCGCCCTTCTTGTGTGCCATGGCGAGTTCCTACTTCGTCTCGATGCCGGTGACCTTGACCTGGGTGTACTTCTGGCGGTGGCCCAGGTGACGGCGGTAGCCGGTCTTGCTCTTGAAGCGCAGGACGTCGATCTTCGGTCCCTTGGTGGCACCGAGGATCTCGGCGGAGACGGTCACCTTGGCCAGCTTCTTCGCGTCCGAGGTCACCTTCTCGCCGTCGACGAGGAGGATGGCCGGCAGCGACACGCTCGCGCCGACCTCGCCGTCACGACGGTCGACGTCGATGACGTCGCCGACGGCGACCTTCTTCTGGTTGCCGCCGCTACGGACGATCGCGTACACCGCGGGCTCACTCTCTCGTTCGGCTTCGGGCGCGCATTACCGCCCAGGGGCGGGCGCACGGGTAGTCGGCGCGACTAGCGCCGACTACCTAGGTTACGGATCCGGCCGTCCCGGGGTCAAACCGGGGCACTCACAGCTTCCGTCGCCGTGTCCGGCTCCCCAGCCGGCCGCTGAGCCCGCCGACGTGACCGGCGGGGGCGTGTCGGCGTCGGACCGGCCGCCTCTTCGGGAGTTTCCCCCTCGGGCGTCGGCGAGGCCGGAAGGACCTCGACCGCCGGCTCCTCCGCGTCGACGAGCTCGTCTGTCGACGAGGCGGACGCCGGTTCCAGCGACGTCACGTGTTCGGCGATCACGGCCGGTGTCACGGCCTCGACGGGCCGGTCCCTGCGGCGTCGGCCGCGACGGACAGCGCCGCTGCCGTCACCGCTGGAGTCGGCCGCCTGCGGCGCGGCGTCGACCGGCTCGAGGTGGATGTGGACGCCGCGGCCGTTGCAGTGCTCGCACGGCTCGCTGAAGGCCTCGAGCAGGTCGGTGCCGATCCGCTTTCGGGTCATCTGCACGAGGCCGAGCGAGGTGACTTCGGCCACCTGGTGCTTGGTCCGGTCGCGGCCCAGGCATTCGACCAGCCGTCGGAGCACGAGGTCGCGGTTGGCCTCGAGCACCATGTCGATGAAGTCGATGACGATGATGCCGCCGATGTCGCGCAGCCGGAGCTGCCGCACGACCTCCTCGGCCGCCTCGAGGTTGTTCTTGGTGACGGTCTCCTCGAGGTTGCCGCCGGAGCCGGTGAACTTTCCGGTGTTGACGTCAACAACGGTCATCGCTTCGGTCCGGTCGATGACCAGCGACCCACCACTCGGCAGCCAGACCTTGCGGTCCAGCGCCTTGGCGATCTGCTCGTCGATGCGATGCGCCGTGAACACGTCGCCGGTCCCGCTCCAGCGCTCGAGCCGGTCCCGCAGCGACGACGCCACGTAGGACACGTAGGGCTCGATCGCTTCCCACGCGTCGTCGCCGGAAACGACGAGCTTCGAGAAGTCCTCGTTGAACAGGTCGCGGACCACCTTGATGGCGAGGTCCGGCTCGCCGTAGAGAAGCGCGGGTGCGTTGCCCGAGGTCTTCTTCGAGATGTCCTCCCACTGCGCTCGCAGCCGGGCGACGTCGTGCGTGAGCTCTTCCTCGGACGCACCCTCGGCGGCAGTCCGGACGATCACGCCCGAGTCCTCGGGGACGACCTCCTTGAGGATCTTCTTCAGCCGCGCCCGCTCCGTTTCCGGGAGCTTGCGGCTGATCCCACTCATCGAACCGCCCGGGACGAAGACCACGTACCGGCCGGGCAGGCTCACCTGACCGGTGAGCCGGGCACCCTTGTGCCCGATCGGATCCTTGGTCACCTGGACGAGCACGGACTGGCCGGACTTGAGGACCTCCTCGATCCGGCGCGGACCGTCCTGTTTGCCAAGGCCGGCCCAGTCGACCTCGCCGGCATAGAGGATTGCGTTGCGCCCTCGACCGATGTCGACGAACGCCGCCTCCATGGCGGGAAGTACGTTCTGGACCCGGCCGAGGAACACGTTGCCGACCATGGACTGTTGCGACGCACGGCTGACATAGTGCTCGACGAGCACACCGTCCTCCAGCACGCCGATCTGGATGCGGTCACTGGCCTGCCGGACCACCATGACCCGGTCGACAGCCTCCCGGCGGGCCAGGAACTCGGCTTCGCTGATGACCGGCGGGCGGCGACGCCCGGCCTCCCGGCCCTCACGGCGGCGCTGCTTCTTCGCCTCGAGGCGAGTCGACCCCGCGACTCTGGTGACCTCGTCGTCGCGCTCAGCGGCGTGTCGGGCCTCGCGAACGCGGATCACTGTGTTCGGCGGATCGTCCGGTGCCGTCCCGTCGGCGTCGACCTCGTCCTTGCGCCGCCGCCGCCGACGGCGCCGACGTGTTCCGCTCACGCCCTCGCCGTCGCCAGCGTCGTCATCGGCGTCTGCGTCCGGGACGGCGGCCATTTCGGCCTCGTCGGCATGCTCCTCGGCCTCGCCCTGGTCGGCATCGCCGGCGGAGTCGGTGCCTGCCTTCTTGCGGCGACCCCGACCGCCACGACGGCGTCGCCGCCGGGGGCCGCCGTCTCCGTCCTCGCCCACAGTGTCGTCGTCGACGTCCTGGGACTTGGCGTCGCCGGTCCCGTCGACCTCGTCGTCCGGAGCCGGCGTCTCGACCACCTCGGCCGGACGGCGTCGTTGTTCCGCGGCGGTGAACTCGGGAGCCTTGAACAGGGGCACGGCCGGCGCCGATGCCACTCCCGAGGTGGTCTCTGCTGAGATGGCGGCCATCTCGGCCGCCGTCTTCGGCGCTTCCGCACCGGTGCCCGCGGCGGTCCCCTCCGGCGCGGGCTCGGCGGTCGCGCCTGCAGTGGCGGACTTGCGGGCCCGGCGTTGTCTCTTGGCCGGCGCCTTGGCGGTGCCGGCTGCAGCTGGTGCGACCTCGGTCCCGGATCCGTGAGTCTGGTCGCCGTCGGGCGCCGAAGTCACTGCCGGCTCGGCGGCAGCCGTGGCGGAAGGCAGATCTGCTTCGCCTTTCTCCGAGGGCGCGCTCTTCTTACGAGCCCTTGGCTTGGCCGCCGCCGTCTTTCGAGCGCGTCGCGCTCGCGCCACCGGCTTGTCGGCCGGAGCGGTCGCGGGCTCGACCCCCGGTTCGGCGTCGGCGGGTGCCGAAGGCTCGGGTGGTGTGGTGGGGTCGGCCGGCGGTCCGGCCGGCCGGCTGGCGCTACGCCGCCGGCGAGGTGTTACTGGCGGTGTTGCTGTTGTCACTTCCTGGTCTTGCATTCGGGTGCACTCCCGTCGGCCCTGTCTGCGGGGCGCCGCGCCGGTGAGGGCGCGCTGCTCGCCGCGTCAGGACTCCTGTCGGCCGTCGCCGCCGGTGAAGGCGGTGACGGAGAAGCCTGTGGTCGGCGACGACCTCCGGACTAGGCGTCAGCAGGCTTCGCCGGTGCCCCCGCGTCGGCACGCCCAGGCTGGGCGGAGTCGCGATCAGGCTCCAACGGATCACCCACTGTGCCGGACTTTTCATCGAGCGGCCCCTGCGCCAGCCTGGTCGCCAGCGGCGAAAGAGGCGGCGCGAGGTTGGCCACGCGATGGAGCCCGGCGAGGACGTCGTCGGGTCGGACGGTCGGTGTTCCGTGCCGTACAACCATTCTTAGTATCGCATACGGGGGGTCATTCCATTCCCGCGACGCCACGGTGAGCCGCACCACCACGCCCCGAGCGTCGAACGTACGGACGCCATTCTTGGTCACGCGTTCGACCTCGACCGAAGGTGAACGGAGGAAGGCGTCGACGGCCTCGGCGACGACGACCGGGTCGAGCTCCGGCAGGCTGATCTCCCATTCGGACGCCTGGAGCCGGTCCGCCAGAGCGCCCCCGGTGGCTTCGACGACCTCGACGACGTCCAGGCCGGGCGGTAGGGCGGCGTCCAACTCCGCCGCCACCCACGACGGCGAACACCTCCGAGTGACCGAGATCTCGAGGTATTCCGCCTCACTGGACGCGCCGGTCGGTGCGGCACCGGCATACGAGACCTTGGGGTGCGGGGTGAAGCCCTGGGAATAGGCGATCGGCACGTCGGCCCGACGCAGCGCCCGCTCGAACGCTCGCTGGAAGTCGCGGTGACTGGTGAACCGCAGCCGACCACGCTTCGCGAAGCGGACCCGCAGCTTCTGAACCGCCGCCGGGCCGGCGTGAGGGGGCGCCTGGGGACTCATCGCATCCTCACGGTAGCCCCAGCCGGATCCCGGACCCGACGGCGGCGGCACTCGGCCCTTGATCGCTCCGCCGAGGCGGGCGCCGCGGAGTCGGTTGACACTCCGGCGGTGCGGTTCGACAGTTGGGTCGAACGGACGGCGCTGGGACGGGCCACGATGACCACCACGAGAACCGAGGCGATCCGCGAGTACGTCAAGGGCGCCCTGTGGCTGCTTCCGGTCCTCGGTGTCGGGCTCGCGTTCGCCGCGGGCACGATTCTGACCCTGGTCGAGGTCCCGGACGACTCGATCTTTTCCGCCCTGGCCTTCCAAGGCACGCCTGACGACGCACGCACGCTCCTGATGGGGATTGCCGGCGCGGTCATCACCGTCATGGCGGTCATGCTCGGCCTTACGGTCGTCGCCCTGCAGCTGGCCTCTACCCAGTTCTCTCCCCGGCTCCTGCGCAATTTCCTGCAGGACCGGCCCAACCAGGTCGTCTTGGCGATCTTCGTCACGACCTTCGTATACAGCGTCGGCGGCCTGTTCACCGTGGGTGTCTCACAGGGGGAGCGGGTCCAGGACTACCCCAGGCTCGCCGTGACCGGCGCCCTGGTGCTGGTCATCCTGAGCCTGTTGGCGCTGGTCTACTTCGTCCACCATCTCGCCCACTCGATCCAGATCGATGCCATCCTGAAGCGGATCGAGGCGACCACGCTGCGGAGCATCGAGCGCGGACTTCCACCACGACGCAAAGCTCCCGGTCCGGAGGCCGAGCCGCCGGTGTGGGCGGTCGCCATCCCGGCGCGGGCGTCGGGGTACGTCCAGACCCTGCATACCGAGAAGGTGCTCGACGGGGTGACCGCGGAGGACGTCGTGCTCCGCTTCGAGCCGAGGGTCGGCGACCACGTCGTCGCCGGACACCCGCTCGCCTGGATGTGGCGGTCGTCGCCCGAACAACCCGTACCCGACCCTGCGCGCATGAGGCCGTTCGTCGACGACGCCGTCCGGATCGGCTTCGAACGCACACAGGAGCAGGACGCGTCGCTCGGCATCCGCCAGCTCGCCGACATCGCGTCGAAGGCGCTCTCGCCGGCGATCAACGATCCCTACACCGCGATCCAGGCCATCGACCGGCTGACGGTCGTCCTCTCGGCATTGGCCACGCGCCCGCTCGGCGACGTTGCCGAGGTGGACGCCGCTGGCACTGTCCGGGTCATCGCCCCGGGGATCGAGTTCGCCGAGTACGTCAAGCTCTGCTGCGCGCAGATACGCCGCTTCGGCTGCAAGGAGCCGGCCGTGGTGCGGAGGCTGCTGCGCATGCTCGACTGCGCTGCCCAAATGTGCTCGGCCGATCCCGGTCGCAGCAAGGCGATAGCCGCGCACGTCCAGCTCGTTCTCGAGGACGCCGAGCGCAGCATCGTCCAGCCGGCCGACTTCGACATCATCCGAAGCGAGGGCAAGACGGTGATGGCGCGCCTGACGTCCTGACGCCGGGTGGGACGGAGCAAGCACCCTCGGCCGTCTATACGGGAGCCAGCGGTAGCAGCTTCTTGCCGGTGGGCCCGATCTGGATCTCCGTGCCCATCTGCGGGCAGACACCGCAGTCGAAGCAGGGCGTCCAGCGGCAGTCGTCCACCTCGACACCGTCGATGGCGTCCCGCCAGTCCTCCCACAGCCAGTCGCGGTCGAGCCCCGAGTCGAGGTGATCCCAGGGCAGCACCTCCGCATAGTCGCGCTCGCGGGTGGTGTACCAGTCGAGGTCGACAGGCTCGCCCGCGAGCGCCGCCTGCGTCGCCGTGACCCAGCGGTCGTACGAGAAGTGTTCGCTCCATCCGTCGAACCGGCCGCCGTCCTGCCACACGGCCCGGATGACGCGTCCTACCCTGCGGTCGCCACGGGAGAGCAGGCCTTCGA
Source organism: Actinomycetota bacterium (assembly GCA_046727475.1). Taxonomy (GTDB): domain Bacteria; phylum Actinomycetota; class Actinomycetes; order Jiangellales; family Jiangellaceae; genus DAIUDS01. The sequence goes on along the minus strand of JBKPCP010000064.1, from coordinate 16,106 downwards.
TCACGCTGGGCTTGCCGTCGTGGTAACGGAATCCGATTGCCTTCGCGTACTTGCGGTCACCGCGGATGAGGGCACGCAGCTTGGCCAGTCGGGCGTCGACCGTGGCATGGTCGCATTGCGCAGCCCACTGGAACGGCGTGTGCGGCTTGGGCACGAAGGCGCCGATGGACACCGTGCAGCGGATGTCCCGGTGCCCGGAGGCTTCTCGGCCGGCGGCGATGACCTTCTTGGCCAGGTCGGCGATCGCCATCACGTCGTCGTCGGTCTCCGTCGGCAGCCCGCACATGAAGTAGAGCTTGACCTGCCTCCAGCCGTGGCGGTACGCCGTCGTGACGGTCCGGATCAGGTCTTCCTCGGTGACCATCTTGTTGATCACCTTGCGCATCCGCTCCGACCCACCCTCGGGCGCGAACGTGAGACCGGATCGGCGGCCGTTGCGCGAGAGCTCGTTCGCGAGCGTCACGTTGAAGGCATCCACCCGGGTCGACGGGAGCGACAGGGAGACGTTGGTGCCTTCGTACCGGTCGGCGAGTCCGGACGCAATTTCTGTGATCTCCGTGTGGTCGGCGCTGGACAGCGAGAGCAGGCCCACCTCCTCGAAACCCGAGCGTTCCACGCCGGCGCGCACCATGTCGCCGATGGCCGTGACCGACCGCTCGCGGACCGGCCGGGTGATCATGCCGGCCTGACAGAACCGGCAACCGCGGGTGCAGCCGCGGAAGATCTCGACGCTGAACCGCTCGTGCACCGTCTCGGCGAGGGGAACCAGCGGCTTGCGCGGGTAGGGCCATGAGTCAAGGTCCATGACCGTGTGCTTGTGCACCCGCCAGGGGACGCCGGGCCGGTTCGGCGCGACCCGCTGGATGCGACCGTCGGGAAGGTAGCTGACGACGTAGAACTTGGGGACGTAGACGCCACCGGATGCTGCGAGGCGCATCAGAAGCTCGTCGCGCCCGCCGGGCCGGCCTTCGGCCTTCCACTCGCGGACCACCTCGGTGATCGCGAGCACGATCTCCTCGCCGTCGCCCAGCACCGCTGCGTCGAGGAAGTCCGCGATCGGCTCCGGGTTGAAGGCGGCATGGCCGCCGGCGATGACGAGCGGGTGGTCGTCGGTCCGGTCGGCCGCCTCCAGCGGGATGCCGGCCAGGTCGAGCGCTGTGAGCATGTTCGTGTAGCCGAGCTCGGTGGCGAACGAGATGCCGAGCAGGTCGAACGCAGCGACCGGCCGGTGGGCATCGACCGTGAACTGGCCGATGCCGTGTTCGCGCATCAGCGATTCCAGATCGGGCCACACGGCGTAGGTGCGTTCGGCCAGGACACCGTCGCGCTCGTTGAGCACCTCGTAGAGGATCTGGACACCCTGATTGGGCAGCCCGACCTCGTACGCGTCCGGGTACATCAGCGCCCACCGGACGGTCGCGTCGTCGGCGCCCCAGTCCTTGACGGTCGCGTTGAGCTCGCCCCCGACGTACTGGATCGGCTTCTGCACCAGGGGCAGGAGCGGTTCCAGTCGAGGGAACAGCGATTCGACGGAAGCCGTGGCGGACATCTCGCGCCTTCCGGACGACGGCTGGACGTGTCTTCCAGCCTAGCGATGCCCACTGAGCCGAGTTCGGGCGTCTGCCGGAACGCGCGGGCAGGGGTCCTATGCTCTCCCCGACCGATGGGAGCCACCGTGACGACGCCCGGCACGAGTGCGGAGATCGGCGTGATCGGAGGGACCGGGCTCTACACCCTTCTCGACGACGCGACCGGGGTCGACGTCGACACCCCGTACGGACGCCCCAGCGACGCCGTGACCCTGGGGCAGGTGGGTGACCGCCCGGTAGCGTTCCTGCCACGGCACGGCAGGGACCATCGGTTTCCACCGCATCGCGTGCCCTACCGGGCGAACCTGTGGGCGCTGCGAACCCTCGGCGTGCGTCAGGTGGTCGCGCCGTGCGCCGTGGGCAGCCTTCGACCGGAGCTCGGGCAAGGCACGTTCGTCGTTCCCGACCAGCTCGTCGACCGGACTGGGGGCCGGATCCAGACGTTCTACGAGCACGGCGCGGTCCATGTCCCGTTCGCAGATCCGTACTGTCCCGAGGGACGCGCCACGACCGTCGAGCAAGCGCGCGCAATGGGGATCGATGCCGTCGACGGCGGCACCATGGTCGTCGTCGAAGGCCCGCGCTTCTCCACGCGCGCGGAGTCGCGGTGGTTCGCCGCGCAGGGCTGGTCGCTGGTCAACATGACGGGACACCCGGAGGCGGTCCTCGCTCGCGAGCTCGCGCTCTGCTATACGGCGGTCGCGCTCGTCACCGACCTCGACGCCGGCCTGCAGGCTACGGACGCGGTCACGCAGGACGAGGTGTTCAGCGTGTTTGCGGCCAACACCGACCGCTTGCGCGACCTCCTGCTACGGACCGTCACCGCGCTCGACACGGAACGGCACTGCCCGTGCCCGCACGCGCTGGACGGCATCGGGCTGCCCCTCGACCTTCCCTGACGATCGCCTTCGCCGAAGGATGTGGGACTTGGCCGCCACGCCGTCGTGACTAAGACGCCGGGGCGGGGAGGCGCACGGTGAAGCGGCACCCGCCGTCGGTGTTGGCGACCGCGACCTCGCCCTGGTGGACGTCGACCAGCCCGCGCACGATGGCGAGCCCGAGCCCGCCGCCACCAGCGGGCACCAGGTCGTCCTGCGGACTGCGCGCCGCGGCCCCCCGGAACGCGACGTCGAACACCCTGGGCAGGTCGGATTCGGGGATGCCGCCGCAGCCGTCCGTGATCGCGACCCACCCACCTCGGGCGTCGCTGCCGCCGTCGACCCGCACGACGCCGTCCGCCGGCGTGTGCCGGATCGCGTTGAGCAACAGGTTGGCGAGCACGCGGCCCAGCTCGGGTTCGCTGCCACGGACGGTGCCGTAGGGGGATGCGGCAGCCTCGAGCCGTACCCGCTTGGCCTGTGCGACCGGGGCCGCGGCCGCCACCGCATCCGACACGACTTCGGCGAGCGGAACGTTCTGCAGCGTGATGTGCAACGCGCCCGCGTTGATCCGGGACAGCTCGAACAGGTCGTCGACCAGCCCGGAGACCCGGTCGGTCTCGACCCGCATCCGCCGGTGGTAGTGAGCCACGGTCACGGGGTCCTCGACGACACCGTCCTCGAGCGCCTCGGCCATCGCCCGCAGTCCGGCCAGCGGCGTGCGCAGGTCGTGCGACACCCACGCGACCAACTGCCGACGGCTGTCCTCGAGCCGGCGCTCACGCTCGCGGGCCTCGGAGGCCCAGACACTCGCGCGAGCGAGCCGACCACCCGACCAGAGCGCAACCGCCAGGCTGACCGCACCAGCGGCCACAAGCACGACGAGGAGGACCTCCAGATCGTGCTCACTGATGAACATCGCCTCGGCGACGGCCACCACCCCCGCGACGACGGCCAGCACCGTCGTCGCGAGCAGCACCGCCACGTGCGCGGTCACCGAGCGGCCGCGCAGCCTTCCCAGCACCAGGACACCGGCCACACCGACGACGCCGGACCCGGCCAGCGCAAGCAGGAGTACGACGACCAGGTCAGGCATCGGGGTCCTCCACGGGTTCGAACCGGTAGCCCACGCCCCAGACTGTGACGATGCGGCGCGGATGCTGCGGATCGTCCTCGACCTTTTCGCGCAACCGCCGGACGTGCACGGTCACCGTGGCCTGGTCCCCGAAGCTCCATCCCCACACCTGCTGCAGAAGTTCGGCGCGGTTGAATGCGCGGCGCGGGTGGCGCAGGAAATGCGCGAGCAGGTCGAACTCACGGACAGTCAGCGCGAGCGAGGCGCCGAGTCGCTCGGCGGTGCGGGACACCAGGTCGAGCCGGAGGTCGCCGTCCGCCAGAGGACCGCCGTCGGACTCCCCGGTGTCAACCCGTCCGGCCCGCCGGAGCACCGAGTGCACGCGTAGCGCGAGCTCACGCGGTGAGAACGGCTTGGTCACGTAGTCGTCAGCCCCCGTCTCGAAGCCCACGACCCGGTCGGACTCCTCTCCCAGTGCCGTCAGCATCACGATGGGAACGTCGGACGTGCCGCGCAGGCGCCGGCAGACCTCCAGTCCGGACATGCCCGGCAGCATGAGGTCGAGCACGACGAGGTCCGGCGGGCGCTCCGCCGCCATAGCCAGGGCGGTCGGCCCGTCGGCCGCCTTGTCGACGTCGTATCCGGCTCGCTCGAGGTAGCGGCGTACGACGTCGCTGACCGTCGGGTCGTCGTCGACGACGAGGACCCGACCGGAACTCGCCGCATCTGCTTGCGCGCTCACCATCTCAGTCTCCACCCCCGTTGGACGACGACGGCCAGCACGACCTGCGCGCACCGACCCGGTGCTGTGTCATCGGGATCGAGGCTAGGCGCGCCGACGTGCGCGGGTGCCGTGCGTTCGCGGACCGTAAGGTGCCCCGGCCGCTCTACGTTCCGGTCGGACCTGCGTGGGTCGCGGTAGTCAGTCCCGGATCCGCTCCTCCAGGCGGATGGTTACTGCGTCGCCGGCCTCCTTGCCGATCGCCTTGCGGACGTCGGCCTTCACGGCCAGCTTGTGCGTGCCGTCGCCCATGGCCATGAACGAGCTTCGGAACGGATGGCCGTCGATCGTCCCCCTGATCTTGACGAGTCCCCGGGTCCCGAAGAACTCGACCGACTCCGGCCAGACGACGTACGTCCAGCCGCCCTTTGCGGGACTCTTCTGAAGCGTGGCCGTGAATTCCTTGTTCATCGGTACCACCCCTTATCGCCAGAGACTCACTATGCAGGACACGAGGAGGAGCTTCACCAGCCAGTCACCGGCGTGGATCGCGGCCAACCGCCAGGGCACGTTCTCCGACAGGACCGAACCGGCGAGAAGGACGACCGGAAATCCGACCCAGGTGGCCACGCCGAGCCCGAGCGCAGCCGGCCAGGTTGTGAGGTCGAGCTCAACGGCCAAGCCGGCGAGCACCGCCGCGACGACAAGACTTCGCGCGAGCTCGGCAACGATCTTCCACGGCGGCGGTCTCGTTCCGGCGGCGGCGCGTGCCGCGTCGCTGAGCGCGGCGTACTGGTTGCCGAGCAGCATGTACCACACCGCGCTCGCCACGAACGCCGCTGCCGCGGACACGGCGATCGCGACTCCGTTGACATCCGGCATCGTCCCTCCCGAGTAGCACCTCTCGTCGGGTACGTAGAAGCCGGCGCGGTGATTTCGACATCCGGGCTCACGAATCACGACCGAATGTGAGCGGGATGCTGCCTTGACGAGTAGTCGGCCGGTACCCCGCCGCTCGCGATCAGGACAGAGCGGGGAACCAGAGGGCGATCTCGCGCTTCGCAGCCTCGGCCGAGTCCGAGGCGTGCACCAGGTTCTCCGACGTCGATAGAGCGAGGTCACCGCGGACCGTGCCGGGCGCGGCCTTGCGGCCGTCGGTGGCCCCGTTCATCGCACGCACGACGTCGATCGCGGAGTCGCCGGCGATCACCAGGGCGACCAGCGAACCGCCGGTGATGAACTCACGCAGGGCGGGGTAGAACGGCTTGTCGACGTGCTCGGCATAGTGCGCGTCGGACAGTGACGGGTCGACGACGCGCTGGTCCATCGCCACGATGGTCAGGCCTTTGCGCTCGTACCGGGCCAGGATCTCGCCCACCAGGCCGCGGCGAACTGCATCGGGCTTGATCAGGACGAGCGTGCGCTCGGTCACGGGTGACTCCTGCTATCGGACGGTCGGACGAGATACCGGCCCGAACCCTAACCAGCGGACTCGGCCGCTGACCACCCGGGTGAACCCGGTCAGTCACCCGGGCGTTCGCGGCGGGCGGCCTGGGCGGCCTCCACCTTTCGCCCCAGCCGAAGGGTGACGAACCACAGCAAGGCGAAGATGCCACCGAGAGCGAACATGATCGGCACGACGAACCCGAGAGCGACGACGACGACCTGCAGGGCCGAGCCGAGGTAGTACGCGACCTTGCTGCGCCGCAGAAACGCGGCAACGACCACAGCCGCCAGGGCGATGGCGAGCCCGACCGGTATGGCCGTGGAGGCGTCGACGTCGGAGATCGAGACGGCGACCGGGATGGCGAGCGCGATGACCAGGGCCTCCACCGAGAGGACCATGGCGGCGATCCGGTTCATGTCCCGCTCCCGAGCAGCATCCGGGCGTCGCCTGCGGTCACGACCGACCCGGTGACCAGGACACCACCACCGCCGAGCGGGGCCTCGCGCTCGGCCAGCCCGACCGCGACATCGATGGCCTCGGGCATCGTCGCGGCCTGGTACACCCTGTCCTCGCCGAAGATCTGGAGCGCCAGCCCCACCAGGTCCCCGAGACGCATCGAGCGCGGCGACGAGTTCTCGGTGGCGACGACCAGGTCGACGACGGGCTCGAGTTCCCCGAGGATGCCGAGCACGTCCTTGTCCCGTAGCACGGCGACCACACCTACCAGGCTGCCGAACGTGAACTCCTCGGTCACCGCCTCGGCCAGAGCGCGTGCGCCGGCCGGATTGTGCGCCGCGTCGACCAGCACCGTCGATCCTCGGCGGAACACCTCGAGGCGCCCCGGGGACCCCACGCGACCGAGGGCGGCCCGGACCGCGTCGGCATCGAGCGAGTCACGGCCACCGCCAAGGAATGCCTCGACCGCCGCCACCGCGCACGCCGCGTTCTGGGCCTGGTGCGCACCATGCAGCGGCAGGAACACCTCGTCGTACGAACCGGCCAGGCTCTCCAGCCCGAGCAATTGTCCGCCGACGGCAACCTGGCGTGCTCGCACCCCGAACTCCATGCCTTCGCGGGCGATGGTGGCGCCGACCTCGGCAGCCCGCCGGAGCAGGACCTCCGCGGCCGCTTCCGGCTGACGGGCGAGAACCGCGACGGCACCGCGTTTGATGATCCCCGCCTTCTCACCCGCGATCTCCTCGACCGTGTCGCCGAGGTACTCCGTGTGGTCGACCGCGACCGGTGTGACGATCGCGACCTTGCCGTCGACCACGTTGGTCGCGTCCCACGAGCCACCGAGGCCGACCTCGACAACGGCCGCATCCACCGGGGTGTCTGCAAATGCCGAATACGCCATCGCGACGAGCACCTCGAAAAACGAGAGCCGGATCTCGTGCCGGCGGTCCACCAGGTCGAGGTAGGGCGCGATCTCGGCATACGCGGTGGCGAAGCGGTCGGCGTCGACCGGCTCGCCGTCGAGACAGATCCGCTCGGTGATCGACTCAAGGTGTGGGCTGGTGAACCTCCCCGTCCGCAGGCCGAGCTCGCGGAGCAGCTCGTCGACCATTCGGGCGGTCGACGTCTTGCCGTTGGTGCCGCCGATGTGGACGACCGGGTACGAGTTCTGTGGGTTGCCGAGCAAGTCGACGAGGTCGCGGACGCGTTCCAGCGACGGCTCGATCCGTGACTCCGGCCAGCGGGTCGCGAGCGCAGTCTCGACTCGGCGCAGGGCTGCCGCGCCCCCGGCCATGGCCTCCGGATCGCGCGTCACTGAGGCATTCTCCACGACGGCAGCCGTACTGGCGGTTTCTGTGCCGCCGCCACAGCAGGAACGCTCGAGGGCGTCAGGCCGGCAGTCTCCCGAGCTGGGCCTCGAGCCGGGCGATGTCGGCTTCCGCGGCGGTTCGGCGGGCTCGGATCTTGTCCACGACCGGCTCGGGGGCCCTGGCCAGGAACTGCTCGTTGTCGAGCTTGGCCGCGGTTTGCGCGAGGTCCTTGCGCGCCGCTGCGAGGTCCTTCTCCATCCGCCGTCGCTCGGCCTCGACGTCGATCGCACCGGACACGTCGATGTCGACGGTGACGGAGCCAGCCGAGAGTGAGGCCGTAGGAGCGAACCCGCCATCGGGCGTGTCGAGCCAGGTGAGCGCACGGATCTCGGCTTCGTATGTGGCGACCGGGCCATCACCGCCTCCGGACAGGCGGGCCGCGACGCGCTGGCGAGGCTTGAGCCCCTGGTCGTTGCGGAACCTCCGCACCTCGGTGACCAGCCGCTGGATCACGCCAACCGCCGCCTCGGCGGGCCGGTCGGCTCTGACCGGGTCCGCGACTGGCCACGAAGCAACCACCAGGGACTCCTCGCCGGTCAACGCCGTCCACAGCTCCTCGGTGACGAACGGGGTAAGCGGGTGCAGGAGCCGCAGCAGGGTGTCGAGCACGTGTCCGAGCACCAGCCGGGTCCGTTCGGCCGACTCGCCGGCCCGGTCACCGGCGGCCAACGGCGTCTTGGCGAGCTCGACGTACCAGTCGCAGAACTCGTCCCAGGCGAACCGGAACAGCGCCTCGGACGCCTTCGCGAACTGGTAGCTCTCGTAGTAGGCGTCCACCTCCGCGACCGTGGCGTGCAGCCGGGACAGGATCCACCGGTCCGGATCCGACAGCTTCTCATGCGCTGGCAGGTCCCCCACCTTGGCACCGTTGAGCAGCGCGAACCGGGTGGCATTCCACAGCTTGTTGCAGAAGTTCCGGGATGCCTGGACCCAGTCCACGCTGACCGAAACATCGACGCCGGGGTTCGCCCCCCTGGCCAGGGTGAACCGCACGGCGTCGGCGCCGTAGCCGTCCATCCACTCCAGCGGGTCGACGGTGTTGCCGCGGGACTTGCTCATCTTCTTGCCGTACTGGTCCCTGACCAACCCGTGCAGGGTGAGGTGCTCGAAGGGCACGGCTTGTTCGGGCCTGCGACCGTCGGCGTCGGACATCGCGTAGAGGCCGAACATCATCATCCGGGCGACCCAGAAGAAGATGATGTCGTAACCGGTGACCATGACGCTGGTCGGGTAGAACCGGCGCAGGTCCTCGGTGTCGTCGGGCCAGCCCAGCGTCGAGAACGGCCACAGGGCCGACGAGAACCAGGTGTCGAGGACGTCGGGATCCTGTGCCCAGCCGTCGCCGGTCGGCGGTTCCTCGCCGGGGCCGACGCACACCATCTGACCGTCCGGGCCGTGCCAGACCGGGATCCGGTGGCCCCACCAGAGCTGCCGGCTGATGCACCAGTCGTGCATGTTGTCGACCCACTCGAAGTAGCGGGCCTCCATGGTCTTCGGGTGGACGGTGACGCGACCGTCGCGCAAGGCGTCACCGGCGGCCTTCGCCAGTGGTGCCACCCCGACGAACCACTGCGTCGACAACCGAGGCTCGATCACCGTGTCGCACCGCGAGCAGTGGCCGACGGCATGGACGTAGGGTCGCTTCTCGGCGACGATCCGACCCTCTTCGCGCAAGGCGGCCACGACCGCGGGGCGGGCCTCGAAGCGGTCCAGTCCCTGGAACGGGCCGGGCGCGGTGATGACGCCGCGGCCGTCCATGATCGTCAAGTTCGGCAGCCCGTGGCGCTGCCCGATCTCGAAGTCGGTCGGATCGTGGGCCGGCGTGACCTTGACCGCGCCGGTGCCGAACGAGGGGTCGACGTGCGGATCGGCCACAACGGGGATACGCCGGCCGGTCAGCGGCAGCTCCACCTCGACACCTACCAGGTGACGGTATCGGTCGTCGTCGGGATGGACGGCGACCCCGGTGTCGCCGAGCATTGTCTCGGCCCGGGTCGTCACCACGACGATCGACGTCTCACCGCTGCCGTACCGGATCGAGATCAGCTCGCCGTTGTCATCGCTGTGCTCGACCTCGATGTCCGACAACGCGGTCATGCACCGGGGGCACCAGTTGATGATCCGCTCGGCGCGATAGATCAGTCCGTCGTCGTAGAGCCGCTTGAAGATCGTCTGGACGGCCCGGGAGAGCCCGTCGTCCATGGTGAACCGTTCGCGGGTCCAGTCGACGCTGTCGCCGAGGCGGCGCATCTGGCCGAGGATCTGGCCGCCGTACTCCTCTTTCCACTGCCAGACCCGGGCGACGAACTCGTCGCGGCCGAGGTCCTGCTTGCTCACACCTTCGGACTCGAAGAGATGGCGCTCGACCAGGGTCTGGGTGCCGATGCCGGCGTGGTCCATGCCGGGCAACCAGAGCGTCTCGTATCCCTGCATCCGGCGCCGCCGGACCAGGGCGTCCATCAGAGTGTGGCCGAGTGCGTGGCCGATGTGCAGTGACCCCGTGACGTTCGGCGGAGGGATCACGATGCAGTACGACGGCTTGCCCGACGACACGTCGGCGGTGAAGTAGCCCCGCTCGACCCAGCGCTGGTACAGCGGCGCCTCTACCTCTGCCGGCGCAAACGCGGTCGGCAGGGTGGCGGCGGCTGGGCGAGTGGTCTCGGTCACGCGGAAAGTCTACGGATCACGATGGGTGTCGTCCGGCGCCACCCGTAACACTCAGCCGGTGGCGCTCAGGCGCTCTTCTCCCGGCGTTCGCGCTTGCGTGGGGTGACCTCGCGCGGCACGAGGGTGGGGTTGACATTCTCGAGCACGACCTCGCGGTTGATCACGACCCGAGCGACGTCGTCCCGGCTGGGCACCTCGTACATGACGTGAAGGAGAACCTCCTCCATGATCGCCCGCAACCCGCGGGCGCCGGTGCCGCGCAGCAGCGCCTGGTCGGCGACCGCGTCGATGGCGTCCTCGGTGAACTCCAACTCGACGTTGTCGATCTCGAACAGCCGGTGGTACTGCTTGACCAGCGCGTTGCGCGGCTCGGAGAGGATCCGGATCAGAGCGTCGCGGTCGAGCGGACTGACCGTGGTGATGACGGGCAGCCGGCCGATGAACTCCGGGATCAGGCCGAACTTCAACAGGTCCTCTGGCATGACCTCGCCGAAGCGGTCGGCGCCGTCGCGTTCGGCCTTCGTGCGGATCTCGGCGCCGAAGCCAAGGCCATGCCGGCCGATCCGGTGCTCGATGATCTCCTCGAGCCCGGAGAAGGCGCCACCCACGATGAACAGCACGTTCGTCGTGTCGATCTGGATGAACTCCTGGTGCGGGTGCTTGCGGCCACCCTGCGGGGGCACGCTGGCCGTGGTGCCCTCGAGGATCTTCAGCAGCGCTTGTTGGACGCCCTCGCCCGATACGTCCCGGGTGATCGACGGGTTCTCGCTCTTGCGGGCGATCTTGTCGACCTCGTCGATGTAGATGATGCCGGTCTCGGCCTTCTTGACGTCGTAGTCGGCGGCCTGGATCAGCTTGAGCAGGATGTTCTCGACGTCCTCGCCGACATAGCCCGCCTCGGTGAGCGCGGTGGCGTCGGCGATGGCGAACGGCACGTTGAGCAGTCTGGCCAGCGTCTGCGCGAGGTAGGTCTTGCCGCATCCGGTGGGACCGATCAGCAGGATGTTGGACTTGGCCAGCTCGACGGCCTCCTCCTTCGCGGCCCGTGGACCGCCTGCCTGCCGCGCCTGCACCCGCTTGTAATGGTTGTAGACGGCGACCGAGAGTGCCTTCTTGGCGACCTCCTGGCCGATGACGTACTGCTCGAGGAACTCGTAGATCTCACGTGGCTTGGGCAGCTCGGACAGCCCGACGTCGGGGCTCTCGCTCAGTTCTTCCTCGATGATCTCGTTGCACAGATCGATGCACTCGTCGCAGATGTAGACGCCAGGGCCGGCAATGAGCTTCTTGACCTGCTTCTGGCTCTTTCCGCAGAAGGAGCACTTGAGCAGGTCACCGCCGTCGCCGATGCGTGCCACGCGGATCGTCCTTCCCGAGAGCGGGTGCGCCCGATGGGCCCGTGTGTCTCGACGTTACCCCCTCAGGACGACGTGGGGGCCTGCGGCACGCGACGGCGTGCCGCGTCACCCCGGGACTACCCGCACCAGGCTTGGCGGGTCACCCCGTCCCGCCATGCTCCGCGGCTGCCTGGCCGGTCAGCTGACGAGGCTCGCCTTCCGGGACGTGGTGAAAGCGTCGACGAGGCCGTAGTCGATCGCTTCCTGCGTGGTAAGGATCTTGTCGCGCTCGATGTCCTTGCGGACCTCCTCGATGTCCTTGCCGGAGTGGCGGGCGAGGATCTCCTCGAGCAGCGAACGCATACGCAGGATCTCGTTGGCCTGGATCTCGATGTCGCTTGCCGCGCCGTATGCACCCTCGGTGTACGGCTGGTGGATCAGGACCCGGGCGTTCGGCACCGCGAGCCGCTTGCCGGGGGCACCGGCCGCGAGCAGAACGGCGGCGGCCGATGCGGCCTGCCCCATGCAGACCGTGCGGACATCGGGCTTGATGAACTGCATGGTGTCGTAGATCGTCGTCATCGCCGTGAACGAACCGCCCGGCGAGTTGATGTAGATCTCGATGTCACGGTCGGGATCCATGGACTCGAGGCAGATCAGCTGGGCCATGACGGCGTTGGCGACGTCGTCGGAGATCGGCGTGCCGAGGAAGATGATGCGCTCCTCGAACAGCTTCGCGTAGGGATCGATGCGACGGAAGCCGTAGGAGGTGCGCTCCTCCCATTGCGGGATGTAGTAGTTCATCGATTGGTCGCTCATCGGGGTCTCCAGTGGCCTTCGGTGGGTGTGCGGTCTTCCCGGTGCGGTGCGGCGCCCGCTAGGCGGTGCCGCCGCCCTCGGAGACCTGGGAGGCGCTCTGCACGACGTGGTCGACGAACCCGTACTCCATCGCCTCGTCGGCGGTGAACCAACGGTCGCGGTCGGAGTCGCGGTCGATCTCCTCGACGGTGCGCCCGGTGTGGCGGGCGATCAGCTCGGCCATCTGGCGCTTGGTGTGCAACATCTGCTCGGCTTGGATGCGGATGTCGCTGGCAGACCCACCCATGCCGCCGGACGGCTGGTGCATCATGATCCGCGCGTGCGGGGTGGCATAGCGCTTGCCCTTCGTGCCCGCCGCCAGCAGGAACTGGCCCATCGACGCGGCCAGGCCCATGGCCACTGTGACGACGTCGGGCTTGACGAACTGCATGGTGTCGTAGATCGCCATGCCAGCCGATACCGAGCCGCCCGGCGAGTTGATGTAGAGATGGACGTCCTTCGTGGGGTCCTCGGCCGCCAGCAGGAGCAACTGGGCGCAGATTGCGTTCGCGTTCTCGTCCTTGACCTCGGTGCCGAGGAAGATGATCCGCTCCCGGAGGAGGCGGTTGTAGACGTTGTCCTCCAGGCCCATCGCCGAGCCAGGGGATTGCTGCATGGTGGCGGGGAGGATGAGACCGGAGGTCTCGGGCCGTGGGCTCACCGTGTCTCCTACGGTCGGTGTCGGTGGCGGCCTTCACGCCGCCGCTTGTTTCGTCGTGGGTGTGTCATCGACCCTAACCAACCGGGACGGCCTCGCCATCCGGGATCGGCCCCTGTTCGCTCACGGCGTGCGGAGATGCGGTGCCAACCGGTCTGAGCCGCCGTCAGGACGCCGATCCGGCGACTCCACGCGCTGTCACGTTTCCGAAGAGGGCGCCTCGGTGGCTCTCTCGGCCGTGTCGTCGAGCTCGGTCTCGTCCAGCTCCGCGAACTCGATCCGCGGAACCGCGTCGACCTCGCCGGGCTCACCCACCGTGCCGTCCTCGCGGAGCTTGTCGAGCTCGACCGGGCGGCCGGACGCGTCGACGACCTCGGCCTTCTCGACGACGAGCGCGAGCGCCTTGCCTCGGGCGACGTCGGCGACCAGCGCCGGCAGGTTGCCGCTCTGGACGTACTGCTGGGCCAGCTGGTTCGGGTCGAGCCCGGACTGGGCGGAGCGCTGGACGATGTACGAGGTCAGCTCTTCCTGCGACACCTGCAGCTCCTCGGCCCTGACCAGCTCGTCGAGGACGAACTGCGAGGTGAGGTTCCGCCGCAGGTCCTTCTCGAACTCGGCCCGGTGGTCGTCGTCTCCGTGTCCGTCGGTGAAGTGCTCCTCGATCTGAGCGGCGAGGACGCCTTCCGGCAGGGGAATCTCGCCGGCGTTGGCGAGCAAGGTGTCGAGCACCTTGTCGCGAGCTTCGACCGCCTGCTGAAGGCGCTTGACCCGCTCCGCGCGCTCTCGCAGGTCGGCGCGCAGCTCGTCCAGCGTGTCGAACTCGCTGGCCATCTGTGCGAACTCGTCGTCGAGCTCGGGGAGCTGCTGCTCCTTGACCCCACCGACGGTGACCTTGCAGTCGACCTCGTCCCCGGCGTTCGTACCGAGCAGGGTGGTGCGGAATGTCGCCGACTCCCCGGCGGAGAGTCCGATGACGGCGTCGTCGATGCCGTCGACCAGCTGACCACTGCCGATCTGGTACGAGACGCCGGTCGCCTGCCCGCCCTCGACAGGCTCGCCGTCCTTCGTGGCCTCCAGGTCGACCATGACGAAGTCGCCCTCGGCGGCTGGACGGTCGACACCGACCAGGGTCCCGAATCGCGACCGAAGCTGTGCCATCTGCTCGTCGACGTCGGCGTCGGTGACCTCGACGTCGTCGACCTCGACGTGCAGGCCCTCCCAGTCGGGCAGCGTCACGGCCGGGCGTACGTCGACCTCGACGGTGAACTTGAGCTCCTGTCCGTCGGCGAACTCGGTGACGTCGACCTCGGGCTGGCCGAGCGGCTTGAGCTCGTTGTCCTGGACCGCCTGGCCGTACAGCTTGGGAAGCGCTTCGTTGACTGCCTCGTCGAGAACGGCGGGTCGGCCGACGCGCTGGTCGATGACCACCGGAGGGACCTTGCCCCTACGGAAGCCGGGAACGTTCACCTGGGCGGCGATCCGCTTGTACGCGGACCTGATGTCCGACTCGAGCTCTGCGAACGGCACCTCGACCGCGAGTCGCACCCGCGTCGGGTTGAGGGTCTCGACGACGCTCTTCACTGGGGAGTTCTCCTGGACTACTGGATCGGCGCGCGCGTCTCGCGGGACACCATGGACGGCCGACCGGTGTCGGCACAGCCTCCTCATCGTACCGGCCCGGGTGGGGCCGGTCGGACGCCGTACCTCGGTCGGGGTACCCGGACTTGAACCGGGGGCCTTCCGCTCCCAAAGCGGACGCGCTACCAAACTGCGCCATACCCCGCAACATCCCCGCTCCCGGGTCCGGGACGCGCGGGCGTTCCTTCTCGGCAAGCTTACTTACGTCGTCGGAATCCTGGTACCGCACACTCCCCGCATGGCCGACGTTCGCCGGTGTCGAGCGATGGCTCCACTTGCGCCCCTTTGCACGCCGGCTACCGAGTCGGAGTCCAGGCTGACGGGCCCGACCGGCTAGGATCCTTTGGAACCGGGCAGTCGCAGCACGCGATCCGGCTCTGCGGGTGTAGCTCAATGGCAGAGCTCCAGCCTTCCAAGCTGGTCATGCGGGTTCGATTCCCGTCACCCGCTCCGTCGCAGCGTTCTGACCTGCGATGCAGCGTCCTTGCGAGGCGCCATACCGATTCCTGGTGCAGTTGTGGTTGCGGTTCGCCTTTGCGACGGCTCCTCCCACAGTGCGTGTACCGCTCGATGATCGTGATCCGGGAGTGTCCGAGGATCTCCTGCCGGCTGACCAAGGCCACCGCCGAGTACTGGATGCAGCGTTGGCGAGGCTGTCTTCTGCCACCGGAAGACGCTGAGAAGCGGGCCCGACGGCTGGCGCGGACCTGGAGCGCTACCGGATCCTGCGCGACGACATCGCAGCCCTCGACGACGAGAGTGCCGTTCTGCTGGCCGCGACGGACGGGCAGATCCTGACCACCCCGCCCGGCGTCGCGGTCATGCGGGCTGCCGCATTCGCCGCTCACAGTCTGCCCATCGCGCGGTTCCCCGACGCCGAGCACCACCACCACCGGCCTGGCACCGGTGCTCTACCAGTCAGCCACCCTGTGTCGCCGGATCTCCCGCCAGGGCCTGGCCGAACACCGCGACGCGCCCATGGGCATCGCCTGGGGACTCTCGCTCCACTCGCCCAGGTTCGCCGAACGCGACACCGAACTCCGCGCCCGCGGCATGATCCCGATCCAGGCCCGCGTCGCCCTTGCCCGCAACGCATGCCGCCTGACCTACCGACTCCTGGTGTCCCAACAACCCTTCGATGAAGAGCGTTACCGTCAAGGAAGGCTCAGCCGCGGAGGGTGAGGGCCGTGCTAATTGCGCCGCTCGACGGCGCCTGATCAGCCTGCCGAACCCGGCGGCCCACCCTCTACCACGAGCACCGCTTCATCGCGTTCTGGAGCCAGCAGACCGCCGGGCCCCTTGCCCATGCCCACCCCAAGGCTTGAATCGTGGCGCGAAAGCTAGAGCGCAAGTACGGGATTTGCCACCGTCACGGCCGCCGTCTGTCGGGACAGTCCCCATTGGTGCAATAC
>JBKPCP010000063.1:0-15424 GCA_046727475.1 Actinomycetota bacterium | reverse complement strand
GCCGACGAGTACCGGGCGACGAGGAACAGCTCGGTGAGCTGCCGACCCGGCCCGGCGCTCAACCGGCCGTCGGCGACGGCTCGCGCCAACAGCTCCTCGGGCGTCTCCGCGCCGCGACGGGAAGTACCCGCCGATGCCAGGGCGTCCTCCATCGCGGCGTAGCAGGCGACGACTGCTCCCCTGGGATCGCCGGGCCGCTCATCGAGAGCCGCCGTCGCGGCACGGACAGCCGCCGTCTCATGGTCGTGGTCCGCCGTCGTCGGCGGCTCCGGATCGGCACGAGGCGCTCGAGCACGCCACAGCAGGGTCACCCCGGCTGCGACCGCGAGACCGGCCGCCAGCACGCCCGCCCACGTCGACCATCCGATGACGTCCAGTCCGTCGCCGACCTCGAGCGGATCGCCGTCACGCGGTGCGTCGTCGCTGTCCGAACGCGGCAGCATCCGTTGAATGACCAGACCGGCGACAACGACCGCGACCAACAGAGCCAGCCGCGGCCACCATCGCCCCTTGCCGTCCTCGCCGTCCGCTCGCGCACGACGCAACAGCATGCTGAGCAGGATCAACGGGACTCCCAACACGGCAGTCGCCACGAGCGCTGTCTCGAATGCCCTGGGCGCCGACGGGAGAAACGACCGGAAATCCAGTTCTATGGCCCGGGAGGCTCGGATGCCGCCGACGGCCACGGCAACCAGCACGGCGCCCGCGGCGACCGGCGCCGCTGCCCTGGCGACCGACCGAGCCTGCACGCGCCCTCCCACCCGAGAGGATCACGGCGAACTGGCCTGCGCGGCCGAACGAGGGGTGACCCTCATGGTGAGAACACAGTAAGCGCCATTGCGCCCGAGGGCAGCGCCCCGTGACGGGCCCGTAATGAACGATCTCCGGCGGCCACCGACACGACGGCGGCCGCCGGAGGAACTCTCACCCCTGTTGCTCACCGTCGGGTTCGGCCCGCTGCTGGGGGATCTGCCCCGTGAGCAATGCACGAACCTCGGACTCCCGATACCGCCGGTGCCCCCCGAGCGTCCGGATCGACGTCAGCTTCCCAGCCTTGGCCCACCTGGTCACGGTTTTGGGATCAACCCTGAACATGGCAGCGACCTCGGCAGGAGTGAGGAGGGGCTCGGCGTCCTGAGTCCTCGTCGCCATCGTCACCTCCCTGCGTGATTGGCGGAGATTTCTCCGCCATATCGGATATTCCACGCACAACGGGACCGGCCGAAACGGCCGAACGGTTCAGTTGTACGACCTGTCCGGACGATTCCACCCAACCGTCACCGCAGAGACTACGCAGAAGACGACGTATGCCGCGACTCGAACTGAACCGGTCATGCTTTCATCGCCAGGCGGGTGGCGCGTCCTGCTGATCAAGGACGACCGGCTGGTACTCGGCGGGCATATCGTGTCTTTCACAATCCATGTGCCGGGCCACGCGATCCGTCGGCCCGACACCGAGGACGCGAAGGGGTCACCACCGTGCCCGACACGTCGACTCCGACCGGCGTTTTCAGCCGGCATACCGGCCATGAGCAGGTCGTCTTCTGCCAGGACGAGGCCAGCGGTTTGCGCGCGATCATTGCGATCTACTCCACCGCTCTCGGTCCCGCCCTGGGAGGGACGCGGTTCTACCCGTACCCCACCGAGGACGAGGCTGTCGCCGACGTCCTGGAGCTCTCCCGCGGCATGGCCTACAAGAATGCGCTCGCCGGGCTGGATCTCGGCGGGGGCAAGGCCGTGATCATCGGCGACCCGGACCGCGACAAGTCCGAGGCCTTGCTGCGGGCGTACGGCCGTTTTGTCGCATCACTCGGCGGGCGCTACATCACCGCGTGCGACGTCGGCACCTACGTCGCGGACATGGACATCGTCGCGCGCGAGTGCCGTTGGGTCACCGGTCGATCACCCGCCGAGGGAGGTGCCGGCGACTCGAGCGTCCTGACCTCGTTCGGTGTCTTCCAGGGCATGCGTGCCTGCGCGGAACGGCTGTGGGGCTCGCCCACCCTGGCCGGCCGCCGGGTGGGCATCTCCGGCGTCGGTAAGGTCGGGTCGAAGCTCGCGGTGCTGTTGGTCGAGGACGGCGCCTCGGTCGTGGTGGCCGACGTGTCCGACGCGGCCAATGAGCGGTTGCGCTCCGCGCATCCCGAGGTCGACATCGTCGACGACACGACCGCGCTGGCGTCGGCCGGTATCGACGTATACGCCCCGTGTGCCCTGGGCGGCGCTCTGGACGACGAGATGGTCGCGGCGCTGGTAGCGGCCGGAACCTGCAGGGCGGTCTGCGGCGGCGCGAACAACCAGCTGGCTCACCCGGGCGTGGAGAAGATGCTCGAAGACCGCAACATTCTCTACGCGCCGGATTACGTCGTGAACTCCGGCGGTGTGATCCAGGTGGCCGACGAGCTGCACGGCTTCTCGTTCGATCGGGCGCGGGGCCGGGCCGAGCAGATCTTCGAGACCACCCGCCGGATCTTCGCGCTCGCTGCGGACGAGGGCGTTCCACCGGCCGTCGCCGCCGACCGGCTCGCGGAGCGGCGGATGGCGGAGGTGACGCGGCTGCGCAGCATTCACCTGCCGGCGTGAGCGCCCGGCTCGTCCACGCGACCGCGAAGGACAGACTGGGGCGAGACGGAACACCGGGCAACCCTGTACCGTTGTCATCACGAGCAGATGTCACCGAAGGTTCCGCGGGCGTCCGGCTGATCGGCGCCCCGGTTTTGCGCGAGGAGGTCGACCCTATGGGGCGCGGCCGGGCCAAGGCCAAGCAGACGAAGGTCGCCCGTCGGCTCAAGTACGAGTCGCTGGACACTGATTTCGACGC
The DNA here is from genome assembly GCA_046727475.1 of Actinomycetota bacterium. Lineage (GTDB taxonomy): Bacteria > Actinomycetota > Actinomycetes > Jiangellales > Jiangellaceae > DAIUDS01. Next base: position 12,603 of record JBKPCP010000063.1, on the reverse strand, counting down.
ACTCCAGCGTGAGCTGGGTGGGTCCAATGGCGGGACCCAGGTGGACGACGAGGCCGACGAGTACGACCCCGACGAGACCGGCGAAGAGCCGCAGAGCGCCCGCTGGGGCTGAGCTCGTGAGCGCCGGCTGCCCTTCAGCTGGGGTAGCTTCCGTGCAGCTCGACCGAGCCGTTGCCCTCCGTGACCGCGCCGGCGATCCAAGCCGGCACACCGCGTTCGGCGAGTAGCTCGACGGCCCTGTCGGCCGACTGCGCCGTCGCGATGGCGAGCATGCCGACACCCATGTTCAACGTGCGCTCGAGCTCGTCCTGGCCGACCGTGCCGAGCCTGTCGACCAGACCGAACACAGGGGGCGGCGACCATGTCGCCCGGCTCACCCGGGCCGACAGGTCAGCCGGCAGCACCCGGGCCAGGTTGGACGCGAGGCCGCCACCGGTCACGTGCGAGAACGCGTGGACGTCGACCTCTGCCGAACGGGTCAGGACGAGGCACTCCGGGGTATAGATCCGGGTCGCCTCGAGAAGCTCCTCGCCGAGCGTGCGTCCCAGCTCGGGCACGTGGCGCTCCAGCGTCCAGCCGGCCAGGTCGAAGACGACCCGCCGCACCAGGGAGTACCCGTTGGAATGCAGACCCGACGACGCCATCGCGACGACGACGTCCCCGGCCCGCACCCGCTCCGGTCCGAGAAGCTGATCGGCTTCGACCACGCCGGTGGCGGCACCGGCCAGGTCGTACTCGTCGGGCTCCAGCAACCCGGGGTGCTCGGCGGTCTCGCCACCAGCGAGCGCGCAGCCTGCCGCGACACAGGCCTGAGCGATTCCCTTGACGATCGCCGCGATCCGCTCCGGCACGACCCGCCCGCAGGCGATGTAGTCGGTCATGAACAGCGGCTCGGCTCCGCACACGACGACGTCGTCGACCACCATGCCGACCAGGTCGAACCCGATCGTGTCGTGGACGCCCATCCGCTGGGCGATGGCCACCTTCGTACCGACGCCGTCCGTGCTGGTCGCAAGTAGCGGCCGACGGTAGGTGCGAAGCGCACTCGCGTCGAACAGGCCGGCGAATCCGCCGAGACCCCCGATCACCTCGGGCCGGTGGGTCTTTGCGACCCACTCCTTCATCAGCTCGACGGCCCGGCCACCGGCATCGATGTCGACGCCGGCCTCGGCGTAGCTCGCCCCCGACCCCTCAGCCTCCGGCACGCCAGCAGGCTACCCGGCCGGCTGAGGTCCCGATGGCCGCCACGTGGCACGGTGATCGGCTGTACGTGGCACGCTGCACCGTCGCTGTCGCGGACATTTGGTGCCGGTTTGTGGAACCGTCTGACGTGCCACGTACGCCAGGACCGCGCACTTGTATGTGGGCGGAGAGTCAGGGGCGGCGCAGAGCGTCGCCGCCCCCGATGCCGAGGCCGGTCGGTACGCCGTCGACATCCACCGACGCGGGCGCGGACGTCGCGATGGGAAGCTCGGTCTGCTCGAGTAAATGGCCACTTTGCCTATTGCGCGTCCTTGTCCTCACCCCAGCTCATCCATCGGCATGAGAAGCAGGCTCGACGTTCCCCTGCGGCGTGACGAATGCGCCCGTGCTGGGGAAAGTGACCACGACCTCGGGGTCGCCGGGCGGGCCATCAAAGTCGATGAACGTTCCCAGGTCCCCCGGCCTGACCTCGGCGTGTATCTCGCCGTGCTCGCCGAGCCCGTCGCTGTAGGTCGCGCCGATCCAGCGAATGGCCATGCCGTGAGGCGCGTCGTCAGGGATCATCGCAGAAGATTGGTCAGGCGCCGCCACGCCCCGCAGCCTATCGACCGCGTGGCACGCCCACCGCCGCCGATTGGCACGGCCAAGCCGGGTGAATGGCACGTCCACCCTCTGTTCAGGCCGAAGGTTTGAACGGATTTGTGGAGCCGCTCAGCGTGCCAATTGCCCGGGGCAGGGCGCGAGGCTCTGCCATGGCTCGCGACGAGGGCAAACCGGTGCGGCGAGTCAGGGGCGGCGCAGAGCGTCGCCGCCGCCGACGCCGAGGCCCGTCGGTACGCCGTCGACATCCACCGACGCGGGCGCGGACGTCGCGATGGGAAGCTCGGTCTGCTCGAGCATGTGCTTACCCAAGTGCGCCGACTCGGGCAGCTCGACCGGGTAGACGCCGTCGAAACAGGCCCGGCACAGCTGCGCCATCGGCACCGTCGTGGCCTCGACCAGCCCCTCGAGCGAGACGTAGCCGAGCGAATCGGCTCCGATCGAGCGGCAGATCTCCTCGCTGGACAGGCCGTTGGCCAGCAGCTCCGCGCGGCTGGCGAAGTCGATGCCGTAGAAGCACGGCCAGGCGACCGGCGGGCTGGAGATGCGGACGTGCACCTCACGGGCGCCCGCCTCGCGCAGCATGCGGACGAGCGCACGCTGGGTGTTGCCCCGCACGATCGAGTCGTCGACGATCACGAGCCGCCGGCCGTCGACGATCTCACGTAGCGGGTTCAGCTTCAGCCGGATGCCGAGCTGGCGGATCGTCTGCGACGGCTGGATGAACGTTCGGCCGACGTAGGAGTTCTTGACCAGGCCCAGGCCGTACGGGATGCCGGACTGCTCCGCATATCCGACGGCCGCCGGCGTGCCGGACTCGGGAACGGGGATCACCAGATCGGCCTCGGCCGGGTGTTCGCGAGCGAGCCGGCGACCGACTTCCACCCGCGTCGCGTGCACCGACCGGCCGCTGATGTGCGTGTCCGGCCGGGCCAGGTAGACGAACTCGAACAGACAGCCCTTCGGGTCGGCGGCAGCGAACCGGCGCGATCGCAGGCCGCCCTCGTCAATGGCGACGACTTCACCTGGCTCGATCTCTCGCACGAATGCCGCCCCGACGATGTCGAGCGCCGCGGTCTCGCTGGCGACCACCCAGCCTCTCTCGAGCCGGCCCAGGACGAGCGGGCGTATTCCCTGCGGGTCACGCGCGGCGTAGAGCGTCGACTCGTCGGAGAAGATCAGCGAGAACGCCCCGCGCACCCTCGGAAGGACGTTGACAGCGGCCTGCTCGAGCGTGGTGTCCGGATCGGCGCCCAACAGGGCGGTGATGAGCGCGGTATCGGAGGTGTTGCCGTAGCGCAGCTCGCCGACCATCGTGCCAACGTCCCGGCGGACGTGGTCGAGCAGCTCGCCGGTGTTCGTCAGGTTCCCGTTGTGGGCCAGGGCGACGGTGCCTGCGGAGGTGGCGCCGAGGGTTGGCTGGGCGTTCTCCCAGCGGCTGCCGCCTGTGGTCGAGTACCTCGCGTGCCCGACGGCCACGTGCCCGACCAGTGAGTTCAGCGTCGCCTCGTCGAAGACCTGACTGACCAGGCCCATGTCCTTGTAGACGAGGATCTGCTCGTGGTTGCCGACGGCGATGCCGGCGGACTCCTGACCACGGTGCTGCAACGCATAGAGGCCGAAGTAGGTGAGCTTCGCCACCTCCTCGCCGGGGGCCCAGACCCCGAAGATCCCACAGGCATCCTGCGGGCCTCGGTCGTGTGGGTCGGTCTCGTGTGAAAGTCGACCGTCGCCCCGTGCCACGGACCCGAGTCTACGAGCTCCGCCGGCCGCGACACGCCAACTGCCGCTCACCCGTCGCGTGCCCCGGCCGGTAACGCCAATCGGTCGAGCAGGAGCACCTCGGCCAAGCAGACCTTGGCGAACTGGCCGAGATGCAGGCTCTCGTCGACGCCGTGGGCTCGCGAGTCCGGATCCTCGACGCCGGTCACCAGTACGGCGGCGTCCGGAAAGGTCGTCGCGAACTCGGCGATGAACGGGATCGTCCCGCCCAGTCCGAGCTCGACCGGCGGCTTGCCGAACGCATCGGCAAACGCATCGCGGGCCGCATCGTACGCCGGCCTCGACGTGTCCAGCTCGCACGGCGGACCCAGCGCACCGTCGGTGAACGTCACCTCGGCACCGAACTCGGCGTGCGACCGCAGGTGGTCGCCGAGTGCATCCAGCGCCGAGCGCGCATCCTGGCCCGGGGCGAGCCGCAGGCTGACCTTCGCTCGAGCGGCGTGGACGAGGACATTCGCGGCATCGGCCACCGGCGTCGCATCCAGCGCGATCACCGACAGGGCCGGCTTGGTCCAGAGCCGGTCGCCGAGCGATCCGGTGCCCGAGAGCTCGACACCATCCAGAATCCCGGCCTCGGCCCGGTAGCGGGACTCCGGGTAGTCGACCTCCTTGGCCTTCTTCTGGACCAGGCCCGGGACGGCGACGTCGCCGTTCCCGTCGTGGAGCGTCGCGAGCAGCCGGCAGAGGGATGTCAGAGCATCGAGGACCGGGCCGCCGAACATGCCCGAGTGCACGGCGTGGTCGAGCACGCGCACCTCGACCACGCCGTCGACCAGGCCGCGCAGGCTGGTGGTCAGAGCCGGCGTGTCGATCGACCAGTTCACCGAGTCGGCGACCACGATGACATCGGCTGCGAGCTCGTCGCGGTACGTCTCGAGGAACCGCGTGAACGTCGGGGAGCCGATCTCCTCCTCCCCCTCGACGAAGAGGGTGACGCCCACCGGGGGCCTCCCCTCGAACACGCGCAGCGCGGCGACGTGCGCCATGACACCGGCCTTGTCGTCGGCGGCGCCGCGGCCGTACAACCGGCCGTCGCGCTCCGCCGGCTGGAAGGGCTCGCTGGTCCAGTCGGCGCGCTCTCCGGTGGGCTGGACGTCGTGGTGGGCGTAGAGCAGGACCGTGGGTGCGCCGTCGGGCGCAGGCCAGTGTGCGACCACAGCCGGCGCGCCGCCGGCCACCGACCAGATCGCCACGTCGGCCGCGCCGGCTGCCCGGGCCACTTCGGCGACGGCCTCGGCGGCCGCCCGCACGTCGTCAGCGGCGCCTGGGTCGGCGCTGACGCTGCGGATGCGGACCAACCTCTCGAGATCGGCCAGGACGGAAGGCAGGACACGGTCGACAGCTGCGCGTAGATCGCTCACGGCGGCACCCTAACCGTGCCGACGACCACCGGCTGACTCGGGCGATTCCAGGCGCTCTCCTCTTGACGTATTTGTCGCGAGCCGTCGTACTCCCTAGTACGTGCGGAGGAGGGCGGCGTGACCCAGATCCTTCAGGACCCGGTCGACCAGTCGGCACTGCGAGAGCTCGCCTCCGGGTTCCGGGGCGAGTTGGTCCTCCCCACCGATGCCTCGTACGAGGTGCACCGGGCGGTGTGGAACGGCTCGATCAACCGCTTCCCGGCCGTCATCGCACGTTGCGCAGGGGTAGCCGACGTGATCGAGGCCGTCCGGTTCGCCCGTCGTACCGGCCTGACGGCGGCCGTGCGCAGCGGCGGACACAGCTTCCCCGGCCTGTCCGTCTGCGACGGCGGCGTGGTCATCGACCTCTCGCTGATGAACGGGGTACGAGTCGACCTCGCGAGCCGCACGGTCCGGGCGCAGGCCGGGATTCGCCTCGGCGAGCTCGACCGCGAGACGCAGGCGTTCGGGTTGGCCGTGCCGGCCGGCATCGTCACGCACACCGGGCTCGCCGGTCTGACGCTGGGCGGCGGCATCGGCTGGCTGATGCGCAAGTACGGGCTTACCATCGATCAACTGATCTCGGCCGACGTCGTCACGGCGAGCGGCGACCTCCTCACAGCCAGCGACCGCGAGAACCCCGACCTGTTCTGGGGGCTGCGCGGCGGCGGCGGAAACTTCGGGATCGTCACCGAGTTCGAGTTCAGGCTGAATCCGGTCGGCCCGGAGGTGCTGGCCGGCCCGATCATCTGGCCGATGGAGCAGTCGGCCGACGTGCTTCGCTTCTATCGCGACTGGATCACCGACGTCCCCGACGACCTCACGACCATCGTCGTCCATCGGATGGCGCCCCCGCTGGAGGTCATTCCTTCCGAGCTGCACGGCAGGCCGATCGTCACGGTGATCTGCTGCTACGCAGGGTCCGTCGAGGACGGCGAGAAGGTGATCCGGCCGATGAGGGAGTTCGGCTCACCACTGCTCGACCTGTGCGCGCCGAAGCCGTTCGTCGACCATCAGGCGATGTTCGACCCCTCGTTCCCCGAGGGCTGGTGGTACTACTTCAGGTCCTGCAATGTCGCCGCGCTGACGGACCCGGTCATCGACATCACGGCCGAGCGCGCTCAGCAGACGACCTCGTCCCTGACCGCGTTTCCGATCTTCCAGCTCGGCGGCGCGATCTCCCGGGTGAGTGACGACGAAACGGCCTACCACGGCCGCCGCGCCGCCCACACGTTCAACATCAACGCCACGACTGCCAGCAGCGACGGCTTCGCCGAGGAACGCGAGTGGTCTCGCTCGTTCTGGACCGCCCTGAGCCCCTATCACAGCAGTGTCTACGTGAACTTCCTGATGGAGGAGGGACAGCAGCGCGTCCGCGATGCGTATGGCGCCGCGAAGTACGACCGGCTCCGGCTCTTGAAGCAGCAGTACGACCCGGACAACTTCTTCCGGCTCAACCAGAACATCGCACCCGGGTAGTCCTCCCGGTCAGAAGACCGGGAGGTGGGCGGAGAGATCGGCGCGCTCGCCGCTGGCGCGCACCTGGCCGGCCGCGACCTCGTCGAGCCACCGTGTCCTCCCCGCCGCCAGCCGCAACCAGGTCGTGGGATCTGTCTCGACGACGTTCGGCGGCGTTCCTCTCGTGTGCCGCGGACCCTCGACGCACTGGACCGCCGCGTACGGCGGGACGCGGACCTCGACGGTTCGGCCCGGCACCGTCTCTGCCAGGACGTCCAGCAGGGAACGGACGGCCACCCGCTCGGTCTCCCGGGGCACCGTCGGCGCTTCGACACCGGGGACCGAGCGGGCGAGGTCGTCCGCGTGAACGGCGATCTCGACGGCCCGCGTCACCAGGAAGTCACCGAGCCGGATCGGGCCCCGCCGGGCGACCACGACCGGGTTGCCCGGACCGAGGCGCTCCACGTTGGCGGCAGCCACCGCGAACCTCTCGTCCAGAGCGGCGACAGTCTCCCCGGACTCCGCCTGGGCGCGGGTCTTCGCGTCGATCGAGTCGGCTCCCGCCGCGTACGTCGACACGTACTGGGCGACAGTCAGAGCACGCTCGCCATGCTGGGCAGGGTGCAAGGCGGTGATCGAGTCGGCGGTCAGGACGAGGTGGGCCGCCAGGTGTGCAACGGTCCATCCGGCGAGCACGCTCGGCAGCGACAGGACGTCGGCCGGCAGCGCCGCCAACCAATCCCGGAGCACCCGGTGTCCCGACTCGTACGCTGCCCATGCGGCGTCCGGGTCGATTCGTCTGCTCGCCACGGCCCCGCACGCTACCCGGCGCTTTCGGGTCAGGCTCGGACGGCCGACTCGTCGTGTGGCTTGGGGACGGACCCGTGGTCGGCGAAGGGACTTCGGCGCGCACCGGCGACGACGAGAGCCAGCCCGGCGAGTAGCCACACGGTCAGGACGACCAACGGCATGCGGGCGCCGGCACCGTCGAAGAAGGCGACGGATCGCACGAGCGAGACACCCGCGCCAGGCGGCAAGAACTGGCCGATCTCGCCCCACGGCTGGGGAAGCATCTCCGGTGCGCTCGTCGCAGCCGCCAGAGGGTTGCCGACGAAGATCATCACCAGGATGCCCAGTGCGGCCCCGGCCCGGCCGAGGAGGGCGCCGAGGCCTGCCACACTCGCCGCAACCGCGCCTACGACGAGACCCACAGCTCCCGACAGGGCGAGGTAAGGCCCGTCCAGGATACCCAAGCCGTACTGGAGCAGTGCGGCCGTCGCGAGGCCGGCCACGACGGCCAACCCGACAACAGCAAGGAGCCGCACGTTGCTGCGACCGATCGTCAGGACGGTGAGCAGACCGCCCGCGGCGCTGGTCAGCACCAGCGGCAGGACCGCGGCCGCCAGCCCGCCGCCGTTCGGGTCGTCCGGGTCGCTCGGCACGACGTCCTCGACGGCTGGAGGCGCGTCGCCGGCCAGCTCGCCCGCGGCCGAGCGCAACATCTGCGCGACGGCCGGGCCCGCTCCCGACGCGACCAGCAGCTGCGGGCCATCCCCCGACAGCACGAAAGCGCCGTAGACGTCTCGATGCTCGATCGCCTCCCGCGCTGCAGCCTCATCGGCCACCGTGCGGACGTCGAACGCCGCGACGTCGTCGTCGGCGCCTGGCACGGCGGCCAGCGCGGTCTCCACCTCGCCAACGGCCTGGTCGGGGCCGGCGACGGCGATCGGCACCTCCCGCGGCCCGACGTTTGCCTGGGGCCACGCGAACGCCAGCAACATCAGGGCCTGCAGCACGACCACACCGGTGACGACCGCGATCGCCCTCCGGGTCGGAGACAAGTTGTGCACCGGACTCTCCCGTCTAAGAGAACCGTTGTTCGCTTTAGCTGACAACAGCATGCGAGACCATCGTGGAGTTTGTCAAGAACGAATGTTCGTTTTACGATCCCTCTATGCCAAGAGTCTCCGATGCCCACCGGGAACGCCGTCGCGAGCAGATCCTCGATGCGGCACGCCGGTGCTTCATCCGCAAGGGCTTCCACCAGAGCTCGATGGCCGATGTGTTCGCCGAGGCCGGCCTCTCGGCGGGTGCGGTGTACCGCTATTTCCGCAGCAAGGACGAGATCATCACCGCCATCGCAGAGGAGGTCGTCGGCCACGTCACCGACCTGCTCGTGCCGCTCGTCGAGCAGGAGCCGACCCCGACCCTGGATTCCGTCATACGCGACGGACTGCTGTCCGTCGACGACCTCGCGTTCGGCGAGTACGGCTTCGCCCAGCTGGCACCGCAGGTCTGGGCCGAGGCCTTGCGCAACGACCAGCTGCTGGGAGTCATCCGGTCGCGCTACACCGTGGTGCGAGAGGCGCTGTCACGGCTCATCGTCGCCGAGCAGAAGGCCGGACGGGTCGACGTCGACGCCGAACCGGACGATGTCGCGGCCGTTCTGTTCGGGTCGATCATCGGCTATCTCCTTCAGCGGCTGCTCTTCGGGCGCCTGCGTCCGGAGTCGTACGCGGCCGGCCTGGCGGCCCTCACCCGCTGACCGCATTCGCGTCGGCGCCGGCAGCGCCACCGGCTACAGCAGACGGTCGCTTTCCGGATCGGTCAGGGACCCGCGTCCGGCGCCAATAGGGGCAACGGTTCGACGACCGCACCCTCGCCCGGAATGCCGGTCTCCCTGATCTGGAACTGCTTCGCGCCGCGGGGCCGTTCGCGGAAGCGCCGAAACGCCATCGGGACGCCTCGGGCGACGGACAGGTCCGGGCTGTCCATGACTTGCATGTGCACATGCGGCTGGGTCGAGTTGCCAGAGTTGCCACAGGCCGCGACATGCTGCCCCGCCGTCACCTCCTCGCCGGCGGCGACGCGAATGGAGCCGGCCCGCAGATGCGCAAGAGCGACGAATGCGCCGCTGTCCCGCAGCGCAATGATCAGATAGTTGCCGGCGATCGCACCCACTCCATGCCGGAGCCGCGCCGGCTGGCCTAACGCATATGGCACGAGGGTCAGCTGTGACCGCCGCCCCTCGTGATCGATCTCGCCATCGTGCACGTCGACAACGATGCCGTCGGCGGGTGCCAGGATCGGCCGGCCGTAGCCGTAGAACCGCTCCGCCGGTTCGGTGGCAAGGAAGGTCCGCCAGTCGCGGCGGTCCGCGGTCCGGCGGCGACCGTCCACACCGATGAAGTCGATGGCATAACGCTCGCCCAACAGGTCGGTCCCGTGACTTGGGACCCGCCGGGCCGGACTGTTCCTCGCCAACCACAGCCCCGCGAACGGCAGCGAGATCACGATCTCCCGGATAGCCGAACTCCGCGAAGGCAGCTTCTCGGCCATGGACATAGCCTAGGTGGGAGCCCTGGTGCCAGGTTGGAACAGGCTTTCCCCTGGGCCGAAAGGTATGTGCTGCATCGGGTTCGACGGACGACCGGCGAGCGACAGAGCCTGCGCTCCGAGCGTTCCCGGTTTTCTCCCTGCGGGTACGCGCCGAAGGGCTGGGTTCGGTTTACGCATCCGCCAGCACGCGTACCACACGAAGTGTGGCCGACGCAATTTGCGGCTTTGACCCCTTCGGCTATCTTCCGGGCGCTGGCCTCCTCATCGAGGAGCACGACGGCGTGTGCGAAGGCGACGTTGTCGACCTCTTGGCCCCAGTAGCCACGCACGAACCCCGGCTGCTGCCGCACATTGGTGGCGATGTGCGCCAGCTGTTCCGAGTCCAGCGCTTCATCTACTTGCCACGTACCGATGATCGCGAACATAACAACCTCCAGGTCTATTTGGTTGTAGACCCTCCCGATAGGAGAAACTCATCGCCTCGTGCTCGGCCGCTGGCGGGTCGACGGCGACGTTAGATCGGATGGTGGCGCCGGGCGACGGGCGGACGCGACCCCCCCCGCTCGTGAGCACCACGAGCGCGGCCGCAACCGTGGCTGCGAAGAGTCTGGACAGAGTTGGCCGGATAGACATGGGCTCCGCTCCTCACTGGGCACCGACGTCCGCGAGGCGGTGCTCAAGAGGCAATACGGGCCGCGCCGGTCGAGGGTTCACCGTCGGCGAGCGGGCCCCAACCATGCAGCGGATGCTCGGCGATGCCGGTTCGGCAATCAGGGCCGTACGCCCACCGCTACTAGCACCTTCGACGACGACCCAGCAGTGGAGCAACTCCCTCCCCTGCGGCGGCGGCGTGCTGTCCTACTGCTCGGGTGCTGGCCGATAGGCCAGCCGCAGCACGCCGGAGGGGAACGTCGTCGACGCGATCAGCTCCAAGCGGATCGGCCCGACACCATCGAAGATCCGCGGCCCGGTCGCCCACAGATAGGGACTCACCCAGAACCAGAACTCGTCGACGAGGCCCTGACTGGTGAGGTTATGGGCCAGCTCCCCACAGCCGGAGACGATTAAGGTCCCGAGGTGTTTGTCCTTGATACCGGTCACACTCTCGGCGAGGTCGCCTTCGAGCAGGGTGGCGTTCCACTCCAACGGCCCGCGCAGGGTCCGGGACGCGACCTACTTGGGCATGCTGTTCAGCCGGTCCGCGAACAGTCCCACCGTCGGGTCGTCCACCAGTTGCGGCCACACCGCGGCCAATCCCTCATAGGTCTTGCGTCCCAGCACCATCGCGTCAGCCACCAGGAACTGCTCGAGCGAGACATTGTTGCTGTCGGAATCCAGCACGAGCCACTCATCGGGCGACGGCGCCTCGAAGGCGCCGTCGACGGTCATCGCGTTGTTGATGACCAAGCGCCCCATCCGGGGACCTCCTCATCGGTCAGCGGTGGGGCAGCACAAAGCCGGTGCGGGTGCGACAAGACGCCGACGAAACCTATCGCGCCCGGGGCGACGCTCCCACCTCCGGCCTCCTAGCAGACGGCAGCGCTCGGCTCGACAGACACAGCAGGCTCCATCGCATGTGGCCCAAGGCACGGGTCCCGCCTACCGCCCGACCGCTCAAGGCGGACCGCCGTCAGACAGCTACGGATCAATCTCCACCATGTCCTCCGTGCGAGTAGTGCATGAGAGGGCATTCTTCCCAGTACGCCGTGGTATCTCCGACTCAGCGTTGGTCGCGGCGAACGCGGCGTCGTATCTGCCACATCCGCAAGGTCGCGGCGATCGCGGCGAGAATCAGACCGCCTGCGGCGGCGATCATCAGTGCTACCGCTAGGGGCGTCTGCCCGTCCCACCCGAAGAATGACACCTGGACACGCTGCGTGTTCTGGGCGATGAAGACGATCAGTACGACGAGCACGGCGGCAAGGAGCACGACCGCTAGCCAGGCGAAGCTTGTTCGGGAGCGACGCAGTGGGTCCTTCCGCCGAGTTAGGTCCTCTGTCCGACCCGCTGCCGCAGTCTCTGAAGTCTGCGGACCCGTTGCCGAGTTGGTTGCTCTCTGGGCATCGTCAGTCATCGTGTGTCCCTTCGATGAGCTCAGTGTTGGGTACCCGGATGCGCGACCGCCCACTCTCAGCATGGCGGACTGCGGCCAGTGGCGACTGGCGACCGGAAGGCCGCCGACTCCTGAAGTCGATTGTTCCCCCGCGAGCGGCAAGGCCCTCGGTCAAATCCGGGCGAGCGATGCCGCCCTCCAGGCGGCAATTGAGGATGTTGATTCGTCCTGCCGAATTGGACGATGTTGGATTCAGCGTGCGTGCTCGACAGGGCAGCTGCCGATTGGCCGCACCTACAGACACTCGCCGAGTGTGTGGGATCGTCTGGCACCCCGTCCCCTCTAGCGAGAGGCAGAGCAAGTGGTCCGCTTCCAGCTGGTGATCGATTGCGCCGACCCGGACCGGCTCGCCCGGTTCTGGGCGGCGGCGCTGCATTACGAGCTCGAGCCAGTCCCGGACGGCTTCGACAGTTGGGACGACTATTACCGCGACCTCGGGGTCGGCGAGGAAGACCTCGGCATCGGTGAGGACAGCATCGTTGATCCATACGGCGATGGCCCGCGCATCTGGTTCCAGCGGGTACCGGAGCGAAAGACGGTCAAGAACCGGCTGCACCTCGACATCTCCGCCGGCGGCGACCGGTCGGTCCCGATCGAGACCCGCACCGCGCGTGTCGACGCCGAGGTGCAGCGGCTTGTGGGCCTCGGCGCGACGATGACCCGGGTCCTCGCCGAGCCAGGGCTTGATCACTATGGGGTGGCCATGAC
>JBKPCP010000062.1:0-8072 GCA_046727475.1 Actinomycetota bacterium | reverse complement strand
GTTCTGGGCGTCGGCGCTGCACTATGAACTCGAGCCTGCCCCGGACGGCTTCGACAGCTGGGATGACTACTACCGGGACCTCGGAGTCGGCGAGGAAGACCTGGGCATCGGCGAGGACAGCATCGTTGATCCGCACGCCAGCGGGCCGCGCATCTGGTTCCAGCGGGTAGCGGAGCGAAAGACGGTCAAGAACCGGCTGCACCTCGACATCTAAGCCGGCGGCGACCGGTCGGTCCCGATCGAGACCCGCACCGCGCGTGTCGACGCCGAGGTGCAGCGGCTTGTGGGCATCGGCGCGACGATGACCCGGGGCCTCGCCGAGCCAGGGCTTGATCACTATGGGGTGGCCATGACCGATCCCGAGGGCAACGAGTTCGACGTCAACTAGATGTCGGGCCGCCTGGCCGGAGCGATCAGACAGGTATGCACATCGGCATGAGCGTACGTCGGACTGCTCATGGACGGGCCAGTGTCTGGATCCTGTGCTGATCGACACCCGCACCTGTGTAGTTACTAGGGATTTGTGCTCTCGTACAGCTCGGGGAACATCGCCTCGAAGGCGGCGCGTAGCTCGGCGAGCGGCAGGCTGAACTGGCCCACGACGTCGAGCGCCGGCGTGCCGGCCTCCCCGTCGACGACCCCGATCCGCTGGAGTGGGTAACGAGCTGCCGCGCACAGCTCGGCAAAGCGTGCCTCATCCGCGGGAGGCACGGCGACGATCGCGCGGGCGGTCGACTCGGAGAACAGGAACACGAACGGGTCGAGGTCGTCTGGCACCCGGATCTGTGCGCCGACGCCGTAGCGCAGGCACGACTCCGTCAGGGCCTGCGCCAGCCCACCGTCGGAGAGGTCGTGCGCTGCGCCGATCAGGCCGTCCCGGGAGCCGGCGACGAGGACGCCGGCCAGATGGCGCTCCGCCTCGAGGTCGACCGAGGGTGGCAGCCCACCGAGGTGGCCGTGTTCGACGTGCGCCCACTCCGAGCCGCCGAACTCGTCGCGGGTCGTCCCCAGCAGGTAGATCGGATGTCCGGGCGTCCGGAAACCGGACGGCGTCCGTCGCGCGACGTGGTCGACGACACCCAGGACGCCCACCACGGGCGTCGGCAGGATCGCGGTCGAGCCGGTCTGGTTGTACAGCGACACGTTGCCCCCGGTGACCGGGACACCCAGGGTGCGGCAGCCGTCGGCCAGCCCTCGCACCGCCTCGGCGAACTGCCACATCACGTCCGGGTCCTCGGGGGAGCCGAAGTTCAGGCAGTTGGTGACGGCCAGCGGCCGGGCACCGACAACGGCGACGTTGCGATATGCCTCGGCCAGCGCGAGCTGAGCGCCGGCGTAAGGGTCGAGCTTCGTGTAACGCCCGTTCGCATCCGTCGCCAGCGCGACGCCGAGTCCGGTCGCCTCGTCGATCCGCACTATGCCTGCGTCCTCCGGCTGCGCCAGCACGGTATTGCCGAGCACGTACCGGTCGTACTGATCGGTCACCCACGACCGCGAGCACAGGTTGGGCGAGGCAACGAGCCGCAGCAGCGTCGCGCGGAGCTCGCTGCCCGTCGACGGCCGCGGCAGGCCGGTCGGGCCCGCCGCCTGGAGGTCGTCCTGCCAGGACGGTCGCGCGTACGGCCGCTCGTACACCGGCCCTTCGTGCGCAACGGTCCGCGGCGGCACGTCCACGACGGTCTTTCCCTGCCACTCGATGGTGAGCCGCCCCGAGTCCGTCACCTCGCCGACCACATTGGCGTCGACGTCCCACTTCTCACAGATCTCGAGTACCCGGTCGATCGCGTCCGGCGTAACGACCGCCATCATCCGCTCCTGCGACTCGCTCATGAGGATCTCCTCGGCAGCGAGCGTCGGATCGCGCAACGGCACCCGGTCGAGCACGACGTGCATGCCACCCTCGCCCGCCGAGGCCAGCTCCGACGTCGCACAGGAGAGCCCGGCGCCGCCGAGGTCCTGGATGCCGACGACGAGTCCTTCGGCGAACAGCTCGAGCGTGCACTCGACGAGCAGCTTCTCCATGAACGGATCGCCGACCTGGACGCTCGGCCGCTTGCTGCTCCCGCCCTCGCCGAAGGTCTCCGACGCCAGCACCGAGACGCCGCCGATACCGTCGCCTCCCGTTCTGGCGCCGTAGAGCACCACCAGGTTGCCGACACCGGAGGCATGCGCCAGATGAAGCTCCTCGTGGCGCATCACGCCGACGCACAGCGCATTGACCAGTGGGTTGCCGGCATACGAGTCGTCGAAGACGACCTCGCCGCCGATGTTCGGCAGCCCGAGGCAGTTGCCGTAGCCGCCGATCCCCGCGACGACTCCGGGTAGCACGCGCTTCGTGTCCGGAGCGTCGGCGGGCCCGAAGCGCAGCGGGTCCATGACCCCGACCGGGCGCGCACCCATGGCGAGGATGTCGCGGACGATCCCGCCGACTCCGGTGGCCGCGCCCTGGTACGGCTCGACGTAGGACGGGTGGTTGTGCGACTCGATCTTGAACGTGACAGCGTAGCCCTGACCGACGTCCACGACCCCCGCGTTCTCACCGATCCCGGCCAGCAGCTTGCCGACCGGGGTCTCCTGGGCCAGCTCGCCGAAGCGGCGCAGGTGCAACTTGGAGCTCTTGTACGAACAGTGCTCGGACCACATGACCGAGTACATGGCGAGCTCGGACGACGTGGGCCGGCGGCCGAGGATCTCGTGAATACGGCGGTACTCGTCCTCGGTGAGACCCAGTTCGGACCACGGCTGCGGCTGGTCGGGGGTCTCAGCCGCGCGCGTGACGGTGTCGATCGCCATCCCTCTCACGTCGGTCGCCCGAAGCTGCCGGCGATCACGCGGGTTGTCCGGCGAGGCTGGCCACCACCGAGGCGAAGAAGCCCTGGCCGTCGGTGCCCGGTCCGGTGAGTGGGTCGACGGCGTGCTCGGGATGCGGCATGAGTCCGACGACGTTGCCGCGCGCGTTGCTGATACCGGCGATGTCGCGGTACGACCCGTTGGGGTTGTCGCCGACATAGCGCACGACGACCCGGCCCTCCCCCTCGAGCTCATCCAAGGTCCGCTCGTCAGCGACAAACCCGCCCTCGCCGTTCTTCAGTGGGATGACGATCTCGGATCCGGCCTCGTAGGCGGTGGTCCAGGCCGTGGTGGCACTCTCGACTCGCAGCCGCTGGTCGCGGCAGACGAACTTGCGGTGGTCGTTGCGGATCAGCGCGCCCGGCAGCAGGTGGGACTCGCACAGCACCTGGAAGCCGTTGCAGATGCCCAACACGGGCAGCCCGCCCCGTGCGGCGTCGGCGAGCGGTTGCATGACCGGCGCAAATCGCGCGATCGCACCACATCGCAGGTAGTCGCCGTACGAGAACCCTCCCGGGAGCACCACGGCGTCGACCCCACGCAGGTCCGCGTCGCCGTGCCAGAGCGTGACGGCTTCACCACCGGAGGTCCGGACCGCTCGGGCGGCGTCGCGATCGTCCAACGATCCCGGGAAGGTGACGACGCCGACTCTCACGGCTCGACTCGCAGCGCGTAATCCTCGATCACGGGATTGGACAGCAGCGTTCCCGCCGCGCGCTCGATCTCGGACACGGCCTCCGGTGTCGCGTCACCGTCGAGCTCGATCTCGAAGCGTTTGCCCTGCCGCACGGAGGCCACTCCGTCGAAGCCGAGGCGGCCGAGCGCGCCGTGCACGGCCTTGCCCTGGGGGTCGAGAATCTCCGGTTTGAGCATGACGTCGACGACGACGCGGGCCACGGACACGCTCCTCGCGTGACGGCGGACGGGACTGGCGCCAGCGACGGCGCCCAGCCAGCCTAGCGACTTTGGCGGCGGAACAACTCCGGTGGTCACGGCGCGCGGCCCGGGCTCTCCCGCGTCCTGTGCCGGACAAGGGCGGCGTCAGGCGAAGGCGAGGCCGGTGATGCGCTCGTACGCCTCGACGTACCGATCCCGGGTCCGGGCGACGACCTCGTCCGGCAGCGGCGGAGGGGGCGAGCCCGACGAACGCTCCCATCCGGACTCGGGGGACGTGAGCCAGTCCCGGACGTACTGCTTGTCGAACGACGGCTGCGCACGGCCCGGTTGCCACGCGTCGAGGGGCCAGAATCGCGACGAGTCCGGCGTCAGCACCTCGTCGGCGAGCACGAGCGTCCCGTCGGACCGGCGGCCGAACTCCAGCTTGGTGTCGGCGAGCACGATCCCGCGTTCCCGCGCCAACGCCTCGCCTCGCGCGTAGACGTCCAGCGTCAGCCTTCGCAGGTCGGCGGCCACATCCGCGCCCACGAGCCGTTCCACGTAACCGATGTCGACGTTGACGTCGTGCTCGCCGAGCTCGGCCTTCGTGGCCGGTGTGAAGATCGGTGACGGCAGCCGGGACCCGTCGACCAATCCGGCCGGTAGCGGCGTACCGCACACCGACCCGGCGGTGCGGTAGTCCTCCAGCCCGGATCCGGTGAGGTAGCCACGGGCGACACACTCGACGGGCACCATGTCCAGGCGCTCGCACAGGAGTGCGCGCCCGGTGACCGGACCGGGGACGTCGGTGGACAGCACGTGGTTGGGTACCAGGTCACCGAGCCGCTCGAACCACCACACCGACAGGGCTGTCAACACCCGCCCCTTGTCCGGGATCGTCGAGGCCAGCACATGGTCGTACGCCGAGATCCGGTCCGTCGCCACGATGAGCAGTGCGCCGGCATCACCCTCCGGCTCGTAGAGATCCCGGACCTTTCCCGAGTACAGGTGCCGGTAGCCGGCCAACTCGGGTGCGGACACGCACGGCAGCGTAGCTACAGGATCGGAGCCGGGCTGTACGCGGCGGCGTCGGGGTGCTTGGCCACGATGTCCTGGACGCGGCGGATGACCTCGGCCGTCTGGGCGCCGGCGGCGCCGGTGAACTCCATCGGGCTGCGGACGAGGTCGTCGAGATCGGGGCGGTCGAGGCCGAGGCGCGGATCGCTGGCCAGCCGGTCGAGCAGGTCGTTGCCGACGGAGCCGCTGCGCAGGTCCAGAGCCACGTCGAGGGCGTGCTCCTTGATCACCTCATGGGCGGTCTCACGGCCGATGCCGCCCTTGACTGCGGCCATCAGCACCTTCGTGGTCGCCAGGAACGGCAAGTAGCGGTCCAGCTCGCGCGCGATCACGGCCGGGTAGGCGCCGAACTCGTCGAGCACCGTCATGAACGTCTCGAGCAGTCCGTCGACGGCGAAGAAGGCACCCGGTAGAGCCACTCGGCGCACGACCGAACAGTAGACATCGCCCTCGTTCCACTGGGCTCCTGCGAGCTCTGCTGCCATCGCCGCGTAGCCGCGCAACACCACCGCCAGACCGTTGATCCGCTCGCAGGAGCGGGTGTTCATCTTGTGCGGCATGGCCGACGACCCGACCTGCCCCTCCCGGAATCCCTCCGTCACGAGGTCGTGGCCGGCCATCAACCGGATCGTCGTCGCCAGTGCCGACGGGCCCGCGGCCACCTGCACCAGCGCCGACAGCACGTCGTGGTCCAGGGAGCGCGGATAGACCTGCCCGACGCTGGTCAGCACCCGCTCGAACCCGAGATGCCCGGCGACCCGACGTTCCAGCTCGGCGAGCTGCTCCGCGTCGCCGCCGAGCAGGTCGAGCATGTCCTGGGCGGTCCCGACCGGTCCCTTGATTCCCCGCAACGCATAGCGGGCGAGCAGTTCCTCGACCCGGTCGTAAGCGACCAGTAGCTCGTCGGCGGCGGAGGCGAACCGCTTGCCCAGCGTCGTGGCTTGCGCTGCGACGTTGTGCGTGCGCCCGGTGAGGACGAGGTCGGCGTGCTCGGCGGCGAGCCTCGCCAGACGCACCAGGGCCGCGACCGCGCGGCCACGGATCAGCTCGAGCGAGAGGCGGACCTGGAGCTGCTCGACGTTCTCGGTGACGTCGCGGCTGGTCATGCCCTTGTGCACGTCCTGGTACCCGGCCAGCGCGTTGAACTCCTCGATCCGGGCCTTCACGTCGTGGCGGGTTACCCTTTCCCGCTCGGCGATGCTGGCGAGGTCGACGTCGTCGACGACGGCCTGATATGCCTCGACAGCGCCGTCGGCGACGGCCACACCCAGGTCACGCTGCGCCCGGAGCACCGCCAGCCAGAGCTGTCGCTCGAGGATGACCTTGTGCGCCGGCGACCACAGGGTCGTCAGCTCCGCGGACGCGTAACGGGCCGCGAGCACGTCGGGGATGAAGGGCTTGGCGAGCACGACGGTCATTCTCGCCCACGGCTCAGGGAACGGGCACTCCGAGCGAGGCCGCCCGGCCGATGTCGGTGCGGAAGTGGCTGCCGTCCAGGCGGATCCGGTGGACGGCCTCGTAGGCGCGGTCCCGTGCCTGTGCCAGGTCCGCGCCCGACGCCGTCACCGACAGGACCCGGCCACCGCTGCTGACGACGGCTCCGGACGAGTGACGACGCGTGCCGGCATGCTGGATCTCGACACCCTCGACGGCCTCGGCCTCCTGCAGGCCCTCGACCACGTCGCCGGTCCGCGGAGCGGCCGGGTAACCGGATGCCGCGACGACCACGGTGACAGCTGACCCGTCGCGCCAGCGTGGCGGCGGGTGGTCGCGCAAGCCAGCGGTCGCCGTGGCGTACAGCAGATCACCGAGCGGCGACGTTAGCCGGGCCAGGACGCACTGCGTCTCGGGGTCACCGAAACGCGCGTTGAACTCGACGACCCGCAGCCCGCGGGAGGTCAGCGCCAGCCCTGCATACAGCACACCCGAGTAGGGCGTTCCCCGCCGGTGCATCTCCGCGACGGTCGGCCGCACGACGCGGGTGACCACATCGTCGACGAGGTCAACCGGCGCCCAGGGCAGTGGCGAGTAGGCACCCATCCCTCCGGTGTTGGGGCCCCTGTCGTCGTCGTAAGCACGTTTGAAGTCCTGGGCGGGTGCGAGCGGCACGACGGTCTCGCCGTCGGTGAGGCAGAACAGCGAGAGTTCGGGGCCGTCGAGGTACTCCTCGATAACCACGCGCTTGCACGACTGCGCGTGGGCGAGCGCTGCCTCCCGATCGTCGGTGACGACCACCCCCTTGCCGGCGGCCAGCCCGTCGTCCTTCACGACATACGGAGGTCCGAAGCGGTCCAGGGCGTCCTCGGCCTGCTCCCGCGTATCACAGACGACCGCCATCGCCGTGGGGACTACAGCAGCCGCCATCACCTCCTTGGCAAACGCCTTGGACCCTTCGAGCTGCGCAGCCCGGCCGGAAGGCCCGAAGCAGGCAATACCCCTGGTCCGGACGGCATCCGCGGCGCCGGCCACGAGCGGAGCCTCCGGCCCGATCACGACCAGATCGGCGGCGATCCGCACGGCCAGGTCGGCGATCGCCAGCGGCTCGGCGGAGTCGACAGCGTGCGTCGCCGCCGCGTCGGCCGCGATTCCCGCGTTGCCGGGTGCCGCGTGGACGTCGGACACGCCCAGATCACGGAGCAGCCCCCGGACGAGCGCGTGCTCGCGGGCGCCGGAACCCACGACCAGGACCCTCACGCCGACCGAGCCTAGCCATCCCGAACGTGACGCGAGAGCCAGCATCTCGGGTCCCGACTGCGGGCCGGCGAACGGGCGCGGCACTCCACGCCGAACGGCCCGGCGTCCACAACGACTGACGCCGGCCCACGCGCCTGCTCCGTGGGCTCTACCGACAGGAACAATGCCGACAACGCCGCCGGATTGCCCTGTTCTGCCGGGCCGCGCACGGCGCTGTTCCTGTCGATCGGCACGCCAGGTTGCGCGAAGGCTGCGAGCCGGTCGAGCAGACGGCTCTGGGCGGCGGCCATCACCGCCCACCACCCTCTGTTTGATCACGTTAACCACCCGGAGCTGTGCCTCACCGGGTTTCTACGCCTGGTGAAGCACAGCTCCGGGTGGTTTACGTGATCGTGCCGCACGTTGAGGTTACGGGTATTCAGCCTCTGCGGAGCGGTCAGGTCTCGGCGAGCCCGATCCGAGTGTGCAGGCGACGCAGACCGGACGGCGCGTACCACGAGTGTTCGCCGAGCAGCCGCATCGAGGCCGGCACCAGCACGCCGCGGACCAGCGTCGCATCGATCAGGATCGCCAGC
>JBKPCP010000061.1:0-30203 GCA_046727475.1 Actinomycetota bacterium | reverse complement strand
AGGCCTACCGCGCCGAGTTCGAGAACTCGTTCTCCGTGCACTGGACCAAGATCCGGCACAGCGAAGGCGGCTGGGCGATGTGGCAGGACCGCGCCGCCTCACCGGCCTATCGGACCCTGCTGGAGCCGGTCGGCCGGCTCTACTTCGCCGGCGACCATCTCAGCCACGTCACCTCCTGGCAGCATGGCGCATTCGAATCGGCCCGGCACGTCGTCACCGCGCTGCACCAGCGGGTTCTCGCGGCGGGCGGGCGGAGATGTCCACCGCGAGGGGGCGACCGGCCTGGGTGGTTCCCACGCTGCTGGTGGCAGTGACCGCGGTGGTGTACGTCATCGTGCGGGTGGCCGACATGGACCGGGGACAACCGCCGTTCGCCACGCAACGCGTTCCCGCGCCTGCTGCCTCCACCGCGGCCGAGACTCCGATCCGGCCGGACAACGGGCTGACACTCAGCGCGACCGGGCTGGGACCGCATCGTTTCGGTGACGCCGAGGACACTGTCGTCGATGTGCTCACCGCGCTGCTCGGCACACCGACCGCGGATGAACCGGAAGAGTGCGCCAGCGAGCCAGCCCGGTGGGTCCGATGGGCCGACCTCGGCATCCGGCTCGCCTCCGGCCGGTTCGTCGGCTTCATCGAGGGCATCCACTACCCGGCCGGTCCGCCACCGCTGGGCATCCCGACCGCGGAGGGGCTCGCCGCGGGTGACCCGGCAAGCCGCCTGTTCGAGTTGTACGACCGCGCCTCCCTGACTGAGGTCCCCGCGTCAGCACCATCGGAGCAGGACGTCACGCAGTACGAGATCACCAACGGCTCGCAACCACTCGTCGTGGTCGTGGAGGGGAGCCCGGAATCCGGCCGGGTCGCCGCCATCTCGGCCGGCAGCCTCTGCCCGACAACCGGGTGACGTCCAGGATGTGGAACCCGTCGGCCCAGGGCCGGTATGTGCGCCGGACGATCCGGGCAACAGCGCAGACCTGATTGTGGTCATCCCCGGTGGCTTCGCGATCCCGCGCGCCTAGTGGGAGCGGGTTCGCTCCGTGCGACGCCGCAAGATCTGGTAAGCGCCGGCCCAGGAGATCGTGACGACAACTGCGACCAGCACCTGCACGAGACTGGTGTAGCGCTCCGGGTAGATCACGCCCTCCACGTAACGATCGACGAACCCCGCCGTCAATGGAGGCTCACCGGCGTTCTGCCGTGACCAGTCCTCGGCTTTCGTCAGCGGACATTCCAGTCCGGCGGCGATCAGCGCGACACCCCAGGCGACCGCACCCACGTGCGGCCAGAGGGCACGTGGCCAGCGCCAGGCCAGGAAGCCGCCGCAGACCACGTAGACGAGCCAGCCGACGTGCAAGACCAGGATCGCGACGGTCAGGAACCTGTACGCCAACATGCCCAACTCCTGGGTGCCAGCGTAGGGCGAACGGATTTCTCGCGGGTCTGCGCGGTTGTGTACCCTCGACTGCGGCCAGCCCCAATAGCTCAGTCGGCAGAGCGTCTCCATGGTAAGGAGAAGGTCTACGGTTCGATTCCGTATTGGGGCTCTGCTCGGCGTCGTCACCGCGACGATGTCGGACGGGGCGGGGTAGCTCAGGTGGTTAGAGCAAACGGCTCATAATCGTTGTGTCGCGGGTTCGAGTCCCGCCCCCGCTACGCCGGCCGATCGGTGGGAGTTCGATCGCCCATTCGAAGGACGTCTACCGGGTCGGCTACAGTTGTTGGGTTTGCACGACCTTTCCAAGATCCGTCGAGAGGCACCCCGTGGCCGCCAAGAGCACCGATATCCGTCCGAAGATCACCATGGCCTGCACGGAGTGCAAAGAGCGCAACTACATCACCAAGAAGAACCGGCGCAACGACCCCGACCGGCTCAACCTGATGAAGTACTGCCCGCGCTGCCGCAGGCACACCACTCACCGCGAAACCCGCTGACGCACGGCTCGCCGCGTCGCGCTCGCGGGAGCATCCGGGTCCTCTGCCGGGAGCCTGCTGTCGGACGCGTCAGGTAGCGTCGCGGCCATGGCCATCGACCCCTCTGCCGCCGGCCGGGTCTACCCCTCTCAGACCTACGGCGTCAGCCGGGAGAAGATCCGCGAGTTCGCCGACGCCGTCGGTGACCCGAACCCGGCCTATCGAGACGTCGAGGCAGCCAAGGCACTCGGTCACTCCGACGTCATCGCGCCGCCGACGTTCGCGATGATCCCGGTGCTGCGTGGGTTCGACGTCCTGATCGACGACCTCGGCGTCGTCTACGCCCAGGTCATCCATGCCAACCAGAGGTTCGTCCACCAGCGCCCCATCAGGGCCGGCGACCGGCTGACGACCACGACGACGCTCGACACCCTGCGCTCGCGGGGCGGGAACGACCTGCTCGGCATCCGATGCGAGGTTGCCGGTGAGGCCGGCGAGGCCGTCTGCACGGCTACGGCCACGTTGCTGGTGCGCGAGGGGGGAGCCGGGGGTGACTGAGGTCGGGACCGTCGTGCCAGAGCGGCAGTTCCAGGTCACCCGCACCGACCTCGTCCGGTTTGCCGGCGCGTCCGGGGACTTCAACCCGATCCACTGGAGCGACCGGGTGGCCGGCGCCGTCGGCCTGCCCGGCGTCATCGCGCACGGCATGCTGACCATGGCGCTGGCGGCCCGTCTGCTCACCGACTGGACCGGCGACCCGGCGGCCGTGGTCGAGTACGGCGTGCGGTTCGCACGTCCGGTTGTCGTGCCCGACAACGACGAGGGCGTGACGGTGACGGCGTCGGGCACGGTCACGGAGCTGCGGGGCGACGGCCTCGTCGGCGTCGACCTCACCGTCCGGGTCGGAGACGAGAAGGTGCTCACTCAGGCGCGCGCCTTTGTGCGGCCGCCGAACCACCACGGATGACGACCGGCGACCGACCGCTCGCGACCGGTGACCCGTCGCTGCTGCGCACTCGCAACGCCGTGTTCGCAGTGTTTGCGCTCAACGGGCTGGCGTTCGCGAAC
The DNA here is from genome assembly GCA_046727475.1 of Actinomycetota bacterium. GTDB lineage: Bacteria > Actinomycetota > Actinomycetes > Jiangellales > Jiangellaceae > DAIUDS01. Next base: position 27,221 of record JBKPCP010000061.1, on the reverse strand, counting down.
TGGATCAGCCGGATTCCGGCCATCCGCGATGAGCTCGATCTCACCGCGGGCCAGCTCGGACTGCTCTTGCTGACCCTCTCGGCCGGCTCCGTGCTCGGCCTACCCGCGGCCGGGGCGATTGTGTTGCGCATCGGGCCGGCGCGGACGGTCCTGGGTGGTGCTGTCCTGGTCAGCGCCGGAATGGTGGTCATCGGTGTCGGCGGCGGGTCGGTCGGCAACGTGGTACTCGCCGCGGCCGGCTTGTTCGCATTCGGTGCGGGATCGGGCGTCTGGGACGTCGCCATGAACGTCGAGGGCGCCGACGTCGAGCGCCGGCTCGGGCGGACGATCATGCCGAGGTTCCACGCCGCGTGGAGCCTGGGCTCCGTCACCGGCGCGGGCCTGGGGGCGGTGGCCGCCGGGTTCGACACCTCCCTGGACGCCCATCTGTCCGTGGCGGCGGTGGTGATCCTGGCCGGCGTCATCGCTGCCGTCCGCTCGTTCTCACCCGTCGCGCCCGCCGTCGACGCGACGGCCGGCAACGTCGGCGGGAAGCCCCGCCACCCGATGGCCGCCTGGTTGGAGCCGCGGACGCTCCTGATCGGGCTACTCGTGCTGTCCGCCGCCTTGACGGAGGGAGCTGCCAACGACTGGCTGGCGCTCGGCCTGGTTGACGGCTACGGCGCATCACACGCCGTAGCGGCGATCGGGTTCGCCGTGTTCGTCAGCGCGATGACGACCGGGCGCGTCTCGGGTACCTGGCTACTCGACCGGTACGGGCGCGTCGTCGTCCTCCGATCGGGAATCGCGATCGCCATAGGCGGCCTGGCCCTGTTCGTCCTCGGCGGTTCCCTGCCCCTGGCCATGATCGGCGCGTTGCTGTGGGGCCTGGGCGCCTCACTCGGCTTCCCGGTCGGCATGAGCGCCGCGGCGGACGACGGTAGCTTCGCCGCGGCCAGGGTGAGCGTCGTCGCGTCGATCGGCTACACCGCGTTCCTCGCCGGACCACCGCTGATCGGGCTGCTCGCAGACCGGGTGGGTGTGCTGCGTGCCCTGCTGGTGATCATCGCAACTCTCGTCCTGAGCTTTGCCGTCACCGGATCGGCGAGACCGCGCCGCTGTGTGCCGGCCGAGCGCAGCTAGCCTGACTGCCCGTGCCCGTCCTCCGGCAGAATGCCCGTCTCGCCGACCTGACGACGCTTCGTCTCGGCGGCCCGGCATCGCGCCTCGTCGACGCGGCGAGCACGGCGGAGATCGTCGAGGCGGTGCGGGACTGTGACGAGCGTGATGAGCCTGTTCTCCTGCTGGGTGGCGGCTCCAACCTGGTTGTCGCCGACGATGGATTCGACGGCACCGTGGTGCGGGTGATCTCGAAAGGTGTCGACGTCGACAACGCAGGGTGTGACTCGGACGATCTGGCGGCCTGCGGTGGCGTCGTCGTGACTGTTGCCGCCGGTGAGTCGTGGGACGCACTGGTGGGGCGTGCCGTGGCCGAGGGATGGGTCGGATTCGAGGCACTCGCCGGGATACCGGGTGCCGTCGGCGCCACCCCGATGCAGAACGTGGGCGCGTACGGGCAAGAGGTTGCCGAGACGATCTGGACCGTGCGCACGTACGACCGTGTCGACCGGGCGATCCGGACCTTCGCCAACGCCGACTGCCGCTTCGACTACCGCACCAGCCGGTTCAAGGGCCACGACCGCCACGTGATCCTCGAGGTGAGCTACCAGCTCCGATTCGGCGATCTCGGGGGCCAGGTCAAGTACGCAGAGCTGGCCCGAGCGCTCGGGATTCCGATCGGCGAGAGAGCGCCGATCGCCGACGTGCGCGAAGCGGTACTTGGCCTCCGCCGCGGTAAGGGCATGGTGCTCGACGAAGCGGACCACGACACGTGGAGCGCCGGGTCCTTCTTCACCAATCCGATCCTGTCCGCTGCCGAGGCATCGAGGTTGCCCGATGGCGCGCCGCGTTGGCCGTGGCCGGACGGCCGGATCAAGACGAGCGCAGCCTGGCTGATCGAGCGGGCTGGGTTCACGCGCGGGCACCCAGGGCCGGGCGGTCGAGTCGCTCTGTCGGCAAAGCACACGCTCGCGCTGACCAACCGGGGCGACGCCACGACCGCCGACCTGCTGACGCTGGCCCGCGACGTGCGCGACGGCGTCCGTGCGGCCTTCGGTGTCGAGCTCGTCAACGAACCCGCTCTTGTCGGCTGCTCGCTCTAGTTGCACCGGGCAAGGGATGGCACAACGTGGAGGAGTCAGTATGGGCAAGGTCGTCGTCGATCTGACCATGTCGCTGGACGGGTTCATCGCCGGGAGCGACGACAGTCCCGACCTTCCCCTCGGCCGAGGCGGAGAGCGTCTGTTCACATGGATGAGCGCCGGACCGGAGTCGAATCGCGTCGAGCGCCGGCTCGCCCCACCGGACCCGAGCAAAGTCGTGATGGACGAGTGGATGACCGAATACGGTGCCATCGTCAGCGGCCGCCGCACGTTCGACATCGCCGGCGGGTGGAAGGACGAGCATCCGCTCGACGTGCCGATCTTCGTCGTCACCCACCACGTACCGATGCACGGCAAATGGAGCCCGCGTGTCTCGTTCGTGACCGACGGCATCGAACGTGCCCTCGAACTGGCTCAGGAAGCCGCCGGCGACCTGAAGGTGTCGGTGTGCGCTGCCGACATCGCCCAGCAACTACTTCGTGCCGGGATGCTCGACGAGATCCAGGTCAACGTCGTCCCGCTCCTCCTCGGGTCCGGTGTGCGGCTCTTCGATCACCTGGGCCCGAACTCGATCACGCTGGAACAGGTCAGGGTCATCGAGTCAGAAGGCGTCACCCATCTTCGCTACCGCGTCGTACACGGATGACGACGCTGGAGCCTCGAGCCAGGCGTCGATGCCGGCGACAAGGTGCCTGCGCACGTACCCGGGCGCGGCGGAGCCCTCCACGGACCAGCGGGCGAACGTGGCGAGCTCCGGGTCGGTGAAACCGTGCATGGCCCTGGCGATCTCGTACTGGTTGACCAGGCGCGAGCCGAACAGCAGGGGGTCGTCGGCTCCCAACGCCAACCGAGCTCCCGCATCGACGAGCGTCCGTAGCGGAACCTCGGAGGCCTTCGGGTAGACGCCGAGCGCCACGTTGGAGGCCGGGCATACCTCGAGCGTCACCCCGGCGGTGGCGACCCGGGCGAGCAACGACGGGTCCTCGGCCGATCGGACACCGTGTCCGAGGCGGTGCGCGCCCAGCGAGTCCAAGCATGCCCGCACGCTGTCCGGTCCGCGCAGCTCACCGCCGTGAGGGGCCGCGAGCAGGCCGGCCCGCGCCGCTATGCGGAAGGCCGGCGCAAAGGCCTCGACGACGCCCCTGCGCTCGTCGTTCGAGAGCCCGAACCCGACCACTCCGCGCCCGGCATACTGCGCGGCCAGCCGGGCAAGCGTCCGGGCGTCGAGCGGGTCCCTGGTCCGGTTCGCCGCGATGACGACCGCGACGCCGACCCCCGTGGCTGTCGACGCCGCGCGCGCGGCATCGAGCACGAGCTCGGTGAACGCCGTAATACCCCTGAACCGGGTGCCATATCCGGACGGGTCGACCTGGATCTCGAGCCAGCCGGAGCCCTCGGCGGCCTCGTCCTGGGCCGCTTCGAGCACCAGGCGCCGCACGTCCGCCTCGTCGCGCAGGACCGAGCGGGCCAGGTCGTACAGCCGCTGGAACCGGAACCAGCCCTTCTCGTCCGCCGCCGACAGCTTTGGGGGCCAGTCCTCCTCGAGCGCATCCGGCAACCGCACCCCGTGGGTGGCGGCGAGATCGACCAAGGTCGAGTGCCGCATCGCCCCGGTGAAGTGCAGGTGCAAGTGCGCCTTTGGCAGCGAGTACAGGTCGCGCACGGTCAGCGGGCGAGCAGCCGCTGGATCCGGGTGATGCCCTCGACGAGATCGTCGTCGCCGAGCGCATACGACAGCCGCAGGTAGCCGCTGGGCCCGAATGCCTCGCCGGGCACGACCGCGACCTCGACCTGGTCGAGGATCAGTTCCGCGAGCGCTGCACTGGTCGTGGGGGTGTGCCCGGCGATCGTGCGGCCGAGCACGCCCTTGACGGACGGGTACACGTAGAAGGCGCCCTGCGGCTCGGGGCAGACCACACCGTCGATCTCGTTCAGCATGGAAACGATCGTGCGGCGCCTGCGGTCGAAGGCCGTTCGCATCTCGGCGACGGCAGACAGGTCGCCGGACACCGCGGCCAGGGCCGCCCGTTGCGAGACGTTGGCGACGTTCGACGTCGCGTGCGACTGCAGGTTCGTCGCGGCCCTGACGACGTCACGTGGCCCGATCATCCAGCCGACTCGCCAGCCGGTCATGGCGTACGTCTTCGCCACCCCGTTGAGCACGACACAGGTGTCGGCCAGCTCCGGCACCTCGACCGGTATCGAGGCGGACACCGTGTCCCCGTAGGTCAGGTGCTCGTAGATCTCGTCGGTCACGACCCACAGGCGGTGCTCGTACGCCCACCGGCCGATCGCGCGGAGCTCCTCGGGCGAATAGAGGGCGCCGGTCGGGTTGGATGGCGAGCAGAACAGCAGCACTTTGGTCCGCTTCGTCCGCGCGGCCTCGAGCTGACCGACGCTGACCCGGTAGCCCGATGTCTCGTCCGCGAGGACCTGGACCGGAGTTCCTCCCCCGAGCCGGATCGCCTCGGGATAGGTCGTCCAGTACGGCGTGGGAAGCAGGACTTCGTCCCCGGGATCGAGCAGTGTCGCGAACGCCTCGTACACGGCCTGCTTGCCGCCGTTGGTCACCAGCACCTGGTCCGCGCCGACGTCGTACCCGGAGTCGCGGGCCGTCTTTGCCGCGATCGCCTGCTTGAGTTCGGGCAGCCCGCCAGCCGGTGTGTACCGGTGGTTTCGCGGGTCCCGGCAGGCTTCGACAGCCGCCTCGACGATGTAGCCGGGGGTAGGGAAGTCGGGTTCCCCGGCTCCGAACCCGACGACGGGTCGCCCTGCCGCTTTGAGCGCCTTTGCCTTGGCGTCGACGGCGAGCGTCGCCGACTCGGCGATCGAGCCCACCCGGGTCGAGATCCGGGCACGTGTGGTGCCGGACACCAGTCCGGCGGACGCGCGGGAGGTCATGGCCCTCATCCTGGCACCACCGCACCCGGGCGTGCCGCCTGCGTGTGAGCCGCTCGGCGCAGCGGTCGCGGGTTCGACCTGGGCCGCGCGTAGCCCGTACACTCGTCTGTCTGGTGGTCGTAAGACCCCTGCCGAAGCGTGCCCGAAGGCGTGCGTCGGCGGATCTGCGCGGCCACCGAAGGGCAGTAGCTCAATTGGAAGAGCACCGGTCTCCAAAACCGGCGGTTGGGGGTTCAAGTCCCTCCTGCCCTGCTCCCCGCCCGAAGAATCAGAGTGCCGCTCCCCGGGGGAGTGGCCCCGGACAGCGAGGTACGACGTGACCGAGACGCGTGGCCAGACCGCTACGCCCGAGCGTGGCCGCCCACAACAGCGAGGTGGGCTGGCGCGCCTTCGACCGTCGCGGATCGCCCTGTTCGTCCGCCAGGTGGTTGCCGAACTGCGCAAGGTGGTCTACCCGACCCGTGAGCAGCTGCTCACCTACACGGCGGTCGTGCTCGTGTTCGTCGCCATCATGATCGCGATCGTCTCCGTCCTCGACCTGGCCTTCGGCTGGGCGGTCTTCCAGGTCTTTGCATGAGCCCATCCCGCCCGCCGTCGTCTATGGAGGAAGAAGCCACCATCGTGTCCGAGCAGCAGTCGCCCGAGAACTCGCTCGACGAGTCCGTCCTCCCCGAGCAGGGGCAGGACAGCCGCGTCGACGAAGCGCTCGACGCCGCCCAGACCGACGCGCCTGACGCCGCCCAGGTCGACGCCCCGGAGGCCGTGGCGTTGCCCAACGGCGTGGTCGCGCCGGCTGAACCCGCGGAACCGGCTGCCCAGGCCGATGAAGATCCGCTCGACGAGTTCCGCAGGGTGCTCAAGTCCAAGCCCGGCGACTGGTTCGTCGTGCAGACTTACTCCGGCATGGAGAACCGCGTCCGGGCGAACCTGGAGAGTCGTATCGGCAGCCTCAACATGGAGGACTACATCTTCGAGGTGGTCGTCCCGACCGAAGAGGTCGCTGAGATCAAGAGTGGCCAGCGCCGCATGGTCAAGCGCAACCGATTCCCTGGCTATGTGCTGGTCCGCATGGACATGACGGACGAGTCCTGGGCGACGGTGCGGCACACCCCGGCCGTCACCGGCTTCGTGGGGCATGCGCACCAGCCCCTGCCGCTGACGCTGGACGAGGTCGAGCGCTGGCTCGCGCCGGAGGTGGGGGAGAAGGCCAAGCCGGCCGGCGAGCGCCAGCAGCAGGTCGAGGTCGTCGACTTCGAGGTCGGTGACTCCGTCATGGTCGTCGACGGCCCGTTCGCCACCCTGCATGCGACGATCAACGAGATCAATGCGGACTCGCAGAAGATCAAGGGTCTGGTGGAGATCTTCGGTCGCGAGACACCCGTCGAGCTCTCGTTCAGCCAGATCCAGAAGCTCTGAACCCCGGCGCGGACCACCCGGCCCGCGTCGTCGTACGAAACCCGCAGTAGTTAAGGACCGCAGAAATGCCCCCGAAGAAGAAGATCGCAGGCGTCATCAAGCTGCAGATCCAGGCCGGGCTGGCCACGCCGGCGCCGCCGGTCGGACCCGCACTGGGCCAGCACGGCGTCAACATCATGGAGTTCTGCAAGGCCTACAACGCGGCCACCGAGTCGCAGCGCGGCAACGTGATCCCGGTGGAGATCACGGTCTACGAAGACCGTTCCTTCACCTTCGTCACGAAGACGCCTCCCGCAGCCAAGCTCATCCTCAAGGCTGCGGGCGTCGAGAAGGGCTCGGGCGAGCCGCACAAGGTCAAGGTGGCCACGATCACCCGCGACCAGGTGCGGTCGATCGCCGAGCAGAAGATGCCCGACCTCAACGCCAACGACCTCGACGCCGCCGAGAAGATCATCGCCGGCACCGCCCGCCAGATGGGCGTCACCGTCGAGGGCTGACCCGACCCAGTGGGAGGGCCACGCGCTGGCCCGCGACCACGACTCCAAACCGACCCAGGGAGAGAAATGAAGCGCAGCAAGGCCTACCGTGCCGCGGCCGAGAAGATCGACCGTAACCACCTCCACTCCGCGATCGAGGCGGTCCGCCTCGCCAAGGGGACTGCAACCAAGAACTACGACCCGACCGTCGAGGTCGCGCTGCGCCTGGGCGTCGACCCGCGCAAGGCCGACCAGATGGTCCGCGGCACCGTCAACCTCCCGCACGGAACCGGCAAGACCGCCAGGGTGCTCGTCTTCGCGGTCGGTCCGAAGGCCGAGGAGGCCCGTGCCGCCGGTGCCGACATCGTCGGTGGCGACGAGCTGATCGAGGAGGTCCAGGGTGGCCGGCTCGACTTCGACGCTGTCGTCGCGACTCCGGATCTGATGGGCAAGGTCGGCCGGCTCGGCCGGGTGCTCGGCCCCCGAGGTCTCATGCCGAACCCGAAGACGGGCACCGTGACGATGGACGTCACCAAGGCGGTGTCAGAGATCAAGGGTGGCAAGATCGAGTTCCGCGTCGACCGACACGCCAACCTGCATTTCGTGATTGGCAAGGCGTCGTTCTCCGAGCAGGCACTGGTCGAGAACTACGCAGCCGCCATGGACGAGATCAACCGACTCAAGCCGTCGGCCGCGAAGGGACGCTACGTGCGCAAGGCGACTCTGGCGACCACGACCGGTCCTGGCATCCCGCTCGACCCGACCAAGACGAAAGTCAGCGTCGAGGAATCCGTCGAGGCCTGACCGCCGCGGTCTCGGGCGCCCCGATCTGCTCGCGCAGATCGGGGCGTCCTGCGTGATACGGTCCCGCAGTCCCGCGCGGCCAGGGGCTCGTCCAGGAAGGTCCGTGATGCTCATGCAGCGGTGGCTCATCGCCGGTACGACCGGTGCGGCGGCGTTCCTCCTCGTGTCCTGCGGCGGCCAGGCCGGCGACGTATCCACGACCGCCGACCAGGAGACTGGGCGGGCGACGGCCATCGCTGTCACCGAGGGCAAGGGCGGCGGCGCCGACCTCTTCGCCGCCATGCTGGCCGCGCAGGAGGCGGCGGGCAGCTACCGCTTCGAGATGCACATGGACATCGAGGGTGCCTCGGTGGACGCCTCCGGCGCGGCGCAGTACGGCGCCGACATCGACGACGTCGACATGACGATGACCATGTCGATGCCGCTCGACGACCTCGATCCCGGCGCCGGCAGCGGCCTGCTCGAGATGCGGGTGGTGGGCGGACAGATCTACGTGAGCTTCCCTGCTGAGCTCGGATTCCCGGTGGACAAGCCGTGGGTCACCGTTGGTCCGGAAGGTGATGACCCGATCTCACAGGCGCTCGGCGCGATGAGCGACCAGATGGCCGACAGTGCCGCAATCCAGCGCAAGTTCGCCGAACAGGCCGAGTCGATCGCCGTCGAGGAACTCGGTTCGGACACGGCGGACGGCGTCGCGGTCACGAAGTATCGGATCACGCTGAGCGCCGACGACCTCGTCGAGTTCATGGAGATTCCGGGCACGGAGGGCATGTCCGCCGAGGATGCCCCGTTCGACGAGGCGGAGTACACCCTCTGGGTCGACTCGGACTGGTTGGTCCGAAAGATCGAGGCCGGCCTCGACGGCGTGAAGTTCATGGACATGCGGCTGTTCGACTTCGGTGAGCCGGTCGACGTCGAAGCGCCACCGGCCGACCAGGTGACCGACTTCGCCAGTCTGATGGAGGGCCTGGGCGCCGTCGACGGCTGACGGTGCCGGCGCGACTGCACTTGACGGCGGTGCCGAACAACAGGAGCAAGCCGGAGACTGTTGCGGCGGAACGGGACAGACGGGCCTCTCATCGGCCCTTGCTCCTGTTACTCCGTACCCCACGGTCTCGAGACTTATGTTGATCAACTGGACAGGTGCGGATGTGGGCGATTTGGCCGCGAGCCGCCGCATCCCGTAGCCTGGTCACTGCCAGAGACCGCTGGTTTCGTGATCCTCCCGGATCCCGACGAAGGCCCCGCAGCATGCGGGCGGCCCGCGCAGGTGAGAGCTGAACCCATGGGATGACCCGTGGCCGACGCCCCGCGCCCGCGCCGGGGCGTTTCGCATGTTCGGACCTTGTGAGAGCCCGCGGCACACCCACGAAGGAGTCCCATGGCGAGGCCTGACAAGGCAGCAGCGGTCGCCGAGCTAGCTGAGGAGTTCCGCGGTTCCGCCGCCATCGTGCTGACCGAGTACCGCGGCCTCACCGTCAAGCAGCTGACGGAGCTTCGTCGGTCGCTCGGTGGGAACGCGTCCTACGCCATCGTGAAGAACACGCTCACCAAGATCGCGGCCCAGGAGGCCGGGGTCGAGGGGATCGACAACCACCTGGTCGGCCCGTCCGCCATCGCCTTCGTCAAGGGCGACCCGGTCGATGCCGCGAAAGGGCTGCGTGACTTCGCCAGGGCGAACCCCGTCCTTGTGATCAAAGGCGGAGTGCTCGACGGCAAACCACTTTCTGCCGACGAGATCAAGAAGCTTGCCGACCTCGAGTCGCGCGAGGTTCTGCTGGCCAAGCTGGCTGGCGCGATGAAGGCGTCGCTCTCCGGCGCCGCGTCCCTGTTCGCCGCACCGCTGTCGCAGACCGCCCGCCTGATCGAGGCGCTGCGCCAGAAGGTCGAAGCCGACCAGAACGAGGGCTGAGCCCACGGAGTCGATGGACTCCCCGAAGCCCGCACGACCCGGCATCACACCGATCCACCGTTCAGGAAAGGAACCGCCATCATGGCGAAGCTCAACACCGAGGAACTCCTCGACGCGTTCAAGGAGATGTCCCTGATCGAGCTCTCGGAGTTCGTGAAGAGGTTCGAGGAGACCTTCGACGTCACTGCGGCGGCGCCGGTCGCCGTCGCGGCAGCCGGCCCGGCCGCCGGTAGTGCCCCCGCCGAGGAGGCCGTAGAGCAGGACGAGTTCGACGTCATCCTCGAAGGCCCTGGCGACAAGAAGATTCAGGTCATCAAGGAGGTCCGCGCGCTGACCTCCCTCGGCCTGAAGGAGGCCAAGGACCTCGTGGACGGCACCCCGAAGCCGGTCCTGGAGAAGGTCAACAAGGAGGCCGCCGACAAGGCCAAGGAGCAGCTCGAGGCCGCCGGCGCCACGGTCACCGTCAAGTGACCTGATCAACCGCTGCACGACGGGGCCGGGGAGACCGCAGGGTCGGTCACCCGGCCCTATCGTTTCCTCCGACAAGCGTCGCATCTCAGGCATTCGCCAGGCTTGAGTTCTTGACTAAGGCACCCGGTCGGGGGATGCTGCGGAGAGACCCAGGCCAGGGTCAACAGCAGGGCAAGCGAAGAGATGGGACGGAACGTCAAGGGATGACGAGCCGCCACTCGACAGCAGTAAGCCCTTTGGGCTAAACTGCCAGTTTGCGCTGCCCTCCGCCTTCTCGTGCCCGTGTGGGTGAGGTCTGCGCTCGACTTGAGACCGTGAGCCCTCGGAAGGACCACCTTGGCCGTCTCGCGCACCGCCTCCCAGACCACCAACGGCTCGCGTCGCATTTCCTTCGCCAAGATCCGAGAGCCCCTCGAGGTTCCTAACCTCCTCGCGCTCCAGATCGACAGCTTCGACTGGCTCCTCGGAAACTCGCGCTGGCAGGCGCGAGTCGAGGCCGCCACCGCCGAAGGACGCGACGACCTGCCGGCCGCCTCGGGCCTGCAGGAGATCCTCGACGAGATCAGCCCGATCGAGGACTTCTCCGGGACCATGTCCCTGTCGTTCTCGAACCCCCGGTTCGAGGACCCCAAGAACAGCATCGACGAGTGCAAGATGCGTGACTTCACGTACTCTGCGCCGCTCTTCGTCACCGCCGAGTTCATCAACAACGAAACCGGCGAGATCAAGTCCCAGACCGTGTTCATGGGCGACTTCCCGCTCATGACCGACAAGGGCACGTTCGTCATCAACGGCACCGAGCGGGTCGTCGTGTCGCAACTCGTCCGGTCCCCGGGCGTCTACTTCGAGCGCACGCTCGACAAGACCTCGGACAAGGACGTCTACACCTCGAAGGTCATCCCGTCCCGGGGTGCCTGGCTCGAGTTCGAGATCGACAAGCGCGACATGGTCGGCGTCCGCCTGGACCGCAAGCGCAAGCAGAACGTCACCGTGCTGCTGAAGGCGCTCGGCTGGACCACCGAGCAGATCCTCGGGGAATTCGGCGACTACGAGTCGATGCGCGCCACGCTGGACAAGGACCACACCACCAACCAGGACGAGGCGCTGCTCGACATCTACCGCAAGATGCGCCCGGGCGAGCCGCCGACCCGTGAGGCCGCCCAGCAGCTGCTCGACAACGCCTACTTCAACCCGAAGCGCTACGACCTCGCCAAGGTCGGCCGCTACAAGGTCGACAAGAAGCTGGGCCTCGACCTCCCGCTCGACCAGAGCACGCTGACCGTCGACGACATCGTGGCGACGCTGCGGTACCTCGTCCGGCTGCACGCCGGTGAGACCGAGCTGGTCCAGGGCAAGACCACACTGCGGGTCGAGACCGACGACATCGACCACTTCGGCAACCGGCGCCTGCGCACGGTCGGCGAGCTCATCCAGAACCAGGTCCGCACGGGTCTGTCCCGGATGGAGCGCGTCGTTCGCGAGCGCATGACGACCCAGGACGTCGAGGCGATCACGCCGCAGACGTTGATCAACATCCGGCCGGTCGTCGCCGCGATCAAGGAGTTCTTCGGGACCTCCCAGCTCTCGCAGTTCATGGACCAGACCAACCCGCTCGCCGGCCTCACCCACAAGCGCCGCCTGTCGGCACTCGGCCCGGGCGGCCTGTCGCGCGAGCGTGCCGGCTTCGAGGTTCGCGACGTGCACTCGTCGCACTACGGCCGCATGTGCCCGATCGAGACGCCGGAGGGCCCGAACATCGGCCTGATCGGATCGCTGGCCACGTACGGGCGCATCAACGCGTTCGGCTTCGTCGAGACTCCGTACCGCAGGGTCAAGGGCGGCAAGGTGAGCGACAAGGTCGACTACCTCACCGCAGACGAGGAAGACCTCTACGTCATCGCACAGGCCAACGCGCCGCTGACGGCGGACAACCGGTTCGCGGAGGAGCGCGTATCGGTCCGCAAGCGTGGTGGCGAGCTGGAGCTCGTCCGCGCCGAGACCGTCGACTACATGGACGTGTCACCGCGTCAGATGGTGTCGGTCGCGACCGCCATGATCCCCTTCCTCGAGCACGACGACGCCAACCGAGCGCTCATGGGATCGAACATGCAGCGCCAGGCCGTCCCGCTGCTGCGCAGCGAGTCACCGCTGGTCGGCACCGGCATGGAGCTGCACGCCGCCGTCGACGCGGGCGACGTGGTCGTGGCCCAGAAGCCGGGCGCGGTCACCGAGGTGTCGGCCGACTACGTCACCGTGATGGCCGATGACGCCACCTACCAGACCTACCAGATGGCGAAGTTCCGTCGCTCGAACGCTGGCACGTGCATCAACCAGCGTCCGGTGGTCGACGAGGGCGACCGGGTCGAGGCCGGCCAGGTGATCGCCGACGGCCCGTCCACCGAGAACGGCGAGATGGGGCTCGGCAAGAACCTGCTCGTGGCGTTCATGCCGTGGGAAGGCCACAACTACGAAGACGCGATCATCTTGTCCCAGCGACTGATCAAGGACGATGTCCTCACCTCCATCCACATCGAGGAGCACGAGGTCGACGCGCGCGACACGAAGCTGGGTCCGGAGGAGATCACCCGGGACATCCCGAACGTCTCCGAGGACATCCTGGCCGACCTCGACGAGCGCGGAATCATCCGCATCGGTGCCGAGGTCCAGGCCGGCGACATCCTGGTTGGCAAGGTCACGCCGAAGGGCGAGACCGAGCTCACCCCGGAGGAGCGTCTGCTCCGCGCGATCTTCGGAGAGAAGGCACGTGAGGTCCGCGACACCTCGCTGAAGGTGCCGCACGGCGAGACCGGCAAGGTCATCGGCGTGCGACTGTTCGACCGCGAGGAGGGCGACGAACTGCCGCCGGGCGTCAACCAGCTGGTCCGGGTCTACATCGCCCAGATGCGCAAGATCCAGGACGGCGACAAGCTCGCCGGCCGACACGGCAACAAGGGCGTCATCTCCAAGATCCTCCCGGTCGAGGACATGCCGTTCCTCGAGGACGGCACGCCGGTCGACATCGTGCTGAACCCGCTGGGTGTGCCGAGCCGGATGAACCTCGGCCAGGTGCTCGAGACTCACCTCGGCTGGGTGGCCAAGTCCGGCTGGAAGGTCGACGGGAACGACCAGGTGTGGAAGAAGCGGCTGAAGGAGATCGGCGCGGCGGAAGCCACACCCGGCACCAACGTCGCAACGCCGGTCTTCGACGGCGCGCGGGAGGACGAGATCGCCGGCCTGCTGGCGTCCAGCCTGCCCAACCGCGACGGCAACGCTCTGGTCGGCGCGGACGGCAAGGCACGCCTCTTCGACGGGCGGTCCGGCGAGCCGTTCCCGCACCCGGTCGCCGTCGGCTACATCTACATGCTCAAGCTCAACCACCTGGTCGACGACAAGATCCACGCACGGGCGACCGGCCCCTACTCGATGATCACGCAGCAGCCCCTGGGCGGTAAGGCCCAGTTCGGCGGCCAGCGGTTCGGCGAGATGGAGGTCTGGGCGTTGCAGGCCTACGGCGCGGCCTACGCGCTGCAGGAGCTGCTGACGATCAAGTCCGACGACGTAACCGGCCGGGTCAAGGTCTACGAGGCGATCGTGAAGGGCGAGAACATCCCCGAGCCGGGCATCCCCGAGTCGTTCAAGGTGCTCATCAAGGAGATGCAGTCGCTGTGCCTCAACGTCGAGGTGCTCTCCAGCGACGGCACGCAGATCGAGATGCGCGACAGCGACGAGGACGTCTTCCGTGCCGCGGAGGAGCTCGGCATCGACCTGTCCAGGCGCGAGCCGAGCAGCGTCGAAGAGGTGTGACTTCCCTGCAGAGCGAACCGTTCGACCCGATGACTAAGACGAACTGAGAGAAGGAACCACGTGCTCGACGTCAATTTCTTCGACGAGCTGCGTATCGGCCTTGCGACCGCTGAGGACATCCGGCAGTGGTCGCACGGCGAGGTCAAGAAGCCAGAGACGATCAACTACCGCACCCTCAAGCCGGAGAAGGACGGGCTCTTCTGCGAGAAGATCTTCGGTCCGACCCGGGACTGGGAGTGCTACTGCGGCAAGTACAAGCGAGTCCGGTTCAAGGGCATCATCTGCGAGCGCTGCGGCGTCGAGGTCACCCGCGCCAAGGTGCGTCGCGAGCGGATGGGCCACATCGAGCTGGCCGCGCCGGTCACGCACATCTGGTACTTCAAGGGCGTCCCGTCGCGTCTGGGCTACCTGCTCGACCTCGCCCCGAAGGACCTGGAGAAGGTCATCTACTTCGCGGCGTACATGATCACCTCCGTCGACGAGGAGGCGCGGCACCGCGACCTCGCGTCGCTCGAGGGTCAGATCGACATCGAGCGCAAGAACCTCGAGAAGCGTCGTGACAGCGACGTCGAGGAGCGGGCCAAGAAGCTCGAGGCGAACCTGGCCGAGCTCGAGGCCGAGGGCGCCAAGGGCGACGTCCGGCGCAAGGTCAAGGAGTCGGCCGAGCGCGAGATGAGCCAGATCCGCAAGCGCTCCGACGCCGAGATCGACCGCCTCAATGCCGTCTGGGACCGCTTCCGGACCCTCAAGGTCCAGGACCTCGAGGGCGACGAGATGCTCTACCGCGAGATGCGCGACCGCTTCGGGCTGTACTTCCGCGGCGGCATGGGTGCGCAGGCGATCAAGGAGCGGCTGGAGAACTTCGACCTCGAGGGCGAGGCGCTCAAGCTGCGGGAGATCATCCGCTCCGGCAAGGGTCAGAAGAAGACCCGCGCCCTCAAGCGGCTGAAGGTGGTCTCCGCGTTCCTCACCACCCGCAACGACGCCCGGGGCATGGTGCTCGACGCCGTGCCGGTGATCCCGCCGGACCTGCGCCCGATGGTGCAGCTCGACGGTGGCCGGTTCGCGACGAGCGACCTCAACGACCTCTACCGCCGGGTGATCAACCGGAACAACCGGCTCAAGCGACTGCTCGACCTCGGTGCGCCCGAGATCATCGTCAACAACGAGAAGCGGATGCTCCAGGAGTCCGTCGACGCGCTGTTCGACAACGGCCGTCGAGGGCGCCCGGTCACCGGCCCGGGCAACAGGCCGCTCAAGTCCATCTCGGACATGCTCAAGGGCAAGCAGGGCCGGTTCCGCCAGAACCTGCTGGGCAAGCGCGTCGACTACTCGGGCCGATCGGTCATCGTCGTCGGGCCGCAGCTCAAGCTGCACCAGTGCGGCCTGCCCAAGGGCATGGCGATCGAGCTGTTCAAGCCGTTCGTCATGAAGCGGCTGGTCGACCTCAACCACGCGCAGAACATCAAGAGCGCCAAGCGCATGGTCGAGCGTGCACGTCCTGTCGTCTGGGACGTGCTCGAGGAGGTCATCGCCGAGCATCCGGTGCTGCTGAACCGGGCGCCGACGCTGCACCGCCTCGGCATCCAGGCCTTCGAGCCGCAGCTGATCGAGGGCAAGGCCATCCAGATCCACCCACTGGTCTGCACCGCGTTCAACGCCGACTTCGACGGCGACCAGATGGCGGTCCACCTGCCGCTGTCCGCCGAGGCGCAGGCCGAGGCCCGGATCCTGATGCTGTCCAGCAACAACATCCTCAAGCCGGCCGACGGCCGCCCGGTCACGATGCCGACCCAGGACATGGTGCTGGGCATCTACTTCCTGACCAGCGAGTACGCCGGCCACGTCGGAGAGGGCCGGGCGTTCTCGTCGCCGGCGGAGGCCATCCGCGCCTTTGATGCCGGTGAGCTGTCGATGCAGGCCTCGGTCACGCTGCGCCTGACCGGCGTGGTGCCGCCGGAGGACTGGGACACTCCCGAGGGATGGGAGCCGGGTCAGCCGGTCCGGCTCACCACGACGCTGGGCCGGGCGCTGTTCAACGAGGCGCTGCCTACGGACTACGCCTACGTGAACGAGGAGGTCGACAAGAAGCGCCTCGGCGCGATCGTCAACGACCTCGCCGAGCGCTACCAGAAGGTGCAGGTCGCGGCCACGCTCGACGCACTCAAGGAGGCCGGGTTCCACTGGGCCACCCGATCGGGCGTGACGGTGTCCGTCGAGGACGTCGCCACGCCGAAGGAGAAGGCGCGCATCCTCGAGCAGTACGAGAGCAAGGCCGACAAGGTCGAGCGGAACTTCGAGCGGGGCGTCATCTCCAGCGGTGAGCGCCGTGAGGAGCTCATCGACATCTGGACCGACGCCACCAACAAGGTCGACGAGGCAATCCGCGAGGCGTTCACCCGCGAGAACGCCATCCACATGATGGTTCACTCCGGTGCCCGAGGTAACTGGATGCAGGTCCGCCAGCTCGCCGGCATGCGCGGGCTGGTCGCCAACCCGAAGGGCGAGACGATCCCGCGGCCGATCAAGGCAAGCTTCCGCGAGGGCCTGTCCGTGCTGGAGTTCTTCATCTCCACCCACGGTGCACGCAAGGGGCTCGCCGACACCGCGCTTCGGACCGCCGACTCCGGTTACCTGACCCGGCGGCTGGTCGACGTCTCCCAGGACGTCATCATCCGCGAGCTCGACTGCGGTACCGAGCGGGGTCTGGTGCTCCCGATCGCGACCCGCAACGCGGAGGGCACACTCGTCATCGGGCCCGACGTGGAGACCAGCGTCTACGCGCGGGCGCTCGCGGAGGACGTGGCCGGAGCCGACGGGTCCATGGTGGCAAAGGCCGGCACCGACCTCGGCGACGTCGAGATCAGGCAGCTGGTCGAGGCGGGCGTCGAGCAGGTGCGCGTGCGCAGCGTGCTCACCTGCGAGAGTGCGACCGGTGTCTGCGCCATGTGCTACGGGCGGTCGCTCGCGACCGGAAAGCTGGTCGACGTCGGCGAGGCCGTCGGCATCGTCGCCGCCCAGTCGATCGGCGAGCCGGGTACGCAGCTGACGATGCGGACGTTCCACACCGGAGGCGTCGCGGGCGAGGACATCACCCACGGCCTGCCGCGTGTGGTCGAGCTGTTCGAGGCGCGCGCCCCGAAGGGCAAGGCTCCGATCGCCGAGGCCGTCGGCCGGGTGCGCATCGACGAGGACAGCAAGGGTCCGAAGATCGTCGTCGTCCCCGATGACGGCACGGACGAGCAGGCCTTCCCGATCTCGCGCCGGGTGCACGACTGGTCCAACCGCCGTAGTCCGGGCATCGCCCAGTGGCGGGTCCAGGAGGGCGACACGGTCGAGGTCGGCGAGTTGCTGCATGCCGGCACCTCGGACCCGCACGACGTGCTGCGGGTGCTCGGCCAACGGGCGGTGCAGGTGTTCCTCACCGACCAGGTGCAGGAGGTCTACCGCTCCCAGGGCGTGTCGATCCACGACAAGCACATCGAGATCATCGTGCGGCAGATGCTGCGCCGGATCACCGTGCTGGAGAGTGGCGACGCCGATCTGCTGCCCGGAGAGCTCGTCGAGCGGTCGCGCTTCGAGGACGAGAACCGCAGGGTGGTGGCCGAGGGCGGCCAGCCGGCCTCCGGGCGGCCCCAGCTGATGGGCATCACGAAGGCGTCGCTCGCGACCGACTCGTGGCTGTCCGCGGCATCGTTCCAGGAGACGACCCGGGTGCTCACCGAGGCGGCGATCAACGCCAAGTCCGACCCGCTGATCGGACTGAAGGAGAACGTCATCCTCGGCAAGCTCATCCCGGCCGGTACCGGGCTGGCCCGCTACCGCAACCTGCGGGTCGAGCCCACCGAAGAGGCGAAGGCGGCCATGTACTCGATGGTCGACTACGGCGCGGAATACGCCGACTACGAGTTCGGCCAGGGGTCGGGGGAGGCCGTCCGCCTCGAGGACTACGACTTCGGCTCCTACAGCTGAGGCCGTCCGCGCGACGCAGAAGGCGCCGGGATCCTGCGGGGTCCCGGCGCCCTTCGGTTGCGTTCGAGCTGGCAGGGCCAGCAGAGGAGCGTTTCTCCCACGCCGGGTGCGCATGGGGACGGTCAGGTCGGCAATCCGAATTTGCCCGGGTGGAGGCGCCTGACGGCCTGACAGATCGCGGTTGGGCCCTGTGCATTCGCTTTTGACCTGTGCCTGCCGGAGCGGGTAACCTCAATCCTCGTGCCTGGACGTACTCCGGGCCGTTCAGTGCGCCTCCGTGCGCATTGCAGTTTTGCCGACCACGCCGTCCGGTTCGCCGGCGGTGCCGGGGCGGGCCGGGTCGACACGCCCGACCGCGGGGGTCGTCGGGCACCGACCGACAACACCCAACCACCGGCGCCCCGACACGGCCAGACGATCCCCAGCAGATCCCGAACCGCTACGCACGAGCAACGGAGACGCAGTGCCCACGATCCAGCAGCTGGTCCGCAAGGGCCGCCAGGACAAGGTCGCCAAGAACAAGACCCCGGCCCTGAAAGGCAGCCCTCAGCGCCGCGGCGTGTGCGTGCGCGTCTACACCACCACGCCGAAGAAGCCGAACTCGGCGCTGCGGAAGGTCGCCCGGGTCCGGCTGACCAGCCAGATCGAGGTCACCGCCTACATCCCGGGAGTCGGCCACAACCTGCAGGAGCACTCGATGGTGCTCGTGCGCGGCGGCCGGGTGAAGGACCTCCCCGGTGTCCGCTACAAGATCGTACGTGGTTCGCTCGACACGCAGGGCGTGAAGAACCGCAAGCAGGCGCGCAGCCGGTACGGCGCGAAGAAGGAGAAGAGCTGATGCCGCGAAAGGGCCCGGCACCGAAGCGACCGGTCGTCGTCGACCCGGTCTACAACGCCCCGCTGGTCACCCAGCTGGTCAACAAGGTGCTCACCGACGGCAAGAAGTCCGTCGCCGAGTCGATCGTGCACGGAGCCCTCGAGGGTTGCCGCGACAAGACCGGTACCGACCCTGTCGTCACGCTCAAGCGGGCGCTCGACAACGTCAAGCCGACGCTCGAGGTGAAGAGCCGCCGTGTCGGTGGCGCCACCTACCAGGTCCCGGTCGAGGTGCGCGCCAACCGCAGCACCACCCTGGCTCTGCGGTGGCTGGTGAGCTACTCGCGCGCCCGTCGAGAGAAGACCATGACCGAGCGGCTGATGAACGAGATCCTCGACGCCTCCAACGGTCTCGGCGCGAGCGTCAAGCGACGCGAGGACACCCACAAGATGGCCGAGTCCAACAAGGCCTTCGCCCACTACCGCTGGTAACACCCGCGGCACTGACATCTAAGGAAGCGACGCACCAGAATGGTCACCCAGATGGCCACCGATCTGGCCAAGGTCCGCAACATCGGGATCATGGCCCATATCGACGCAGGCAAGACCACGACCACCGAGCGGATCCTGTACTACACCGGCATCAACTACAAGATCGGTGAGGTCCATGAGGGTGCGGCCACCATGGACTGGATGGAGCAGGAGCAGGAGCGCGGCATAACCATCACGTCCGCCGCGACCACCTGTCAGTGGGACGGCCACACGATCAACATCATCGACACGCCTGGCCACGTCGACTTCACCGTCGAGGTCGAGCGGTCGCTGCGCGTGCTGGACGGCGCGGTCGCGGTGTTCGACGGCGTCGCAGGGGTCGAGCCGCAGTCCGAGCAGGTGTGGCGACAGGCCACCAAGTACGGCGTCCCGCGCATCTGCTTCGTCAACAAGCTCGACCGGGTCGGCGCCGAGTTCCACCGCTGCGTCGACATGATCGTGTCGCGGCTCAAGGCCGTGCCGCTGGTCGTTCAGCTTCCGATCGGCGCCGAGGCGGACTTCCGCGGTGTCGTCGACCTGGTCGGCATGAAGGCCATGGTCTGGAGCCCTGAGGCGGAGAAGGGCGAGATGTACGACACCGTCGACATCCCGGCCAGCCACGCCGAGGCCGCCGCCGAGCACCGTGACCGGCTGTTCGAGACCATCGCCGAGAACGACGACGAGATGATGGAGCTGTACCTCGAGGGCAAGGAGCCCTCCGAGGGTGCGCTCATCGCGGCGATCCGCCGGGCTACCGTCGCCAGCAAGCTCACTCCGGTGCTCTGCGGCTCCGCGTTCAAGAACAAGGGTGTGCAGCCGATGCTCGACGCCGTGGTCCGCTACCTGCCGTCGCCGCTCGACGTCGGCGCGGTCGAGGGCCACGCGGTCGGCGACGAGAACAACGTCATGACCCGCGAGCCCGACGAGGACGCACCGGTATCGGCGCTGGCGTTCAAGATCATGAGCGACCAGCACCTCGGCAAGCTCACGTTCGTTCGCATCTACTCCGGCACGCTCACGGCCGGTTCCCAGGTGCTGAACAGCACCAAGGGCAACAAGGAGCGGATCGGCAAGATCTACCGGATGCACGCAAACAAGCGTGAAGAGATCGGAAGGGCGAGCGCCGGGCAGATCGTTGCGGTCATGGGGCTGAAGAACACCACTACTGGTGACACTCTGTCCGACGCCGCGAGGCCGGTCATCCTGGAGTCGATGAGCTTCCCTGCCCCGGTCATCTCGGTCGCGATCGAACCGAAGACCAAGGGCGACCAGGAGAAGCTCGGCACGGCGATCCAGCGGCTGTCCGAGGAGGACCCGACCTTCCAGGTCCGCACCGACGACGACACCGGCCAGACCATCATCTCCGGCATGGGCGAGCTGCACCTCGAGGTGCTCGTCGAACGGATGAAGCGCGAGTTCCGGGTCGAGGCCAATGTCGGCAAGCCCCAGGTCGCTTATCGCGAGACCATCCGCCGCGAGGTCGAGAAGATCACCTACACCCACAAGAAGCAGACCGGTGGGTCTGGCCAGTTCGCCAAGGTCATCATCGACATCAAGCCGACCGGCGGTAAGGGTGACGGCGGCTACGAGTTCGTCAACGCCGTCACCGGTGGACGCATCCCGCGCGAGTACATCCCCGCCGTCGACGAGGGCATCCAGGAGGCGATGGAGTTCGGCGTCGTCGCCGGTTACCCACTGGTCGACGTCCAGGTGACGCTCCGCGACGGGGCCTACCACGAGGTCGACTCCTCAGAGCTAGCGTTCAAGATCGCCGGTTCGATGGCGTTCAAAGAGGCGGCTCGCCGAGCCGACCCCGTGCTCCTCGAGCCGATGTTCGCCGTAGAGGTGATAACGCCTGAGGACTACATGGGCGACGTCATCGGCGACCTCAACTCCCGCCGCGGCCACATCCAGGCCATGGAGGAGCGTGCCGGCGCCCGCATCGTCAAGGCGCTGGTTCCACTGTCGGAGATGTTCGGCTACGTCGGGGACCTCCGCAGCAAGACCCAGGGCCGGGCAAGCTATTCGATGCAGTTCGAGTCCTACGCCGAGGTTCCCCGGAACGTCGCGGAGGAGATCATCAAGAAGGTCCGGGGCGAATAGCGACGCTCCGGGTCTCCCGGCCCAGACACCCAGCAGAGCCATTACTGGCAACGACGAGTCCCAACAGGAGGACCCCACAGTGGCGAAGGCGAAGTTCGAGCGGACCAAGCCGCACGTCAACATCGGCACCATCGGTCATATCGACCACGGTAAGACGACGCTGACTGCGGCCATCACCAAGGTCCTGCACGACAGGCACCCGGAGCTCAACCCGTTCATGCCGTTCGACGCGATCGACAAGGCTCCCGAGGAGCGCCAGCGCGGCATCACGATCTCGATCGCGCACGTCGAGTACCAGACGGAGAAGCGGCACTACGCGCACGTCGACTGCCCCGGTCATGCCGACTACATCAAGAACATGATCACCGGCGCCGCGCAGATGGACGGTGCGATCCTGGTGGTGGCCGCCACCGACGGTCCGATGCCGCAGACCAAGGAGCACGTGCTCCTGGCGCGTCAGGTCGGCGTCCCGTACATCGTCGTGGCGCTCAACAAGGCGGACATGGTCGACGACGAGGAGATCCTCGAGCTCGTCGAGCTGGAGGTACGCGAGCTGCTCTCCGGCTACGAGTTCCCAGGCGACGACGTTCCGGTCGTGCGTGTCTCGGCGCTCAAGGCGCTCGAGGGCGACGCCGAGTGGAGCGAGAAGCTTCTCGAGCTCATGAACGCCGTCGACGAGTACATCCCCGAGCCCGAGCGCGAGACCGACAAGCCGTTCCTGATGCCGATCGAGGACGTGTTCACGATCACCGGTCGCGGCACCGTCGTCACCGGCCGGGTCGAGCGCGGTGTCCTCAAGGTCAACGAGGAGGTCGAGCTCGTCGGCATCCGCGACAGGTCGCAGAAGACGACCGTCACCGGCGTCGAGATGTTCCGCAAGCTCCTCGACGAGGCTCGCGCCGGCGAGAACGTGGGCCTGCTCCTCCGTGGCACCAAGAAGGAGGACGTCGAGCGTGGCATGGTGGTCGTCAAGCCCGGCACGACCACCCCGCACACCGAGTTCGAGGCGCGGGTCTACATCCTGTCCAAGGACGAGGGTGGCCGGCACACGCCGTTCTTCAACAACTACCGTCCGCAGTTCTACTTCCGCACCACGGACGTGACCGGCGTGGTGACCCTCCCCGAGGGCACCGAGATGGTCATGCCCGGCGACACCACGCAGATGTCGGTCCAGCTGATCCAGCCGATCGCCATGGAGGAGCAGCTGCGGTTCGCGATCCGCGAAGGCGGCCGCACCGTCGGCGCCGGCCGGGTCACGAAGATCAACAAGTAAGACGCCCGCCGCGGCGGGGCCGACCGGCCCCGCCGCGGTGGATTCGCCAGGGGCCGCCGGCCTCTGGCATACTGTCCAGGTTGCTCGGCGGAGGCCGCCGGGGTGCGTGGAGCCGGGGTGAGTCCCCAGGTCCGCGCCCGTAACGGAGACCTCCACCCGATGTCCGGTGTCATCACCGGGCCTCCGAGTTCCCCCTACAAGGAACGCGTGCGAGTCGTCGCATGAGCCCGAACCGGGCCCCGTTTGCGCGACACGCCCGACCGCGGGGGGCGGCGGGGCTCTGGGGGCCAAGCCGGCGGGGCGACAAGGACACGCAAGGCATCGGTTCGAGAGCGGTACGAGAGAAGGACGACGCAGCCATGGCGGGACAGAAGATCCGCATCCGGCTCAAGGCCTACGACCACGAGGTCATCGACACCTCGGCGCGCAAGATCGTCGACACGGTGACGCGTACGGGCGCTCAGGTCGCGGGCCCGGTGCCGCTACCGACCGAGAAGAACGTGTACTGCGTAATCCGTTCGCCGCACAAGTACAAGGACAGCCGCGAGCACTTCGAGATGCGCACGCACAAGCGGCTCATCGACATCATCGACCCCACGCCGAAGACCGTCGACTCGCTCATGCGCCTCGACCTCCCGGCCGGTGTCGACATCGAGATCAAGCTGTAGAGGACGCGCCAGCGATGACTACTCACGTCCAGGCCGGCCTGAAAGGCCTGCTCGGCGAGAAGCTCGGCATGACCCAGGTCTGGGACGAGAACAACCGCGTCGTCCCGGTCACGGTGGTCAAGGCCGGGCCGTGCGTCGTGACCCAGGTCCGCACGCCACAGGCCGACGGGTACGACGCCGTGCAGATCGCCTACGGCGCGCCCAACCCGCGCAAGGTAACCAAGCCGATGCAGGGCCATTTCGACAAGGCCGGGGTCACCCCGCGCCGCCACACCGTCGAGCTGCGCACGTCCGATGCCTCCGAGTACACCCTGGGCCAGGAGCTCACGGTCGAGCTGTTCGAGGCCGGGCAGGTCGTCGATGTCGTCGGCACCAGCAAGGGCAAGGGCTTCGCCGGCGTCATGAAGCGTCACGGCTTCTCCGGTGTCGGCGCGAGCCACGGTTCCCACCGCAACCACCGCAAGCCCGGTTCGATCGGCGGTGCCTCGACCCCGAGCCGGGTGTTCAAGGGCATGCGCATGGCCGGCCGAACGGGCGGCGCTCGGGTGACCTCGCCGAACGTCATGGTCCATGCGGTCGACGCCGAGAAGGGGCTGCTGCTCCTCAAGGGCGCCGTGCCGGGTCCGACCGGCGGGCTGGTGCTCGTCAAGACCGCCGCGAAGGGGGCCTCCCGATGACAACCGTCGACGTCAGAAGCGCCAAGGGCCGCAAGACCGGCACCGTCGAGCTGCCCGCCGAGATCTTCGACGTGC
Organism: Actinomycetota bacterium; assembly: GCA_046727475.1. Lineage (GTDB taxonomy): Bacteria > Actinomycetota > Actinomycetes > Jiangellales > Jiangellaceae > DAIUDS01. The sequence continues at coordinate 3,121 of JBKPCP010000061.1, read as the reverse complement.
AGGTCAACGTCCCGCTGATCCACCAGGTCGTGGTGGCCCAGCTCGCAGCCGCCCGCCAGGGCACGCACAGCACGAAGACCCGCGGCGAGGTCCGCGGCGGTGGCCGCAAGCCGTACCGCCAGAAAGGCACCGGCCGGGCGAGGCAGGGCTCCATACGCGCACCCCAGTTCACCGGCGGTGGTGTGGTTCATGGCCCGACGCCACGGGACTACGCGCAGCGCACGCCGAAGAAGATGAAGGCAGCCGCACTGCACGGCGCCCTATCCGACCGCGCCCAGTACGGCCGAGTCCACGTGATTGCGGGCTTCGTCGAAGGTGACACGCCGTCGACCAAGTCGGCGCTCGCCGCGCTGGCCAAGGTCACGCAGCGCGCGAACGTGCTGGTCGTCTTCGACCGGGCCGACGAGCTGACCGTCAAGAGCCTGCGCAACGCGCCGCAGGTCCACCTGATCGCGGCCGACCAGCTCAACACCTACGACGTCCTTTGCTCGGACGACATCGTGTTCACCACGGCGGCGCTGGAGGCGTTCCTCTCCGCCAAGGCGTCCGCCGCGGCGTCCGGCGAGGCCACAGCGGCGGAGACCTCCGAGGAGGAGGGCGAATGAGCTCCATCCACAAGGATCATCGCGACGTCCTGCGTGGCCCGGTCGTCTCCGAGAAGAGCTACGGCCTGCTCGACGAGAACAAGTACACCTTCGAGGTCGCGCCCACCGCGAACAAGACCGAGATCAAGATCGCGGTCGAGAAGGTGTTCAACGTGACCGTGACCGGCGTCAACACCCTGAACCGCGAGGGCAAGCGCCGTCGCACGCGCTTCGGCACGGGCAAGCGGCCGGACACCAAGCGCGCGATCGTGACCGTGGCCGAAGGCCAGCGCATCGACATCTTCGGGGGGCCGGTCTCCTGACCGGCACCACGAACAACGAGGACTGACGAGACATGGGCATCCGCAAGTACAAGCCGACGACGCCGGGCCGACGTGGCGCCAGCGTCGCCGACTTCGTCGAGATCACCCGCTCCGAGCCGGAGAAGTCCCTGGTGGGCCCCCTCCCGAGGAAGGGCGGCCGCAACAACGCCGGACGGATCACCACCCGGCACCAGGGCGGCGGTCACAAGCGGCAGTACCGCGTGATCGACTTCCGGCGGGCGGACAAGGACGGCGTGCCGGCCAAGGTGGCGCACATCGAGTACGACCCGAACCGGACGGCTCGGATCGCGCTGCTGCACTACGCCGACGGCGAGAAGCGCTACATCCTGGCGCCGACCCGCCTCGCCCAGGGTGCGGCCGTCGAGGCCGGCCCGCGCGCCGACATCAAGCCGGGCAACAACCTGCCGCTGCGCAACATCCCGGTCGGCACGGTCGTGCACGCGATCGAGCTGCGCCCCGGTGGCGGTGCCAAGATCGCCCGGTCCGCCGGAGCGCGCGTCCAGCTCGTCGCCAAGGAGGGCACCTGGGCTCAGCTGCGGATGCCGTCCGGCGAGATCCGCAACGTCGACGTCCGCTGCCGCGCCACCGTCGGCGAGGTCGGCAACGCCGAGCAGTCCAACATCAACTGGGGCAAGGCCGGCCGGATGCGATGGAAGGGCAAGCGCCCGTCCGTGCGTGGCGTGGCCATGAACCCGGTCGACCACCCCCACGGCGGCGGTGAGGGCAAGAGCTCGGGTGGCCGCCACCCGGTCAACCCGAACGGTCGCCCCGAGGGCCGCACCCGCCGGGCCAACAAGCCCAGCGATCGCCAGATCGTCCGTCGCCGCAAGACCGGCAAGAAGCGTTGATCGGGAGCAGGTAAGAAATGCCGCGCAGCCTCAAGAAGGGCCCCTTCGTCGACGAGCACCTGGCCAAGAAGGTCGAGGTGCAGAACGACAAGGGCACCAAGAACGTCATCAAGACCTGGTCACGCCGGTCGATGATCGTCCCGGACATGATCGGTCACACGATCGCCGTCCACGACGGGCGCAAGCACGTCCCGGTGTTCATCACCGAGGCGATGATCGGCCACAAGCTCGGCGAGTTCGCGCCCACGCGGACCTTCCGGGGACACGAGAAGGACGACCGACGCGCCCGGCGCCGGTGACGTCCGCCACGAGAAGTTAGAGGAGCAACGATGGAAGCCAGGGCCCAGGCGCGGTACGTCCGCGTCACGCCCATGAAGGCGCGCCGCGTGGTGGACCTCATCCGGGGCATGAAGGCCGACGAGGCCGCAGCCGTCCTGCGGTTCACACCGCAGGCCGCCGCGGAGCCCGTGCGCAAGGTGCTCGAGAGCGCGATGGCGAACGCCGAGAACAACGACGGTCTCGCGACCGACGACCTCTATGTCGCCGCGGCGTACGTCGACGATGGCCCGACCATGAAGCGGTTCCGGCCGCGGGCCCAGGGTCGCGCCTACCGCATCAACAAGCGGACGAGCCACATCACGGTGGTCGTCGAGGAGAGGACACCGGTGCAGCGCACCCGCCGCACCGCAGCTTCGAAGGGAGGGGCCCGCTAGTGGGTCAGAAGATCAACCCGCACGGGTTCCGGCTCGGCATCTCGACCGACCACAAGAGCCGGTGGTTCGCCGACAGCACCACGTCCGGCCAGCGCTACCGCGACTACGTCGCCGAGGACGTGGCGATCCGCAAGCTCATGTCCAAGGGCATGGAGCGCGCCGGTATCGCCAAGGTCGAGATCGAGCGCACCCGCGACCGGGTTCGTGTCGACATCCACACCGCCCGGCCGGGGATCGTCATCGGCCGCCGCGGCGCCGAGGCCGATCGGCTGCGTTCCGAGCTCGAGGAGCTCACCGGCAAGCAGGTGCAGCTGAACATTCTCGAGGTCAAGCAGCCCGAGATCGACGCCCAGCTGGTGGCCCAGGGCGTAGCCGAGCAGCTGAGCGCCCGCGTGGCGTTCCGCCGTGCCATGCGCAAGTCCATCCAGACCACCATGCGCGCCGGCGCCAAGGGCATCCGGGTCCAGTGCTCGGGCCGCCTCGGCGGCGCGGAGATGAGCCGCTCGGAGTTCTACCGCGAGGGCCGGGTGCCACTGCACACCCTGCGGGCCGACGTCGACTACGGCTTCTACGAGGCCCGTACGACCTTCGGCCGGATCGGCGTGAAGGTCTGGATCTACAAGGGCGAGGTC
>JBKPCP010000060.1:0-10528 GCA_046727475.1 Actinomycetota bacterium | reverse complement strand
CAACGTCGAGCGGGTCGCGCTGCATCCAGTGCGCCACCTCGTCGGAGGGCCGGTACTTCGCCGGGTCGGCGCGGCTGTGGCCGTAGTGCCGGTAGGTCTGCGCCTCGATGATGGTCGGGCCGTCACCGGCGCGTGCACGTTGGGCGGCCTGGGCCACCGCATCGTGCACGACAGCGACGTCGTTGCCGTCGATGACCTGCGCCGGAAGGCCATGCGCGCCGGCACGATCGGCCGCCGGGTTGACAACCGACGTCACCGACCGGATCGGGGTGTACTCCATGTAGAAGTTGTTCTCGCAGACGAACAGCACCGGCAGCTTCCACACCGCCGCGAGGTTGAGCGCCTCGTGGAACGCGCCGATGTTCGTCGCGCCGTCGCCGAAGAACGCGACCGCGACCTGATCCGTGCCGCGGAGCTTGGCCGACCACGCGGCGCCGGCTGCGATAGGTAGGTGCGAGCCGACGATGGCGTACGACCCCAGCATCCCGTGGTCAGCCTTCGTGAGGTGCATCGAGCCACCCTTGGCCTTGTTGAGGCCGGTCGCCTTGCTCATGAGCTCGGCCAGACATTCGAACGGGGTGGCACCGCGCGCGATCGCGTGGTGATGACCCCGGTAGGTCGCGACCACGTAGTCGTCGTCGCGCAATGCGGCGCTGGCGCCGACCGCGACCGCTTCCTGCCCGGCTGCAAGGTGCGTGGTGCCCTTCACGAGCCCCGTCATGAACAGGTCGTACGCGGCCTTCTCGACACCCCGGATCACGACCATCTGCTCGTACAGCCGCAGCAGCGTCTGCGCGTCCAACGTCGACGTGCTCTGCTTGGTGAACAGCCCCATCACTCGCCGCCCCGGCCGGCCTTGGTGTTGAGGTGCGACTGCGACTCGCGCAGCGTGTCGAGCTGCCCGCCGACGGTCCAGTACTTGCGGCCGGCGACGAGGAGCTCCTCCGCGGGGAACTTCGTGATGACCTCGCACCCATCGGCGGTCACGACGACCTCCTCCTCGATGCGCGCCGCCGACCAGCCGTCCCCCGCTGGCCAGTACGTCTCGAGCGCGAAGACCATGCCCTCCTCGAGCACCTCCGGATGGTCGAGTGAGACGAGCCGGCTGAAGATGGGCTTCTCCCAGATGGCCAACCCGACCCCGTGGCCGTACTGCAGCGCGAACGCGGCCTCCTCGTCGGGGAACCCGAACTCCTCGGCGCGCGGCCAGAGCTCGACGATGTCGGCCGTGGTGACGCCGGGCTTCACCAGGGCGATGGCCTGATCCATGTACTCGCGGCACCGCGTGTAGGCATCGCGCTGCGCGGGCGACGCGCTCCCGACGGCGAAGGTTCGGTAGTAGCACGTGCGGTAGCCCATGTGGCTGTGCAGGATGTCGAAGAACGCGGGGTCGCCAGGACGAATCACTCGGTCGCTGTAGACGTGCGGATGTGGGGAGCAGCGCTCGCCGGAGATCGCGTTGACGCCCTCGACGTACTCGCTGCCGAGGCCGTAGAGCACGTTGGCGACGAGCCCGACGCACTCGTTCTCCCGTACGCCCGGGCGGAGGAACGCATACAGCTCGTCGTAGGCCGCGTCGACCATCGAGCAGGCCTGGGCGAGCAGGGCGACCTCGTCGGGTGTCTTGATGCGCCGTGCCTCGAGGAACACCTGCTGCCCATCGACGACGTCGATGCCTTCGGCGCGCAACGCGGCGAGGATCGGCATCTCGACGATGTCGACGCCGACCGGATCGCCGGCGAGCCCGTGATCCCGCAGCACGGTGGCGACCTTGCGGGCGACCTCCTCGGCGACACCTGCCTGCGGGTGGAACGCGCCGCGCAACGTCGAGATGCCGGCTCGCGCGCCAGATCGGCCGGCCCGGGCTGCGTCCGAGAGCGCGTCGCTGCCGGCGGGCCGCTCGTAGTCGAGCCACGGGTTGTAGAGCTGGTGGTGTCGTGCCGCCGACCCGAAGTCCCAGATCACCGGCTCACCTCCGCGGGGCAGCACGGCAAACCGGATCAGCTTGTCCATGGCCCAGGTGCCGATATGGGTCGCCGTCATGTAGCGGATGTTGGCGAAGTCGAAGGTGAGCAGAGCGCCCAGCTCGGAGCGTTCGAGCTCGTTCTTCAGCCGTTGCAGGCGCTCGGTGCGCAGCCGTTCGAGGTCGACACGTTGTTCCCAGTCGACCGCATTGGGCCCGTACGTGCGGATCGCCATCGCTGCGAGTCCTTCCGGGTTGCTGTTCAATAGAAGTTACCGCCGGTCAACGGTATGTGGCTAGTGTGCCTATCTGGCCGGTTGAGGAGGCGATGTGGAGGAGCGGACGGTGACCGACGTCCCGGCCATCGGCGCGCGGCTTCGGGCCGAGCGCACCCGCCGCGGCATCACCGTTCGCGGGCTGGCTCGCGACATCGGTGTCTCGGCGAGCCTCATCTCCCAGGTCGAGACGCAGAAGAGCCAGCCGTCGGTCAGCACGCTGTACGCCATCACCACCGCACTCGGCGTCCCGATCGAGGACCTCTTCGGATCCTCGGACGGGCAGGCGCACCTACCGGACGAGGTCGACGCAGCATCCGAGCACGATCCGCCCTCCGACGATGCCCGGATCCGTATGCACGCACCGGCAGCGAGGGCGGATGGCGTCGCGGTACGGGGAGCGGCGCCGGCGAGCGCGGACGGCAGCCACGACCAGCTGCGTGTGGTAGGGCCCGATCGTGGCCGCACGGTGGGGCCGCTCGTCCCGCCGGCGGACCGGGAGCTGCTCACGCTCGACTCGGGCGTGACCTGGGAGCGCCTCGGCCAGCTGCCGGGCGTCCACGTCGACTTCCTGCTGATCACCTACCAGCCGGGCGGCACCTCGTCGAGTAGCGGTGAGCTCATGCGCCACACCGGCACGGAGTACGGCTACCTCATCAGCGGCGAGCTCATCCTCACGCTGGGTTTCGATGACCATCGCCTGACGCCCGGCGACTCCGTCTGCTTCGACTCATCGACCCCGCATCGGCTCCGGAATGATGGGGCGGTGCCGGCGGTCGGCGTGTGGTTCGTACTTGAACGTGGGTAGCGCTGGCTTAACGATGCGACCAAACCTGTAACGCCACTGTTGCACGACGTGAACAAGGAGCATACGCTCCGCCCCAGAGCTGCGTCCCACCATTCCGAGGCAAAGGGGTGTCAGCCATGGCTGACGAGCAGCAATCGGGCGGGCTGTCCAGGCGCGATCTGTTGCGCGCGGGTGCAGTCGTCGGTGTCGGTGCGACCGTTGGCGGCGTGACCGCGGGCGAGGCAGCTGCGGCAGGTTCGCCCGTCGGCGCTCCGGGCGGCCAGGACCGTCTGGTCCTTGTCAACGGCAAGATCCACACGATGGATGCGGACAACCGCGTCGTCGACGAGGTGGCGATCGAGGACGGGCGGTTCGTCGAGGTCGGCAAGGTCACGACGAGGGCGGGTACGGTCGTCAACCTCGATGGCCACGTGGTCGTACCCGGGATCATCGACAACCACAACCACATCGTCCTGATGGGCAACCGTCCCGGACACCACACGCCGCTGGAGAACGCGTACTCCATCGCCGACGTCCAGCAGACATACGCGGCGCGAGCGCAGGGCATCCCCGCGGGCGCGTGGATCACAACCATCGGCGGGTTCCACCGCAACCATCTCGTCCCGCCACCCGATGCGCCGCGCCTGCCCACCTTGGCCGAGCTCGACGCCGCGGTGTCCGACAACCCGGCCTACATCTCGGAGGGGTTCAGCGGGCCATCGGTCACGAACACCCTTGGCAAGGCATTCTTCGAGTCGCGCGGGATCGTGGTGGGCGCGGACGGTGCCATAGCCCCAGGCACGGCGACCGGGCAGGCCACACTCGCCCTCCGCCAGACGCTGCTCACCTTCGACGAGCGAAAGCGCGGGGTCCGTGACGCGATGGCGTACGCGGTTGGTCTCGGCGTGACGACGCACCTCGATCAGGGTGCCTTCCAGGCCGTCGGCGCACCGTCGGACGGCGCGGCCCACGAGGACAACTTCACGATGCACCTGCCGTTCCTTTCGGTGTACGACGACGGCGATGGCATTGTGCGGCTGCGAATCAACTTCCTGCACATGGATCCGACGCTGGACGTCCCGACGCTGACCGAACGGCTGAAGAACGCGTTTCCGTTCTTCGGCAACGACTGGGTCCGCACCGGCGGCATCGGCGAGTTCCTCGCGCAGGGCCTCGGACCGAACTGGCTCGAGGCGGCGCGGCGCGTCGCCCAGGCCGGCTGGCGCGGCGAAGTGCACTCGCTCAGCCCGACCGACTTCCAGACCGAGATCCAGGGCTTCGAGACCGTCAACGCCGAGTTCCCGATCACCGACCTGCGGTGGGTGGTCGCCCACGTGCCCTTCATCACCGAGGACTACGTCAACCGCCTCAAGGCGGTCGGCGGCGGCCTGTCGCTGACCGGTTGGCGGTATCTCGCCGGCAGCCCGACGGGCAACGGACCGCCGTTCCGGATGATCGTCAACAACGGCATCAACGCCGGGATGAGCTCCGACGGTATGCAGATCGCGCCGATGAACCCCTGGCTGCACATGTACTACGCCACCACCGGCCTGAACGCCCGCGGCGTGCTCATCAATGGCGGCCAGCAGATCACCCGACAGGAGGTGCTGGAGCTCTACACGAGCAGGAACGGGTGGTTCCTTCGCGAGGAAGATCAGCTCGGCTCGATCGAGGAAGGGAAGCTCGCCGACCTCGTGGTCCTCAACGGGGACTTCTTCACTGTGCCTGATGAGGAGCTCAAGCAGATCAGGTCCGTCCTCACAATCGTCGGCGGCCAGGTCGTGCACGACAGCGGCGACGTTGGGGGACGGCCATGAGCCACGACGGGCAGCACGGGATCAGCCGCCGCGACGTCCTGCGTACGGGTGCGGCGGCCGGCGTCGCCGCAGCGCTCGGCGGTGCCGGAGCCGCGGCTGCGGTGCCCGCAACAGCCGCCCCGGCTTCGCCCGGGCAACCGGACGGCGACGGCGACATCGCGTTCGTCAACGGCCGCATCCACACGATGGACGACGACGAGCGGGTCGTCGACGCGGTGCTCATCCGGGATGGTGTGTTCGCCGCAGTGGGCCAAGGCGTGCCGGTGGGCGAACCAGGCGTGCAGGTCGTCAACCTGCAGGGCCGCACGGTCGTGCCCGGACTGATCGAGAGCCACACCCACTTCGTCAGCCTCGCCAACCGCCCCGGCTACCACGTCGCGCAGCTCGAGCTCGCGACGTCGATCGCCGAGGTGCAGGAAATGCTGGCGGCCAAACGGGCCAACGCCGATGTGCCTCCAGGGGCGTTCATCACCGCCATGGGTGGCTGGCACCCCAACCTCTGGGCGGAGCGGCGGATGCCGACGCTCGCCGAGCTGGACGAGGCGGTGCCGGACCGGCCGGTCCTGCTCTTCCAGCGCTTCAACGGCCCGTGCAGCACCAACACGCTTGGTAAGGCGTTCCTCGAGTCCGTTGTGTCCCCGCTCGCCGGGCCGGTGACCGTCGCCGCCGACGGCACGATCGCGGCCGGACTGCAGTCGACAACAGCGCTCTACCACCTGCGTGTGCGGCAGACGTTCGAGGACAAGAAGCGCAGCGCGCTCGACGCCATGGCCTTCACGGCCAGCGTCGGGGTCACCGGCCTGCTCGACCAGACACTGGTGGCCGTCGCGACGGGACCGCGTGACCCGCAGCCAACGCACGCGCTCGCGACGCTCGACCACTACCGGATGTACGACGCGTGGCTGGCGCTGCACCGTGAGGGCCTGGCATCCGTACGGCTGCAGATGAACTTCCTGCACAACCAGGGCAACATCCCGGCCCTCGGTGGGCTCGAGAACCAGCTCCCCGAGCTCCGCGAACGCCTGAAGAACCAGTTCCAGTTCTTCGGCGACGACATGCTCAGGACGGGAGCCATCGGCGAATGGGCGGCGCCGTTCGCGCTGCAGGCCACGAACCCGACCGGCTATCAGGTCTGGTTCGAGGCCCAGCGGCTCGTCGCACAGGCAGGTTGGCGCAACGAGAACGCTCAGAGCAGCGCCACCAACATCCAGCAGGTCGTCGAGGCGTACGAAGCCGTCGACGCCGAGTTCGGCATCACCGATCTGCGGTGGGGGTTGCAGCACGCCGACCTGGCCACCGTGGACCAGCTCGAACGGCTCCGCGCCCTGAACGTCGGGGTCTCCATGTCCGGGTTGCGCTGGCAGGGCGGTCCGAGCCCTTCCGGTGCCCCGGTCGGCCCACTGTTCCCGCAGATCATTGCCAGTGGCATCAGGGCCGGCATGCACGAGGACGGCGTCCACATCGCACCGCACAACCCGTGGTTCGCCCTGCACTACGCAACCACCGGACTCAATTGGTTCGGCGAGCAGATCAACCCCGGCCAGCAGATCAGCCGCCAGCAGGCGCTGCACGCCTACACCCGTGAAAACGCCTGGTACCTCAACCGAGAGGACGATCTGGGTTCGATCGAAGTCGGCAAGCTCGGCGACCTCTTGGTGCTCGACCGCGACTACTTCTCGGTCAGCGAAGACGACATGCGGCGCACGCAACCGGTGCTCACCGTCGTCGGCGGCACGGTTGTCAACACCTCCGGAGACATTCAATGAAAGGACACGGTGCAACGTGAAGCAACGTTCACTGGCAAGTGTTGCGGCGCTCGTCGCGGTCGCCATGGTCCTCACGGCTTGTGCAGACGACGACGATGGCGACGGCTCGGCCGGTGAGTCCCCCGCCGCCGGAGGAGAGCCAACGGGCGAACCCATCGTGGTCGGCTCGACGCTCTCCCTCACCGGTGCCTTCGCGGCGACCGGCGCCATTCACCAGATCGCGGGTGAGCAGTTCGTCGAGCAGCTCAACGACAACGGCGGCCTGCTCGGACGGCCGGTCGAATGGACGGTCCTCGACGACGAGTCCGACCAGGCGCAGGTGACGCAGCTCTACGAGCGGCTCATCAGCCAAAACCAGGTCGACCTCATCATGGGGCCGTATGCCACGCCCAACATCCTGGCCGCCGTCGCCGTCGCCGAGCGGCATGGCTACGTCCTGCCGCAACACACGGCCGTGATCGCGCCGTTGCTGACATACGAGTGCCAGTTCCCGGCATGGTCGATCGGCACGACGCCGAACGAGTACGTGCCCGAGCAGCTCTTCGACGCCGTCGAGAGCCTCCCGACGCCGCCGCAGCGGGTGGCGATCGCGACCAACCAGAACGGGTCCACGGACTTCGTCGGCTACGGATCGCCAGACGACGACAGCGACCCGGGCATGGTGTCGATTGCGGAGGATCGCGGCTACGAGGTCGTCGCCGAGATCCGCTACCCACCGTCGACGACGGACTGGGCGCCGATCGCCGCGCAGATCCGCGACGCCAACCCCGATTTCGTCATCAACAACGGCATCGGTGTCGACCCGGTCAACCTGCTCACCGCGATGGCCCAGCTGGGCTACCAGCCGCCGATGATGTTCAGCCTCTTCCCGGCACCCGGTCCGCCGCTCGGGCTCGGCGCCGCGGCCGAGGGTCTGCTGTCGGTGTCCATCTTCGAGTCGAGCGACGAGACGGCAGCGGACTACGGCGAGGATGCCGCCGCGATCGTCGCGGAGTACGAGTCGAGGGCGCAGGCGGCCGGTCTTCCGTACACCGCGTTCGAGACGCAGGCTGCGGCGTCGTGGAACGCGTGGGAGATCCTCGTCCAGGGTGTCGAGAACGCCGAAAGTCTCGAGAATCAGGAGATCTGCGACGCCCTCCACGAAGACGGCGCTGACACGACCTTCAGTGGCGAGCTGTCCTTCGACCCGGACGACAACAACTTCTGGCCAAGCACGCAAGGGATCAAGCAGATCCAGGACGGCACCTGGGTCATGGTCTGGCCAGACGACCGCGCGACCGCGCAGCTCCGGCCGCCGGTCGGCTGAGCCGCACAAGGCTGCGCTGTGGTGTCCCCCTGGCACCACAGCGCAGCTGTTGCATCGGTCCGAAGGGAGCGTAATGGTCACGGCCCAGGCGGCGTTGTCTGGCGCACTGGTCGGCGGGCTGTACGCCCTCATGGCCGTCGGGCTCTCGGTCACCTGGGGCATGTTGAAGCTCATCAACCTGGCGCACTTCGCGCTGATCCTGCTCGGGGCCTACCTGTCGTACCAGCTGGCTACCTCATGGGGCCTCGACCCGTTGCTCACGGTCGTCGTCACCGCCCCGGCGCTGTTTGTCGTCGCCGCGCTGCTGCATTACGCATACGACCGACTGGGCATCAGCGAGCTGAACTCGTTGCTCGTGACCTTCGGGCTGCTTGTCATCGCCATCCAGACTGTGAGCAACATCTGGTCCGCCGACTTCCGACGGATGACCAACGAGGTCAACCCCTACTCCGCTGAGTCGGTGTCCATCGGCGACTTCGTCTTCCCGTTGCCGACACTGCTCGCCTTCGGCTGCGCGGTCGTGATCGTCGGTGTGGCGCAGCTCGTGCTCAGCCGCACGTTCGTGGGGCGGGCGCTGCGAGCGTTCGCCGAGGACCGGACGGTTGCTGCCGCCTTCGGCATCGACCACCGCCGGCTCGGGATGCTGCTCGCCGGGACGGTCGGCGCGAGCGCCGCGATCGCCGGCATGCTCTTCGCCCTGAGCAACTCCCTGACGCCGTCAACGCCGTTCGAGTGGTTCGGCATCGTCTTCGCCGTCGTCATCCTCGGCGGCATCGGCAACGTCGTCGGCACGCTCGTGTCCGGCGTGCTGGTGGGCTGCCTGAACGCGGTTGTCGCCGTGGTGTGGTCGCCCGCGGCCGCACCGTTCGTGCTGTTCTCGGCCATCATCGTGGCGTTGCTGTTCCGCCCGCAGGGACTGTTGCCGTCGACCGGGGGTGCGCGCTGATGCGGCGCGGACTGGTCGCCCTTGTCGTTGTCTCGGCGCTGCTAGGCGTCCTGCCGTTCGTGCAGGACGAGATCAGCCTCTCGGCGTTCTACATCGTCCTGCTCTCCACCTTCTTCTTCTGGACGGCGCAGTCGACGAGCTGGAACGTCCTGTCCGGGTACTCCGGGTATTTCAGCTTCGGACAGGGTGCGCTCGTCGGCCTCGGCGCCTACACAGTCGCGGTGCTCGTCGGGCGCAACGACGGCAACTTCTTCGTCGCCATGGGCGCGGCAGCCGTCCTGTCGGCGGCCCTCGCGGCCATCGTCGGCGGGCTCGCCTTTCGCTTGCGCTCGTTCCGAGGCGAGGTCTTCGCCCTGCTGACGCTCGCGGTGCCGTTCATCCTCGCCTCGATGGCCCGGCTCAACGAGTCGATCGACGGCGGTCAGGGCATCATCGTGCCCGTCCCCGAGTTCCCGGAGGGGATCGGGTCCTTCCAGGACTTCCTCTATCTGCTCAACCTCGTCGTCGCTGTCGTAGCCGTCGCGTTCGCGCTCGTCGCCCAGCACAGCCGGCTCGGCTGGGCACTCGGGGCGGTCCGCGACGCCGAGGATGTGGCGGAGGGGCTCGGCGTTCCCACCTTTCGCGCCAAGATGGTGGCGATCGTCGCGAGTGGCATCCTCGGCGGGGTCTCCGGAGCAGTGTTCGCGCTGCAGATCGGCTTCGTGACCGTCGAAGGCGTCTTCGGTCTGACGATCCCGCTGTTCGTCATCGTGATGTGTGTCCTCGGTGGGCGTGCACATTGGCTCGGCCCGGTCATCGGGGCGATGCTCATCGTGACGCTGCAGGACCGGCTGGCGACGTCGGGGCTCGAAGGCTGGCGCCTCGTCATCCTCGGCTCGGTGCTCGTCGTCCTCGTCGTCGCGGCGCCGGAAGGCCTGCTGCCGCGCCTGCGTGCCCGGCCATGGCTCGCGCTGGCCGCGTTCCTTGTCGTCACAGCCGTTACGGCCATCGTCGGCATCGGCGACGAGGAGATCGACTGGGTCGGTGCCGGCATGGCCGCGGCCGCCGGCGTCGCCTTGTGGCCCGTGGCCGGGCGCATGCGCGAACCATCGGTGGTCGAGCAGGTCGAGCACGTCGAGCCGCCCGCTGCGCCAGCCTCCGCGACGTCGCCGCCGGTCACCGGGACCGACCTGGACGCGACGTCCGAGGGCGCCGTGCTGGTCGAGTGTCGCGACGTCGTGCGCAACTTCGGCGGCGTCAAGGCGCTGCAGGGAATCACTCTCGACATTAGACCGGGCGAGCTCGTCGGGCTGGTCGGGCCGAACGGGTCCGGCAAGACCACGCTGGTCAACCTCCTAGCCGGTTCGCTGCAGCCGACGTCCGGCAGCATCCGGGTCGCGGGACAGGACATCAGGCGGCTACCACCGCATCGCATCGCCCATGTCGGCGTCGCGCGCACCTACCAGACGCCGCGTCCATTCGAGTCGATGACCGTACGCGACAACGTCGCAATGGCCATCCTGTTCGGCCGACGTCGCGTCGGACTCGCCGAAGCACGCACCACGGCACAGGAGTTCCTCGAGCTCGTCGGGCTCGCCGCCCGCGCCAACGCCTACCCGGCGCAGATCAACCTGCACGAGCGGCAACTCCTCGAGATGGCGCGGGCCACCGCGACCAACCCGCAGGTGC
>JBKPCP010000059.1:0-38208 GCA_046727475.1 Actinomycetota bacterium | reverse complement strand
GCGCCGTTCAGGCTACGGGCTGCGCGGCGTCACAGGTATGTCCGCCGCGGGAACACGGCATGCGCACCGGCCACCCGGTCGAGGAAGAGCAGGCCCTCGCAGTGGTCGATCTCGTGCTGGACGGCGCGGGCCTCGAAGGCGTCGGTCTCGATGACGATCCGCTCCCCCGACCCGGGCAGCTCACCGGCGACGGTGACCCGGGCAGCCCGCTTGACGTCGCCGGTCAGGTCCGGCACCGACATACAGCCTTCGCGGGCCTTCTCGTTACGGCTCGCCTCGGTCACCTCGGCGTTGCACAAGACGAACGTGCCGTGCCGGGTACGTGCTTTCGGATGTGTGGTGACGTCGACGCCGAAGACGTGCAGTCCGAGCCCCACCTGCGTGGCCGCCAATCCCACACAGCCCGGCGACACCCGCATCGTCGCGACCAAGTCGGCCGCGAGCTGGACGACTTCGGGACTGTCGGCCGCCACCCGGTGCGACGGGGCAGCGAGCGTCGGGTTCGGTGCCCGCACGACAGGCAGGATGCGACCGGGCACGCCCAGGTCGTGCACGCTCCAGTCGAGCAGGGTCACAGGACGTCGGTCTCCTGGCGGCGCAGCGTGACCCGTATTCCGAGGTCACGTCCGGTATCAGCCAGCCGCTCTGCCAGATCGTCCTCGTCGACCGTGTTCGGGACCTCGACCTCCGCCACCAGCAGGTAGAGGTCACCCGTCAGCCGCGTCGTCAGGTCGGTGATGTTGCCGCCCGCGTTGGCCAGGACCCGGGTGACCGCCGAGACGATCCCCGGCCGGTCCCCGCCGTACACGGTGAGGACATAGGGCATACCGCTCGAATCGGGGCCTGGCTCGGAGGGTACTGCGCGAACCGACACCAGCAGCGCGCCGTCGGCGGTCAGCGGTGACAGCGCGCTCTCGACGTCGTCCACGGTCCGATCTCCCGCGCATACCAGCGTCATCGCGAAGTGGCCGCGGAGCAGCGTCATGGTGGAGTCCTCGAGGTTCAGCCCGAGGTCGGCCAAGCCCGCGGTGACGTCGGCGATGATGCCCGGGCGGTCGTGGCCGATGACGGTGACCGCGAGGAGACTCACCTGGCTCCGAGCCACGCGGTACGGGTGTTCGGGAAGCCGCTGGTGCCGTCGGCATGCCGGCGTACGGCGAGCACCTGGGCAACACCGATCCGGCCGGCGTCGAACGACAGCGCCGACCCGGTCATGTAGAGCCGCCACACCCGCGCGCGGCCCTCGCCGGCGAAGGCCACCGCACGGTCCCACCCGGCTTCGAGGTTGGTGACCCAGCTGCGCAGCGTGCGCGCGTAGTGCTCGCGGAGGTTCTCGACGTCGCGGACCTCGAAATCGCCGCCTTCGATCGCGGCGACGACCTCGCCGATCGGCAGCAGCTCGCCGTCGGGAAAGACGTACGCGTCGATGAAGGTGCGCCCGGCACGACCCTTTCCGGGCCGCCGGACGATCTGGTGGTTCAGCAGTCGGCCGCCGGGCACCAGCAGGTCGTGCAGCGCCCGGGCGTAGTCGCCCCAGCGCTCGGCACCGAGGTGCTCGGCCATGCCGATGCTCGCGACGGCGTTGAACGGGTTGTCGGTCAGGTCGCGCCAGTCCTGCACCCGGATGTCGACGCGCTCGGACAGGCCGGCGTCGAAGACCCGCTTGCGCGCGTATTCAGCCTGCTCGTGGGACAGCGTGATGCCGACGGCCTCGACGCCGTACTCGCGGGCCGCGTGGATGACCAGGCCGCCCCAGCCGCAGCCGACGTCGAGCAGGCGCATACCCTCGGCCAGCCCGAGCTTGCGGCAGATGAGCTCGAGCTTGTCGCGTTGGGCTTCGTCGAGCGTGTAGCCGGGGTCGTCGAACCGATCCCAGTACGCACACGAGTAGACCATCGACGGGCCCAGCACGACCTCGTAGAACTCGTTGCCGACGTCGTAGTGGTGACTGACGGCGACCTTGTCGCGGTTCTTGGAGTGTCGGGCGCCGGTGAGGGCGACCTCCTCCGTAGGTGGTTTCGGCGGCGGTCCGACGGCGCCGAGCAGCACCGCGGCGCGCAGCACCTCGGCCCGCTCGATCGGGGTGAGGTGACGGCGCTTCGCGATGTCGCGGCCCACGGACTCGAGTCGGGTGAGCGCGTCCTCCAGGTCTCCCTCGAGGTCGATCTCACCGGCCACCCAGGCACGGGCCAGCCCGACCTCGTCGGGCTGCCACAGGATACGGCGCAGCGCCCGCCTCGACCGCACCACCAGCGTCGGCCCATCTGCGGCGCCAGCCTCGGAGCCGTCCCAGGTACGGATGCGCAAGGGGACCGGCGCCCCGAGCAGCCGTTCCAGGACCAACGCAACGCGCTCCGCGGCACCGCTCGGCTTTGCCGTCTTCACCGGCCCGGACCCCCTTCGTCGTGGACGCCAGGTCCGCGGCAAGGGTATCTCCCTGCGTGCCAGGCGGTTGGATCACACAGCGATCACGGACCCTGGATGTGCGAGTCGGCAGGCACTGAAAAATCCCTGGCCATGAGGATTGACAGTCCGATGGTCGGGAACCTGGTCGGCGCAAGGCCCGACATTTCGTTTGCGTGGTCGCGCCAGCCGACGCGGCCACCGGGCAGGCGGCGACCGGAGCAGCCGTGACCAGCAGAGGAACTGCGCCGCGTCCGCCGCAGGCCACAACGACGTGGTCCACGGAGGGAGCACGACTCATGCGGAAGCTCACGCGCGGTCTCACAGTGGGCGCCCTGACAGCGGGGCTGGCTGCCTACGGCATGACTGCTCAAGGCCACACAGTGGGGGAGCCGGGCGATCCGACGATGCTCGTCCACATCAACGACAGCGAAGCCGGCGGCTCGTATCACCAGGAGTTCGAGCTGGCGTACGACGGCGCGGCGCCGGACGGTACGCCCGTCTACATCTACGTGCCGGAAGGCGGGATCGGCGGCGCCGAGGGCGTGACCAGCCTCGACCCGGCGTTCGACCAGAACCCCAATGACGAGTTCACACCGTGCGCGGACAACGTCGCCAGCGACTACCTGATCACCCAGGAGCAGATCAACCTGCTGGGCGACGAACTCGCCAACCACATCGTTGCGATCGACGAGGCGCACTTCGGCGATATCGGCACAGCAGTGGGTGAGGACGGTACGAGCAGTGACGCGCTCGTCATGCTCGTCTACAACGTGCAGGACGCGTCCTACTACGACTGCTCGGTCACCACGTATACGGCTGGCTACTTCGCGCCCGAGTACATCACCGACGCGGGCATGAACGTCATCGTGGTCGACGCGTACGACTGGATCAACCGCATCGGCGACGATGCCGCGGCCCCGAACCTGTATGAGGGCGTGATCGCACACGAGCTCGAGCACCTGTTGATGAACTACTCCGATCCGGGCGAGCCGTCCTGGGTGGACGAGGGTCTCGCGGACCTGGCGATCTTCCTCAACCAGTACAGCATCGGCGGATCACACCTCACCTACCACCAGGTCTTTCACCGGGAGACCTCGCTGACGAGGTGGGGTGGTGGTCTCGAGAACTACGGCGCGTCGCTGACCTACTTCCTCTACCTCTGGGAGCAGGCCGGTGGCAACGGTGACGGCACCTACAACCCGGACGGCCAGTACGACGGCGCCGGCGGTGACCTGCTGATCAAACTGATCTTCCAGAACGAAGCCGACGGCATGGAAGGCGTCCAGGCGGCGATCGACGAGTTCAACGAGCTGACTGGCGCCAACCTTCGCTCTGCCGAGGAGCTGTTCAAGGACTGGGCAATCGCAGTCAAGCTCGACGACGAAGGCTCCGACCTCTGGGACATCAAGAACATCGACTTCGGTGACCCCACGTTCACCGGCTGGACCGTCGACATCGCGAACGACCTCTTCTGGAACAAGCGCGGCCAGTACTTCGGCCGGATGCCGGAGGCGCGGTGGGAGCAATTCCCGAAGGTGCCGGAGCAGACGGCCCTGCCGTTCGGCGTGTCGTACGAGACGTTCCGCAACCCGGGACAGGTCTTCGGCCTCACGTTCGAGGGCTCGCCGACCGAGCAGGTCGCGCCACACACGGGTGAGACGCACTGGTGGGGCGGCGCGGAGAGCCTGAACGAGAACATCCTCGACGTGGCGAGTGCGGGCACAGCGCCTGGCGCGGTCGTGGACTTCTGGACCTGGTACTTCATCGAGGAAGGCTGGGACTACGGCTACCTCGAGGCGCTCGTGAACGGTGAGTGGGTGACGGTTCCGCTGTTCCACGAGGGCATCGAAGTCACCACTGACACCGATCCGCACGACAACAACGAGGAGGGCAACGGGCTGACCGGCACCTCCGGCGGCACCTACTTCGTCGACGATCCGGAGTACATCCACCTGCAGAGCGCACCTCTGCCGGCGGGTACGACGGACGTGCGGTTCCGTTACTCGACGGATGCGGCGTACCTGGACACCGGGTTCTTCGTGGACGACGTGACGGTCGGCGGCCAGGCGGCCACCCTGTCGTCCGAGCCCGGTAACTGGATCGAGACGACCGGCGTCCAGGAGAACAACTGGGTCGTGCAGGTGCTGGCGCCGTGCGACCTGACGCCCGGCGAGACGTCCGAGGGCGAGACCGTCGACGACGAGGGCAACTACGTCTACCGGTTCGAGGGCGACTCGATCTCCGTCTCCGGATTCTCGACGACCTGCCTGCGGGCCACGCAGGGCGAGGTCACGGTGGTCATCTCGAACATGACGACGGGCGACATCCAGGTCCTGGATGCCGACTACTTCTTCCGGCTCACCGGCGGTTCGGGGGTGGGCCAGGACTAGTCGCCCACGCGTACGAGTGTGGGGCGGCCTCGACCTGAGGCCGCCCCACACATCATTTGGTAGAAGGCGACTGGGGGACGGCCGCACGCCGGAACTCGTCACGCGGCATCTGCAGGCGCCCCAGCGAGACGGCCTCTCGGCGGAAGAAGAGGGCCAGCGTCCAGTCGAGTATGACTCGAACCTTGCGGTTGAAGGTGGGCATCTTGCTGGCGTGGTAGGTCCGGTGCATGAACCAGGCGAGGAAGCCCTTGACCTTGATGCCGTAGACCTGGGCCACTCCGGAGTACAGCCCCAGGCTGGCGACGGACCCGATGTACCGGTGGGCGTAGTCCTTGGGCTCCCGGCCGCGCAGCACGGCGGCGATGTTGTCGCCAAGCCGTTTGGACTGCCGGACGGCGTGTTGCGCGTTCGGACCGGTGGTGGCACCGGGCACTTTGGAGGTCAGGTCCGGGACGGCGGCACAGTCGCCGGCGCCCCACGCCGCCTCGACGCCGTCGACCCGCAGGTCGGCCCGGCACCGCAGCCGGCCCTTCTCGTCCAGCGGGAGGTCGGTCTTGGCGAGGAGCGGGTGCGGCCTGACGCCGGCGGTCCAGACGAGCGTGTCGCTGTCGAACTCGGTGCCGTCGTCGAGCACGATGTGCCCGTCTACGCACGATTCGAGCCGTGTCTCCAGCCGCACCTCGATGCCGTGCCGCCGAAGCTCCTCCACCGTGTAGACACCCATGGCCGGCCCGACCTCCGGCAGGATCCGGTTGGTCGCCTCGACCAGGACCCATCGCATGTGGTGGGGCCGAAGGTACGGGTAGTACCGCATCGCATCCTTCGCCATGCTCTGGAGCTCGGCGAGCGCTTCGACGCCCGCATAGCCGCCGCCCACGACCACGAAGCTCAGCGCGCGGCGTCGTACGTCTTCGTCCGCCGTCGACGCAGCAATGTCGAGCTGGTCCAGCACGTGGTTGCGAAGGGCGATGGCCTCCTCGACCTGCTTGAAGCCGATGCCCTGCTCGGCGAGGCCCGGGATCGGCAGCGTCCGGGCCACCGATCCGAGTGCGACCACCAGGACGTCGTACCCGAGGTCGTACGGCTCGCCGACCCGCGGCTCGATCCGGGCAACCCGGTCGGCGTGCCGGATCTCGGTCACCTGGCCGGTGATGACCTGGGACTGTCGCAGGACCCGTCGCAACGGAACGACGACGTGCCGCGGCTCGAGCGAGCCTGCCGCCGCTTCGGGAAGGAACGGCTGGTACGTCATGTACGACCGGGGGTCGACGACCGTGATCCGCACCGTGCGCCAACGCAGCTTCTTCTGCAGCCGCAGCGCTGTGAACATGCCGACGTATCCCCCGCCGACGATCAGGATCCTGGGGACGTGTTCATCGGCCATGGTGTGAGCCTAACCGCTTGTGAATGCATTCACAAACGCCACGGAGCAGCCGCGCGAGAGAGCACCTCGTCGAGCATGTCCTCGGTGAGCTTTCCGGTGAACGTGTTCTGCTGGCTCGGGTGGTAGCAGCCGAGCAGCCGGATCGTGTGCCCTGACTTCGCCGTGATGAGCGCTTCGGCTCCATGGCCGAATTTCGGCCGGGGGCGCTGCACGTCGAACCCGTTGCGGGCCAGCGTTCGAAGCGCGGCGTCCCAGGCGAACGACCCCAGTGCGACGACGCTGTGCAGCGAGTCGAGCACGAGTGCTACCTCGCGGTCGAGCCACTGCGCGCAGGCATCGCGCTCGGCGAGCGTCGGCTTGTTCGCCGGCGGAGCGCACCGGACCGCCGCCACGATTCGGGCGCCGGTCAGGCGCAGGCCATCACCGGAGTGCACGGATGTCGGTTGTGAGGCCATCCCCGTCCGGTGCAGGGCCGCGAAAAGCCAGTCGCCGCTGCGGTCCCCGGTGAAGATGCGCCCGGTCCGGTTGCCACCGTGCGCGGCCGGCGCCAGCCCGAGCACGAGCACCCGCGGCCAGGGATCACCCCAACCGGGCGCCGGACGGCCCCAGTACGGCTGATCGGCGAAGGCCCGCCGCTTCGTGCCCGCAACCTCCTCCCGCCACTCGACGAGTCGCGGGCAGGCGCGGCAGACGGACGACCGCGCGCCGAGTTCACGTAGCCCTGCCTCTGCGGCAAGAGAGGCGACCTGAGTGGCGTCCCTGGCGACGGGCGTCGTCGCCGTCGCCGGGTCGTCCGGCCAGCCGGTTCCCGGTGGCACCGGGCTGGAGAAGGGGGCACCGGTCAGCGGGTGCGCATTCGCCTCCGGCTCGGAACCGGCCGCCGTCATGTCCGAGCCCTCCCGGAGGTCATCAGGTTCCAGGCGATTCCGTCGAGGATGTCGTGCTCGCTCACCAGGACCTCGGCAAGGGCCGTCCGCTCGACGATGCACCGCAGCACCAGCGCGCCGGCCGCGATGACGTCGGCTCGCCCGGGATGCATCACCGGAATCGCCGCGCGTTCCGCGTGGTTCATGGCCAGCAACCGCTCGCTGATCTCCTCGACCGCCGCTGCGGGCACCCGGGTGTGGTGGATGGCCGTGGCGTCGTACGCGGGGAGCCCCAGATGGATCGCTCCGACGGTTGTCACGGAGCCGGCCAGGCCGACGAGAGTTGCCGCCGCGTCCAGCGGCACCGTCTCGGCGACGACGTTCAATGCGACCGCGACGTCGGCTCGGGCGGCAGCGACCTGCGCCGCGGTCGGCGGGTCCGACGAGAAGTGCCGCTCGGTCAGCCGTACGCACCCGACGTCGACGCTCCGGGCCCGCTCGACCTCTGTCGAGCCCAGCACCAGCTCGGTCGACCCGCCGCCGATGTCGACGACGAGGTAGGGCGCGGCGAGACCGGCCGGGAGGCCTCGTGTTGCGCCCGTGAACGAGAGACGCGCCTCCTCGTCACCCGAGATCACCTCGGGCTCCACGCCCAGTGCCCGTTCGACGCCGGCCACGAACTCGTCGCGGTTGGCGGCGTCGCGGGTGGCGCTGGTCGCCACCATCCGGACCCGGTCCACCCCGAGCTCGTCGATCAGCCGGGCGTAGCCCTCCAGGGCCGTCAGGGTCCGGTCCAGGGCCTCGGGTGCGAATCGGCCGGTACGATCCACGCCCTGGCCGAGCCGGACGATCTCCATCCGGCGGTCCAGGTCGCGCTGGCCGCCGTCGATGTCGAGGTCGGCCACCAGCAGCCGGAGCGAGTTCGTGCCGCAGTCGACGGCCGCGACCCGGGTCATCCCACCTCCGCGCAGGGTCCGGCGGCCCACCAGTCCGGCAACGCGTCGAGTGCCTCGTCACCGAGCGGGTTGATCCCGCGGCCGGCGGCGAGCGCGTGAGCCACCAGGGCGTGCAGGCACTTGACCCGGTCGGGCATCCCCCCGGCCGAGACGGCGGCGATCTCCGGTACGTTCGCGATCCGTTCGCGCCGGTCCAGGTAGTCGCGATGGGCCGCGGCGTGGGAGGCCGCCAGGTCCGGATCCGACGCCAGCCGGGCGCTCATCTCGCGCATCAGGCCGCTCGACTCCAGCGTCGACACTGCCCTCGTGGCACGCGGGCAGGTCAAGTAGTACGTCGTCGGGAACGGCGTGCCGTCGGACAGCCGAGGCTCGGTCTCGACGACGTCGGGAAGTCCGCACGGGCATCGGTGGGCGACGGCCCGCATCCCACGTGCGGGCCGGCCGAGTTGAGCAGACACCGCCGCCAGATCGGCAGCCGACGGTTCCCTCACTCCGCCCCGTCCGGAGGCAGGGCGTCGGCAGCCTCGACCGATGCCCACAGCCGCGAGTGCCAGGGTCCGTCGTTGGTGACCGGAATGCCGTCAGGACCCTGGGTGGGCTCGGGCACCGCATCGCCCGACTCGTCGACGACGACGTAGCCGACGTCACCCGGCATGACGAAGTTCAGCCGCTCCCGGGCCCGCGCCCGGACGTATGCGGGGTCTTCCCACAGCCGCAGTTCGGCCTCCAGCTGCTCGACGGACTTATGCAACTGGCTTGCCTCCTGCTCCAGCGCGGCCCGCTGGGTGTGCTGGTCGTACCAGGCGCGAAGCGGATACGCGTACGACACCGCCAGCACGCCGAACACCAGGGCGAGCACCGCGGCCCGGCTGGTGAGCGATCCTCGCCGCGGCGCGGCGGGCCTCGGTGGCTCGCCCGATGCGCGGGTCGAACGGGCGGTGGACTCGACGACGCCCGGCGGTCGGGAAACAGGACGGATCGGCCTGGTTGACCGACGGCGAGCCGGCCGGGCGCCGCCCGATGGACGGGCGCCGGGACCGCCCCTGCTGCGGTGGCCAGGTCCAGCCATGGCTAAGGCGTGAACCTCGGGAACGCGCCGGCCCCGGCGTACCGCGCGGCGTCGTCGAGCTCTTCCTCGATCCGCAGCAGCTGGTTGTACTTCGCCACCCGCTCGGACCGGGCAGGTGCACCGGTCTTCAGCTGGCCACAGTCGGTGGCGACGGCCAGGTCGGCGATCGTGGTGTCCTCCGTCTCGCCTGACCGGTGGCTCATCATGCATCGGTAGCCCGATCGGTGGGCCAGCGAGACGGCGTCGAGCGTCTCGGTGAGTGTGCCGATCTGGTTGACCTTGACCAACAGGGCGTTGGCGGCGCCCTCGGAGATGCCGCGGCGGAGCCGGTCGGGGTTCGTGACGAACAGGTCGTCGCCGACGATCTGAACCTTGTCCCCGAGCGCCGCCGTCATCGCTGTCCAGCCGGCCCAGTCGTCCTCATCCAACGGGTCCTCGATCGAGACCAGCGGATACGCCGAGACCAGCTCGCGGTAGTAGGCAGCCATGTCGTCGGCCGACCGGGTCTCCCCCTCGAACCTGTAGCCGTCCTCGCCGTGGAACTCGGTCGCGGCGACGTCGAGCGCCAGGGCGATGTCGCTGCCGAGCGCGAACCCGGCCTTCTCGACCGCCACGCCGATCAGGTCGAGGGCGTCACGGTTGCTGGGCAGGTTGGGAGCAAAACCACCCTCGTCGCCCAGGCCGGTCGCATAGCCCTTCTCCTTCAGCACTGCCTTCAGGGCGTGGTAGACCTCGGCACCCCAGCGAAGAGCCTCACGGAACGTCGTCGCACCGATCGGCGCGACCATGAACTCCTGGACGTCGACATTGCTGTCGGCATGGGCGCCGCCGTTGAGGATGTTCAGCATCGGCACCGGGAGCAGGTGGGCGCTCGGGCCGCCCAGGTACCGGAACAGCGGCAGCTCCGCGGAGTCGGCAGCGGCCCGGGCGACGGCGAGTGAGACCCCGAGGATCGCGTTGGCGCCCAGGCGTTCCTTGTTCGGCGTGCCGTCGAGGTCGACGAGCGCCTGGTCGACCAGCCGCTGCTCGCTGGCGTCGAAGCCGAGCAGCTCCGGGCCGATCTCGTCGAGGACAGCCGTCACGGCCTTCTCGACACCCTTGCCGCCGTAACGGTCGGCATCACCGTCACGGAGCTCCACGGCCTCGAAGGCGCCGGTGGAAGCACCGGACGGAACGGCGGCACGGGCGACCGTGGAGTCGTCGAGGGCCACCTCGACCTCGACAGTGGGATTGCCCCGCGAGTCGAGGATCTCCCGTGCGCCGACAGCTTCGATCGTGGCCACGTGTCGTCTCCTGCGGGTTCCGGGTGCCGCCAAGGGGGTACGCCGAAAGCCTAGCGGCGGCCGGTTGGGCGCTCTGGTACCGCCGCGCGTCAACTCGGGGACTCGGCACGGCGGACCGCATCGGCGAACCGGCGCGCCGCGTCGCGCACGGCCTGTTCGACGTCGACGCCGTGCCGGCGGGCGGCTGCGACCAGCGCCAGCGTCGCGTCTCCCACGGCGGTCGGGTCCGCCGGGTCGGGCACGACGAGGTCCGGCAGAGTCGGTGCGATCCCCGCCGACTCGGCCCGGTTCAGCAACGTGGCCGCGAGCGAGAGGGCCGGCTGGGCGACCGGAACGCCCTCCACCGCGGAGGACCGCCTCTTCTCGGCCTGCTTGAGCTCGTGCCAGCGCGCCTCGACGTGTGCGGCCGTGGTGGCGTCGCCGTCGGCGAACACGTGCGGGTGCCGGCGGATCAGCTTCTCGACGATGCCGGACGCCACGTCGTCGATGGACCACGGGTGTTCGTGCTCCTCCCCGAGGCGGGCGTGGAAGACCACCTGGAGGAGCAGGTCCCCCAACTCCTCGCGCAGGTGGTCGGGGTCGGTCTCGATCGCCTCGAGCGTCTCGTACGCCTCCTCGAGCAGGTAGGTCGCCAGGGAGCGATGAGTCTGCTCCCGGTCCCATGGGCAGCCGCCCGGCGAGCGGAGCCGGTCCATGACGGCGACCAGGTCGAGCAGCCGCGCTCCGGGCAGGTCGTACGAGCCGGTCAGCACCTCGACCTCTGCGACGGGCACCCCCCGGGCCACCCGGGCGGCAACCTCCGCCGCAAGGCCGTCGGCGAGGCCCGGATCACCGTCGGGGGAACCCAGCCAGACGACGGTTCCGGACGCCGCCGAGTCGAGCAGTGCGGTGGGGCTCGGCTCGCCGACCGGCTCCGGATCGATCCCGCTGGCCCGCAAAGCCGGCGCCTGGGGATGATCGGCCGTCGCGACGACCACACGGCCGGCGCGCAAGACGTCCCAGGCCGGAGCCGACAACAGCCCCGGCGCGACCCGAGGACTCGTGACCAGCAGCACGAGGTGCCCGGCGGCCACGGGCGCGCTCAGCCCCCGGGTGTCTCGGTCGAACCGTCAGCGGGCTCGTCCACGGCGGCCTCGTCCGGTTCCGAGATCGAGCCGCTGGTGGCCTCGAGGCCCGCCTCGGTCCACGTCCCGTAGCGCGGACTGACCGTCACGCCGATCTCCTCGGACTTCTCCACGAGAGCCTCGTTGTACGCCTCCTCGCCCCCGAGCCGATCCACCAGCTCCTGCTGGATGAGCACGTCGCGCACGGCTTCGCGAAGCGTGTTGTCCGTGAGCGCGCTCTGCGCCAGCAGGTCGGTGATGTCGCCCTCGGGCGCCGGACCCACTACTTGCTCCTCGATGAAGGTGTCGATGTCCGCCTCCGAGACCTCGATGCCTTCGTCGCGTGCGAGCTGCTCGAGGAGCTCGTGGCGGATCATCCGGTCCAGGAGAGCCTGCTGGAGAACGGCCGGGTCGGCGCCCGCCGCGCTCTCGTCCGGTATGGAGTCGGTGAAGTCGCGAACCCGGTCCTGGAGCTCGCCGATCGTGATCCGGTCGTCGCCGACGACCGCCGCAGCACCGATCTCGTTGGTGTCGCAGGCGGTGAGCGAGGCGGCTGCCAGCACGCAGAACACGACGGCCACGGTGCGGCGGCTGGGCGACACGGCGATCCTCTTCGGGTGGCTGCTGAGACGACGCGCATCCTAACCTGCCGCGTGAACACCGGCGCCGGTGCTCGACGGTCAGCTCGGCGCGACCGAGGTCGGGTCTGGTCGCGACCGGTCGACCCTGCTGCGAACGCCACCGGCGAGCAGGTCAGCGGCGGCCTCCGCGGTCACCCGGGCAGCGCCATAGGCGAGCACGTACCGCTCCCCGAGGACGCTCGAGTCGGCGGGGAGGTCGTGATCGACCACGACGACGTCGGGTCGGAGCCGCCGGATCGCCGCTACCGCGCGCGCCTGCCAGCTCCGCCGCCGCACTCCGCGGACCGACACCACGACCGGGCGATCGCCATGCCCGGCGAGGACGGTCCCGGGTTCGGGCCCGGACTCGAACACCGGCACGACGACCGTGCCCGGGAGTCGCTCGACCAGCGGCCCGCCCACGCCCCACGGGACCTCGCCGGCCGCGAAGGACGGCTCGTCCTGCAGCTCGACCACGACGGGCGCGCGGAGTAGCGACACGTTGCCCACGGCGACGACCGCCCGACGCGCTGCCCGAACCCCGGCAGGCTCGCCGTCGGCACTGCCGTCGTCCAGCTCTGCCGATGTCGCCCAGCCCGCCAAGGACCGCACCCGGCCGGCCGCCTCGGCCAGCCGCTCGTACGGCAGCCTCCCCGATCCGACTGCCGACACCAGTGCCGCGACGATGGACTCGACGGTCTCGGGGTCGGTGGTCTCGCCACCGACGCACAGCGCGTCCACGCCGGCCGACAGCGCCAGTACGCCCGCCTCGGAGTGACCGACCGTCCGGCTGATCGCGTGCATGTCCATTCCGTCGGTCATGACGACGCCGCGGTAATGGAGGCGGTTGCGCAGCAGCCTGGTGATCACCGCGTGCGACAGAGTCGCCGGGACGCCGGGATCGATCGCACCGACCTTGATGTGCGCCGTCATGACGATCTTGACCCCTGCCGCCACCGCCGCCCGAAACGGCACCAGCTCCCGCCGATCGAGCAGATCGGCCGGTGCCGACACCGTCGGTACCGTGACGTGGCTGTCCTCGTCGGTCGCGCCGTGGCCAGGGAAGTGCTTGGCCGTCGCGGCCACACCGCTGGACTGCTGCCCGCGGACGAAGGCCGCCACGTGCCGCGCGACGAGCTCGGGGTCGGATCCGAACGCTCGTACGCCGACCACCGGGTTGAGCGGATCCACGTCGATGTCTGCCACGGGCGCGAAGTTGACGTCGACGCCGCATGCCCGCAGGCGGGCGCCGAGCGACGCCGCGACGTCCGTTGTCAGGGCGACGTCGTCGACGACGCCCAGGGCGGCGCTGCCGGGCAGCTCGGAGCCGGTCCCCGCGTCGAGTCGCGTGACGTCGCCGCCCTCCTCGTCGATGGCGACGAGCAGGTCCGGCCGCGCGGCCCGAAGCTGCGTGGTCAGCGCGGCGACACCCTCGTCACCGCGTTCGGGGTTCACGTTCCGACCGAACAACACGACGCCGCCGAGCCCCTCGGCGACCAGCCGGGCCAGCCATGCCGGCGGCGAGGTCGCGCCGGCGAAGCCGGGAAAGAGGGTGGCGAGGGCCAGGCCCCGTAGGTGCGCGGGGTCGTGGGAACGGTCCATGTCAGCCCTTGACCGCGCCCGAGACCAGGCCCGACGCCATCCGGTGCTGGACCAGCATGAAGAAGGCCACCACCGGGACCGCGAGAATCACCGACGCCGCCATGACACCGCCCCAGTCGGTGACCTGGTTGGCGCCGGTGAACGTCCGAAGCCACACCGGCAACGTCATCGACTCGGGTCGGTTCATGACGACCAGACCCAGGGTGAACTCGTTCCATGCCTGCATGAACCCGAACACGCCCGCCGCGACCAGCCCAGGCGCCAACAGCGGGAGCACAACTGCAAAGAACGCACGCGTGCGGCTGCAGCCGTCGACCATGGCCGCCTCTTCCAGCTCCCGCGGGACACCGGCGACGAACCCGCGCAGCATCCATACCGTGAACGGCACGACGGCCGCGACGTAGAGCAGGGTCAGGCCGAGGACGTTGTTGGTCAGGTTCCATCCGTCGAGCATTCGGAACTGGGAGATGAACAGGGCCTCGGCCGGGATCATCTGGATCACCAGGATGGTGAGGATGAAGCCCTTGCGGCCCAGGAAGCGAAACCGCGTGACCGCAAGCGCCGCGAGGAACGCGAAGAGCACCGCACACACGACCGTCAACACCGTGACCACAGCACTCGTGGTGATCGCCGTGACGAAGTTGGGGTTGGCGAACACCTTTCGGAACTGTCCGAACGTGCCGTCCAGCGGCAAGAAGACCGGGTCTGGTCCGCGCAGGTCGGCGGTCTCCAGGAACGAGCTGTTCACCATCCAGTAGACAGGGAACGCGAACACCGCGGCGATGGCCAGGCCCACGATGTTGGCGACGCTCTTCCCGCGGCGACGTCCCCGCCTCCCTGCGCCGCGCGACAGCGTGCGGCGCATACCGGACGGCCGAACTGCAGGCTGACTTGCGACGGGCCGGGTTTCGATCGTCACAGCTCCTCCTCCTCGCGCACCATCCGGCGGACGTAGAAGAAGGTGATCGCGACGGTCAGCAACAGCATGAACATCGCGACGGCGGATGCCGCGCCGAAGTCACCCTGGCCCAGACCCAGCCGGTAGATGTACGTGCCGAGCAGATTGGTGTCGGCCGTGATGCCGCCCGACTCCTGCAGTGTGAAGATCTGCGTGAAGACCTTGAGGTCCCAGATGACCTGGAGCAGTCCGACGATCAACAGGATCGGCTTGATCATCGGAACGACGATCTGCCAGAACCGGTCCCAACCGTTCGCGCCGTCGATCTGCGCCGCTTCCAACGTCTCGTGCGGCACCTGGGTGAGGCCCGCGTAAACGGTGAACGCCACGAACGGCACGCTCATCCACACCACGATCACCATGGCGACCGCGAAGAACGAGAGCGGGTTGATCAGCCAGGAGTGTCCCGCGAACTGGTCGAGGCCGAGCCGCACGAGGACCCAGTTGACGATGCCGTACTGGCTGTCGATGAGCCATTGCCAGACGGTCAGTGACGCCATCCACGGCATGGCCCACACCAGCAGCAGCACCACTTGGACCACGACGCGGGCCCAGCCCGCCATCCTGGCCATGAGCACCGCCATGCCGACGCCGACCGCCATGGTCAGGAACGCACAGGCGAGGCAGAACAGGATGGACCGCACGACGACGGCCCACAGGTACGAGTCGGTGAACAGGGCGACGTAGTTGTCCAGGCCTACCCACAGCGGCGCCTGCCCGAACTGCTGAGCCAGCCCGAATTCCTGGAAGGACATCACCACCTGGCGGACCAGCGGGTACCCCAACCCAAGCCCCAGGACGGCCACGGCCGGAATCAGCAGGACGTACGGGAGCCTGGTCCGCCTCCGACGGCGTCGCGGCGTCTGCGCCTCGGCCGGCCCGGCCGGTTTGACCGACGTCATCGCCGCCATCCGTCCATCCTCCGTCCTGTAATGACTGCGCCGGGGGCGGCACGGTCTCTCCGCACCGCCCCCGGCACGATTCCCGCCGACTGCTCTGGTCAGTTGAGCAGTTCGTCGAGCAGTGCCCCCGTGTCGGCGGCGAGCTGCTCGACGTCACCGCCGTTGGCGATGTTGACGAACAGGTCCTCGAGGACCCTGCCACCCTCGACTGCCGAACCCCACGCGGGCGCCGGCGGCGTCACCTTGCCGGTCTCGAGTGTCGGGCCGAGCGCGGCGTTGGCCTCGTTCTGTGGCAGCTCGTCGGACAGCGAGGACTTGGCCGGCAGCATGCCTTGCTTGGCGAACAGGGTCTGGAACTCGTCGCTGAGCATGATCTCGATGACCTTCTTGGCCAGCTCCTGGTTCTGCGACGTCGCCGGCACGGCAACGTTGGAGCCACCGAGCATGACCGGTGCCGCCTGGCCGTCGGAGCCGGGGAGCGTGAAGGTTCCGAGGATTTCCGGCGTGGTGAGAGCCGGGCATCCGGCCGCGGTGACCTCCTGCGTGGCCGGGTCGATGATGCCGTCGGTGAGCTGTCCGACGACCCACGGCGGAGCCGAGAACATGCCCACCTGGCCCGCGCAGTACGGCGTGACCGGGTCGGCCTCGTTGCCGTCCTTCGGAGCACCGGAGGCGTTGGTGAAGATGTCCTGCACGCGCTCCAGCCCCGCGATGCCCTCAGCCGTGTCGACGGCGTTGACCCAGCCGTCGTCTTCCTCGACGGCCCAGTCGCCACCGGCGTCCCAGAAGAATGCCTGGCCGTTGCGCCAGTCCTGACCCGGAAGCCAGAAGCCGGAGAAGCCGTCGACGTCCTCGGGATTCGCGCTCTTGAGGGCCTTGGCGGTCTCGACGAACTCGTCCATCGTCGTCGGCACCTCGAGCCCTGCGGCGGCGAACAGGTCCTTGCGGTAGAACACGATTCGCGAGCCGGCGTAGTACGGGGCCGCGTAGAGCTTGTCCTCCGCGGTACCCGACGTGACCAGGCCGGGAAGCAGGTCGTCGCCACCGAGGTCGGCTTCCATGTCACTCAGGTCGCTGAAGGCACCGGCGAACGTGAAGCTGGAGGCCTGGGTGTTGCCGATCTCGACGACGTCCGGCGTGTCGGACTCGCTGGTCGTGGCCGTGGTGACCCGGTCGACGAGGCCCTCCCAGGGCTGCTCCTCGATCGTGAGCGTGGACCCGGCGTTCTGCTCCTCGAAGGTGGTCTTCAGGTAGTCGCCGATGACCGGGATCGTGTCGGGAGTCAGCCAAACCCGGATGTCGGCCGGTTCCGGCGTGCCGGCGTCGTCACCCGCCGACGGCTCGGTGTCGTCGTCCTCGCCGCACGCGGCGAGGACGAGTGCCGCGGCGATGCCGGCGGCGAGGAAGCTTGTTCTCTTCACGGTGGGGGTCCTCCCTGGTGCGGAGTGCCCGCCGGAGCGACGGACACGATGGAGCGTAGGCGAGACTGATAAGAAGCTTTTCAATACCCTCGCACTACTGGAAGGTTTCCTACTAGTCCTCGGGTGTCACGATCGTGTAACGGTGCGATCTGGTTGCGGGTCCGGGCTGGCAGCCCTGCTCGATGCGTTGGCTGGACGCCTCAGGCGGACTGAGCGCTCGCCGGAGTGGCCAGCAGAACGGCGTCGACAACCTCGGCCGCCCAGGCCAGCAGCTCCACGTCGCGCAGCTGGGTACCACCGACGCGGTCCGTCGACGGGCGCGGCACCAACACCGTTCCGACGGTCTCCTTGAACAGCGACCTCGGGTACAGCCGGTCGAGCCGGACGCGCTGCCAGTCCTTGAGCTCGACCGGGGTGAACCGCACGTGGTTGCCCTGCAATGTCACCTCGCGGAGTCCTGCGGCTCGGGCCTGGGTGCGGAACCTCGCCACCTCCAGCAGGTTCTCGACCGGTCGCGGCGGATCGCCATATCGATCTGCGAGCTCGTCGCGGACGGCCGAGACGTCGGCCTCGGTCACAACGGCGGAGAGCCGCCGGTACGCCTCCAGCCGCAGCCGTTCGCTCGCCACGTACTCGTGCGGCAGGTGCGCGTCGACGGGTAGCTCCACCCGCACGTCAGGTACGGCGGCCGCAATGCCGTCGCCCCGGTACTCGGCAACCGCCTCCCCCACCAGGCGCACGTACAGGTCGAAGCCCACGTCGGCGATGTGGCCGGACTGCTCGCCGCCGAGCAGGTTGCCCGCGCCGCGGATCTCGAGGTCCTTCATCGCCACCTGCATTCCGGCTCCGAGGTCGGAGTGGCTCGCGATCGTCGCCAGCCGCTCGTGAGCCTCCTCGGTCATCGGCTTGTCCGGGGGATACATGAAGTACGCGTAGGCGCGTTCCCGGCCGCGGCCGACCCGTCCACGCAGTTGATGCAGCTGGGAGAGGCCGAGCCGGTCCGGCCGGTCGACGATCAGGGTGTTCGCGTTGGAGATGTCCAGCCCGGTCTCGACGATCGTCGTGCACACCAGGACGTCGGTGTCACGTTCCCAGAAGCTCTCGATCACCTGCTCCAGCGTGTGCTCACCCATCTGCCCGTGTGCCACCGCGACCCGCGCCTCGGGCACCAGCTCGCGAACTCGTGCCGCGATCTTCTCGATCGTCTCGACCCGGTTGTGGACGAAGAAGACCTGACCGTCCCGCATGAGCTCGCGGCGGATCGCGGCACCGACCTGCTTCTCCTCGTACGGGCCGACATACGTCAGCACGGGGTGCCGCTCCTCCGGCGGCGTGGTGATCGTGGACATGTCCCGGATCCCGGTGATCGACATCTCCAGCGTGCGCGGGATCGGTGTCGCCGACATGGTGAGCACGTCGACGTCGGCCCGCAGGTGCTTGAGCTTCTCCTTGTGCTCGACTCCGAAACGCTGCTCCTCGTCGACGATGAGCAGCCCGAGGTCCTTGAACCGGACGTCGCCGGTGAGCAGCCGGTGGGTTCCTATGACGACGTCAACCGTGCCGTCGGCGAGGCCCTGCAGCGTGTCAGCGGCCTCGCGGTCGGACTGGAACCGCGACAGCGCCCGCACGTTCACCGGGAACTGCGCATACCGCTCGGAGAACGTCGTGTAGTGCTGTGAGACCAGCAGCGTCGTCGGCACCAGGACGCCCACCTGTTTGCCGTCCTGGACGGCCTTGAACGCGGCCCGCACCGCGATCTCGGTCTTGCCGTAGCCGACGTCGCCGGCGATCACGCGGTCCATCGGGATCGTGCGCTCCATGTCGCGCTTGACCTCGTCGATGACCGTGAGCTGGTCCGGGGTCTCGACGTACGGAAACGCGTCCTCGAGCTCGCGCTGCCAGGGCGTGTCCGCCTCGAAGGCATACCCCGGCGCGGCCTGGCGAGCAGCGTAGAGCTTGATCAGCTCGGCGGCGATCTCGCGCACCGCCTTGCGAGCCCGGCCCTTGCGCTTCGCCCAGTCCGAGCCGCCGATCCGATCCAGCGACGGCGTGTCGCCGCCGACGTACTTGGTCACCTGCTCGAGCTGATCCGTCGGGACGTAGAGCCGGTCCGGTGGCTGACCCCGGCGTCCGGGTGCGTACTCCAAGACCAGGTACTCGCGCGTTGCGCCCTGGACGGTCCGGCTGGTCATCTCGACGTAACGGCCCACACCGTGCTGGTCGTGCACGACGAAGTCGCCCGGTCGCAGCTGAAGGGGATCGACCTGGTTGCGGCGGCGGCTGGGCATCCGCCGCATGTCCTTCGTCGACGCGCGCTGCCCGGTCACGTCGTCCTCGGTCAGCACGACGAGGGCCGGCGTGACGAAGCCATGGGCGAGCGTGCCGGTGGTCACGTGCGCGATGCCGGTGTCGGGCAGCCCGTCGATGCCGTCGGCGGGCCGCGCCGGGATGTCGGCCTCGGCGAGCATCTCGACGACGCGCTGCGCTGTGCCGTGCCCACCGGTGACCACGACCACCCTGCGGCCGTCCGCGAGCCAGCCCTTCATGTCGGCGAGTGCGCGCTGGGTGTCGCCGCGATACGAGTCGGCGGGCCGGGCGTCGACCGTGCGGGTCTCGACACCCGGCTCGGGTTCGGCGAGCTCGTCGTCGGCGCCGTACGGGCTCACGCTCCACCACGGCAGGCCCAGCCCGATCGCGTGGGCACGGACATCAGCGAGCGTCCGATACGCAGCGTCGCCGAGGTCGATGGGGGTCTTGCCGCCGCCGGCCGCGGCGGCCCACGAGGCCTCGAGGAACTCCTGGCTGGTGGCGACGAGGTCGTGGGCCCGCGTGTGCACCCGCTCGGGGTCGCACACCAGCACGTGGGTTCCGGCCGGCAGCAGGTCGAGCAGCAGCTCCATCTCGTCGACGAGGACCGGGGCGAGCGATTCCATGCCCTCGACGGCGACTCCTGCAGCGATCTTGTCGAAGAGGTCCTCGAGCTCGGGATGGCGCCTTGCGAGCGCGGCGGCCCGTTCGCGAACCTCGTCGGTCAACAGCAGCTCGCGGCAGGGAGGCGCCCACAGGCCGTGCTCGGAATGCTCGAGCGATCGCTGATCAGCGACCTTGAACCAACGGATCTCCTCGACCGTGTCACCCCAGAAGTCGACCCGCAGCGGGTGCTCCTCCGTCGGCGGAAAGACGTCGACGATGCCGCCCCGAACGGCGAACTCGCCCCGCCTCTCGACCAGATCGACGCGCGTGTAAGCGGCCGCTGCCAGCCGTTCGACCAGTTCGTCGAGGGCGATGTCGTCGCCGGTCCGGACGCGGACCGGTCGAAGGTCCGCCAGCCCCGCGACCTGGGGCTGCAACACGCTGCGAACCGGTGCGACCACGACCTGGAGGGGGCCGGTCTCCTCGCCCGGCTCCGGGTGCGCGAGCCGCCGCAGGACGGCGAGGCGACGGCCCACCGTGTCGCTGCGCGGCGAGAGCCGTTCGTGCGGCAACGTCTCCCAGGACGGGTACTCGGCAACCGTCTGCGGGGGCAGGAGGCATCGCAGGGCCTCGGCGAGGTCCTCGGCCTCGCGGGACGTTGCTGTCACGGCGAGGACGGGGCGCCCGGCGCCGGTGAGATCGTCGGCCACGGCGCCGACCACGAACGGCCGCAGGGCCGCGGGAGCGGTCAGGTCCAAGGCCGTGACCGCGCCGGTCCGCGCATCGGCCGCCGCCGAGCGCAGGGCGTTGTCGCCATTGTCGGCGAGCAGGGTGTGCAGCAGGCCGCTGAGGTTCATCGAGTCCTTCGTCTGCGTTGACGGGCACGCACGAGCGCCCCCGACCCGGGTGGATGGGGGGTAGGGCCAGGTTACGCCGCAGCACCGACACTGCGCGCCTACGCGACAAGCCTGCTCGACGGCGGGCGCCGGTGGTGGGAAGGCGGCGCACGGCCGTGACGTGTCGCACGGAATTCGGGCCGTAGTCTCTGGGGCGTGCGCCCCGCAGGTGGCCCGGGAGAGGAAGTCGAGGGCTCGGCCCGTGCCCAGGTCCCGGCCATCCAGCTCCCTGTGGATGCGCCCACCTACGTCCCCGACCCCGCGGTAATCGCGGAAGCCAGACTCCGGCTGACGAACCTCGCGTCCACCCGAATCTCGTTGACGGTTCCGGCGCAGGTGGCGAGCGCCGCCGGCCGCTACGGCTGGTTGGTCCTGCATGACGACGAAGGGGCACCGCTGGCCGCGCTCGACCTGCGTGGAGATGCCCCGCGGGAACTCGGCCGGGACACCCGTCTCGCGGGCCACGTGGTTCCGCTGCCGGCTGACACCACACAGGTCACCGGGCCCTTTCCGGACCTGCGCCGTACACCCGAGCCGCGGATGTGGGCCGGTGCCGACGTGATCATTGGCCACGATCCGCCCGACCTGCCGACGCTGGCTGCCACGTCGAGCGACGCGTCGGTGCTGATCGTCGTCCTGGACGGACCCCGTAGCAGGCCGGGACCGCCGGCGGTCGACGTGATCCGCGCCGCCCGGTCGCTGGCTTCCCGGCTCGCCGGGCACCGCGGCCGACGGGTCGAGGTCTGCGTGCTGCCTGCCCCTGAGTACGGCGACGAGCGTGACGCCGACCTGGCACACGAGATCGCCGCGATGCTGGGTGCCCGGCTGGTGGTTCCGGTCCGCCCGGCGGATCGTGGACGGCTCATGGCCGCGCTCGACGGCGACGGCGACGTCCCAGCTGACGCCTGGCCGGCCGAGAGCCTGACCGCGTGGCGGGCGTGGCGGCCGCCTCGGGAGCGTCGTGGCGTCGTCGTCTTCTTCACCGGGCTGTCCGGATCGGGCAAGTCGACCGTCGCCCGGTCCGTCGTGGCCACGATCGAGGAAGAGGGCGCCAGGCGGGTGACCTCCCTCGACGGCGATGTCGTGAGGCAGATGCTGTCCTCGGGGCTCGGGTTCTCTCGCGAGGACCGAGACCTGAACGTCGTGCGGATCGGATACGTCGCCGCACAGATCGCCCGGCACGGCGGCATCGCGGTCTGCACGCCGATCGCGCCGTTCGCCGCGACCCGTGCCCGGGTGCGGGCCATGGCCGAGGAACACGCGGACTTCCTCCTGGTGCACGTCGCGACCCCACTCGCCGAGTGCGAACGTCGCGACCGCAAAGGGCTCTACGCGCGCGCCCGAGCCGGCGAGATCCCCGACTTCACCGGCATCTCCAGCCCTTACGAGGAGCCGGGCGACGCCGACCTGACGCTCGACACCGCCGTCACGACCCCGGACGCCGCGGCCGCCGACGTGGTCCAGCTGCTGCGCGGCGGCGGCTGGCTGCCGCCGCCGCCCCGGGGGACGCGTGGCGACGTCATGCGGCGCGCGTGATGATCCCGGCTCCGACCGTGGCGTTGGTCACCTCGTCGACCAGGATGAAGCCGCCGGTCGACCGGTTCCGCCGGTACTCGTCGGCGAGCAGTGGCGCCGTCGTGCGCAGCCGGACCCGGCCGATGTCGTTGAGCCGGAGTGCGTCGGCCGCCTCGTCGCGGTGCAGCGTGTTGACGTCGAGCCTGTACTGCAGGTCCTTCACCAGCGCGCGCACCGAGCGGGTCGTGTGCTTGAGGGCGAGCTTGGTGCCGGGCCGCAGGGGGGCATCGGCCATCCAGCAGACCATCGCATCGAGGTCCTGCGCCACGGTCGGCTGGTTGTGCGGGCGGCAGATCATGTCCCCGCGTGAGATGTCCAGCTCGTCCTCCAGCCGGACCGTCACCGACATCGGTGGGAACGCCTCGTCGATCGGGCCGTCGGCCGTCGAGATCGCGGCAATCCGGCTGGTGAAGCCGCTGGGAAGAACCATGACCTCGTCGCCCGGCTTGAGGATTCCACCGGCCACCTGACCCGCGTACGCCCGGTAGTCGACGTGCTTTCGTGACTGTGGCCGGATCACGTACTGGACGGGGAAACGGACGTCGACCAGGTTGCGGTCGCTCGCGATGTGAACATGCTCGAGGTGGTGCAGCAAGGACGGCCCGTCGTACCAGGGCATGTTCTCGGACCGGCTGACCACGTTGTCGCCGTGCAGGGCCGAGACGGGCACGATCGCGAGATCCGGGATCTCCAGCTTGGCCGCGAAGTTGGTGAACTCCGCGGCGATCCGGTCGAAGACGTCCTGCGACCAGTCGACGAGATCCATCTTGTTGATGGCGAGCACGAGGTGCGGAACGCGTAGGAGCGACACCAGGAACGCGTGGCGTCGGCTCTGCTCGAGCATTCCCTTGCGCGCGTCGACCAGCACGATCGCCAGATCCGCCGTCGAAGCGCCGGTGACCATGTTGCGGGTGTACTGGATGTGTCCCGGGGTGTCGGCGATGATGAACTTCCGCCGCGGGGTGGCGAAGTAGCGGTACGCGACGTCGATCGTGATTCCCTGCTCCCGCTCGGCCCGTAGGCCGTCCGTGAGCAGCGCCAGATCCGTGTACTCGTCGCCGCGTTCCCGGCTGGTCCGTTCCACACTCACCATCTGGTCGGTGAAGATCGCCTTCGAGTCGTAGAGGAGTCGGCCGATCAGGGTGCTCTTGCCGTCGTCGACGGACCCAGCCGTGGCGAAGCGCAGCAGATCCATCTAGAAGTAGCCCTCTTTCTTCCGGTCCTCCATGGCCGCCTCGCTGACCCGGTCGTCGCCGCGGGTGGCGCCACGCTCGGTGAGACGGGTGGCAGCGATCTCGTCGACGATCTTCTCGACGGTGTCGGCCTCGGACTTGACCGCGGCGGTGAGGGTGGCGTCTCCGACCGTGCGGTACCGCACCTTCTCGGCGAAGGTCGGTTGGCCGTCGTCAGGTCGGCAGAAGTCGTTCGCCGCGAAAAGCATGCCGTCGCGCTCGAAGACCTCCCGCTCATGGGCGAAGTAGATCGAGGGCACGGCGATGCCCTCCCTGGCCACGTACTGCCAGACGTCGAGCTCGGTCCAGTTCGACAGGGGGAAGACGCGGATGCTTTCGCCGAGGTGGATCCGCCCGTTGTAGAGGCTCCACAGCTCGGGCCGCTGGTTCTTGGGATCCCACTGGCCGAACTCGTCCCGGAAGGAATAGAAGCGTTCCTTCGCCCGGGCCTTCTCCTCGTCGCGGCGCGCGCCGCCGAACAGGGCAGTGAAGCGATGCTTCGCGATCGCCTCCAGGAGTACCGGCGTCTGGCTCCGGTTACGGGAACCGTTCGGCTCTTCCCGGACCAGCCCGCGGTCGATCGCGTCCTGCACGGAGGCGACGAGCAGCTGGACGCCGAGCTCTCGTACCCGCCGATCACGGAACTCGAGCACCTCGGGGAAGTTGTGGCCGGTGTCGATGTGCATGACCGGAAACGGGATCCGGGCGGGCCAGAATGCCTTCTCCGCCAGCCGAAGCATGACGGTGGAGTCCTTGCCGCCCGAGAAGAGCAGGACAGGCCGCTCGAACTCGGCGGCCACCTCCCGCAGCACGTGGATCGCCTCGGCCTCGAGGACATCGAGCTGGGTCAGGCGGTAGTCGGGGGTGCTCATGGCGACGTTCCTCGGATGAAGTTCTC
Source organism: Actinomycetota bacterium (assembly GCA_046727475.1). GTDB lineage: Bacteria > Actinomycetota > Actinomycetes > Jiangellales > Jiangellaceae > DAIUDS01. The sequence continues at coordinate 13,734 of JBKPCP010000059.1, read as the reverse complement.
GTGGGCGATGCCTGCGCTGGCGGTGAGGAGCGCGTCGGCGAGCTCCGGGCGGCAGACCAGCAAGTCTGACAGATCCGGACCGGGCTGGTTCAAACGCGCGGCCGGCGCTCAGAATGCGGACGTGTGGTCAACTCATCCGTTGTAGTGGTTCTGGGCGTAGGCGAGCCCGTCGACGACGAGAGCCTCCACGGCATCAGCAGCCCGGTCGACGTGCAGCGGCAGATCCGCTCGCTCAGCCGGGCCGAACGGCTTCAGCACGAAGGCAGCCGGATCCATGCGGCCCGGGGGCCGTCCGATCCCGATCCGGACGCGACAGAAGCCTCCGGTGCCCAGCGACGCGCGGAGCGACCGGAGGCCGTTGTGCCCGTTGTCGCCGCCGCCCACCTTGACCCGGAGCGTGCCGTACGGCAGGTCGAGCTCGTCGTGGACCACCACCAGCCGCTCGTTGCCGATCTTGTAGAAGTCGCGCAGGCTTGCCACCGGGCCGCCGGACTCGTTCATGTAGGAGCGGGGACGCGTGAGCACCGTGGGCACACCCGGAAGGCCGCCGAGGCGAACCGTGGCGACGTCAGCCCGGCGGCGCCGGTGCGCCTTGAACGACGCTCCGGCCCGCTCGGCGAGCAGCTCGACGACGAGGCGTCCCACGTTGTGCCGGGTGTCGGCATACGAGGAGCCGGGATTGCCGAGCCCGACGACGAGCCACGTCTCGTCGGACATCGGTGGACCGGCCCTACTCGCTTGTGGCTCGGGCCTCGTCGGACGGCGCGCCCTCGGGCGCGCCTTCTTCGGCCACCTCTTCGGCGCCCTCCTCGGGTGCAGCCTCGGCCGCGGCCTCCTCGATCTCGCCGGCGCCCTCGACCTCGAGCTCCTCGGCCGTCGGCGCCACCGTGACGTTGACCACCAGCAGTTCCTCGTCGGCCGCGAGGGTCGACCCCTCCGGAAGCACGAGGTCCTTGGCGTGGATCTGGGTGCCAGCCAGCAGGCCCTCGACCGAGACCTCGATCCCCACCGGGAGGTGCGTAGCCTCGGCTTGCAGGGCGATCGTCGGGTTCTCGAGGTTGACCAGCGTCTCCGGAGCGGCTTCGCCGACCACGATGACCGGGACGTCGACCGTGACCTTCTCACCGCGCCGGACCAGTATCAGGTCGACGTGCTCGATGTGCCCCTTGATCGGGTCGCGCTGGACGTGCTTCGGAAGCGCCAGCTCATTGTCGCGGCCGTCGATGTCGAGCGTGATCAACACGTTGCGGGTCTTGAGTGCCAGCATCGTGTCGTGGCCCGGCAGCGTGAGGTGCAACGGATCGGTGCCGTGGCCGTAGAGCACCGCAGGCACCTTGTCCGCGCGGCGGATGCGGCGAGCGGCGCCCTTGCCGAACTCGGTGCGCAGTTCGGCGGCGATCTTGACGTCGGACACGGCAGGGACTCCTCGAAATGGCGGCTGGCGGTCGGGATGTGAAGGGGCGCTCGATGGGAGGCGCGTGCCGACCGGCACACCGCGTCGATCACGGAGCCGTCAGTGGGCGCCCTCGCCGAGGCAACCGGGGCAGTCTACCCGCTCGCCGCCGCGAGCAGCCAACCCGCACGTTGACTCAGGCCTGAATGCCCGCGTGGGGTCGTTGACTCATCTCAAGATGACCGCGTGGGCAGCCCGCCGCCGACGCCGCCCGATCGAGCCGCATCCGACGCCACTGGCCACCGGTCGGTGTCCTCGCTGACCAACGCGCCAGATGGAGAAACCTCTACGTGCCTCGTCGGGAGGATTCGTCAGCCGGGCTCGGTTCGGTTTAGCCGTGGCTGTGACTCGGGATGGCCACGAACGCCCTGCTGCCGCCAGCGGGGTCGAGAGCTTCACCGGTGATGCGTCCGGCATTGTTGATGTCGCCCGCGGCATAGAGGTGTCCGGTGTAGTCCGGCTGATCCAGCGTGTTGAGGTCGGTCATGACGCCGTCCTGCCAGATGAAGGCACGGCATGTGCCGCCGCCGCACGACAGGCCGACGACCTGCCCCTCGTCGTTGATCCCGAGGGCCTGGCTGGTCGTGTCGTCTCCCAGCGTCCCGAGACTGATGATGCCCGCGCGCTCGGTCCAGAGGAACGCTTCGGGCCTGAGGCTGCCGCCATCCTCGCGGCGCGGATTCGAGAACCCGACGACGTCACCTTGCCGGTTGATCGCCATGGGCGTGTGCCAGGCGACACCGCCGAGGTTGTCGATCTCGGTCGGCGTCCCGTTCTCCCAGAGCACGGCGTGACGAGCGCTGAACCGTCCGATGGCGTTGTCGCAGATACCCGAGATGCCGACGACCTGGCCCCGGTCGTTGATCGCGGTAGCGGCGCTCACCGTGTCGCCGGGCAGCGGGGGGAGCTCCTGGATCCGGCCCTCGTGAGGGCCCCAGGCGACGGCACGGAACTGGAGCACCTGGGGCGGGTTGCAGGTGGAGTCGTGAACCTCGTTCTCGGCCCAGCCGACCACCTGGCCGCGGCCGTTGACGCCGGTCGCGAAGCCGTTGTATCCGCCCAGCGTCGGAAGAGGTTTCATCTCGCCCGACTCCCACACGAATCCGACGCAGTTGTGCCCGCTCGGCTCGGCCGAGAGGAACACCCAGCAGCTCCAGGTCTCGCCCAGCGGATTCATCTCGGCCGTCTCGCTGATGCCCGCGATCAAGCCACGATTGCTCTTCACCGGCCACACCACGGAGCTGCTCGGTCCGCCGAGGGTGCCCAAGTCGGTCGGCGAACCATGCCGCCAGAGGGTGGCGTGCCGGGTCTGGGCAACCGGCTCGGTGGAGAATCCCGCGATCCAGCCCCGGTTGTTGATGCTGTTGCCGCTGGCCGATCCACCGAAGGATTCGAGGTTCGTCACCTCGTACGTGGTCTGCCGGTGTGCCGGGTCGGCCGGTGCCGCCGGCGTCACAGCGGCGACGACGAGCACAAGGGGAACAGCAAGCACTCCCCGGAAGACCGCTCTCGGAAGCCTGATGATCTTCATCGATGACCTCGCTCCTCGATGTTGAGAACGGAAACGGATGGTCGACGGAAGGCCGATCTGCGAGTCGAAGGTATGGGCGGCAGATCGCCGATGACTCGCCGTTTCCGGACAGGATCACCCGTCAGGGCATCCACAGCGCACGCGGTCTCGTTGCCTTGTCACGCGGCACCCACCCGCGCACCGGAAGCCCGCGCACCTGAAGCCCGCTCCCCTCCGCTCGCCATCCACAGGTGCGTCGTCGCCAACGCCCGCCAGGGTCGCCACCGATCTGCGAAGGCGGCGAGCGGCATGGCCGAGTGGCGGACACCTAGGGCAAGGGCGCGCCGAAGGCCACGGTCGGTCGTGGGGCAGGCGTCCGGCTCACCGATGCGCAGGGCGAGGTAGTGCGCGGTCCACGGCCCGATGCCGTCGATCCGGCTAACCGAGTCGATGAGCCGATCGAGGCTGATGCTGCGGTCGAGGCGGATGGCGTCGGCTGCGACGGCACGGGCAAAGCCGCGAACGGCGTCCTCCCTCCCGCGTGTGAGCCCGACGCCGGCGAGATCGGCGCTGGCAAGGACCTCCGGTGGAGGGAAGGTGTGTGTCAGGCCGATCCTCCCGAGTCCGGCGACCGGCGTACCGAATCTTTCCACCAGGCGGCCAGTCATCGTGTTCGCCGCGGCCACGGTTACCTGCTGGCCGACGATCGCACGCACGCCGGTCTCGAATGGGTCCCAGGTCCCGGGGGCGCGAACGCCCGGCCGGGCTCGCAGCAAGGGCCCGATGAGCGGATCGTCGGCGAGCTGAAGCGTCGGCCCATCGAGGTCGACGTCGAGGCTCGCGATGCGTCGTGCCCTCTCGACGACGTGGATCAGCTCCTCCCAGTGGGGCAGATGGACCCGGAGGACGAGATGGTCCTCGCCGCCCCGGCACACTTCGAGGACGCCCGGATCGTTCCCGACCACGATCGTCCGCCGGTAGATCCCGCCGCCGATGTGCTCGACACCCGGAATCGCTCGGGCCGCGAAATAAGCGACCAGCGCGTCCCAGTCGAGCGGTCCGCTGAACGTCAGTCGCAGGACCAGGCCACCGTCTGCTACCAGACGATCACTCTTGCGCCGCTTGGCCCGCAGCTCACGGGGCGAGGCCCGGAACAGCTCCTGGCAGGCCCGGTTGAACTGCCGCAGGCTCCCGAACCCGGCCGCGAAGGCGATCTCGGTGATTGTGAGATCGGTGTCGTCGAGCAGCCGACGGGCGAAATGTGTCCGCGCCGAGCGCGCCAGCCCGTCGGGCGTCACCCCGAGGTTGGTCGTGAAGAGGCGCCGGAGGTGCCGTCCGGACACTCCGAGCCTCGCGCCGAGGTCCGCTTCGCTCTTGGCGTCGAGCGCACCATCGAGAATCAGCCGCACGGCACGGCATACCAGCTCCGGGCCGGTCCATGGTGCTGACTGCGGCACTCTGTACGGCCGGCACCGCAAGCACGCCCGGTACCCCGCCGCCTCGGCAGCTGCCGCCAGCGGAAAGGTTGTGACGTTCTCGGCGCGAGGCTGGGCTCCACATCCTGGTCGACAGTAGATTCCGGTCGTCACGACCGCGGAGACGGCCTGCACGGTTCAGGGATACCGGGTGCCCGAGTTCGCTGACTAGCCGGATCCGGACAACGGACTCCGGATGCTCGGAGGGATCAGGCGTTACCGTCGAAGAGGCTGGTCACCGAGCCGTCTTCGAAGACCTCGCGGATCGCCCGCGCGATGAGCGGCGCGATGGACAGCGTGGTCAGCTTGTCGAAGCGGCGCTCGTCCGGGATCGGCAGTGTGTTCGTGACGACGACCTCACGGAGCCGCGAGTTCTTTAGCCGGTCGACGGCGGGGCCGGACAACACGGCGTGCGTGGCTGTGACGAGGACGTCCGCCGCGCCGCTGGCCAGCAGGGCGTCGGCCGCCTGGGTGATCGTGCCGGCGGTGTCGATCATGTCGTCGACCAGCAGGCAGGTGCGGCCCTCGACGGCGCCCACCACCTCATGGACGCGGACCTGGTTTGCTTCCTTGGGATCGCGGCGCTTGTGGATGATGGCCAGCGGCGTGCCGAGCTTGTCCGCCCACAGGTCCGCGACCCGGACCCGTCCCGCGTCGGGCGAGACCACGGTCATGTTGGAGGAGTCGTACTTCGTCTGGACGTACCGCGCGAGGATCGGCAGTGCCCACAGGTGGTCGACCGGTCCGTCGAAGAAGCCCTGGATCTGCGCCGTGTGCAGGTCGACGGCCATCAGGCGGTCGGCTCCAGCCGTCTTGAACAGGTCCGCGATCAGCCGGGCGGAGATCGGCTCGCGTCCTCTGTGCTTCTTGTCCTGGCGGGCGTAGCCGTAGAACGGCATGACCACGGTGATCCGCTTGGCCGAGGCTCGTTTGAGGGCATCGACCATGATCAGCTGCTCCATGATCCACTCGTTGATCGGAGTGGCATGGCTCTGCAATACGAAAGCATCCGATCCCCGGACGCTTTCTTCGAATCGGACGTAGATCTCGCCGTTGGCGAAGTTGAAGACCTTCGTGGGGATCAGACCGACCCCGAGCTGCTCGGCGACCTCGCTGGCCAGCTCGGGATAGGCGCGGCCGCCGAAGAGCATCAGCGTCTTGGTGCCGCTCGCCTTGATCCCGCTCACTGCGCGCTCCCCTCGACGCCGGCATCGTTCTTAGTCTGCCTCGATTGCGCGATGGCTGCCGCACGGGCGGCCTTGCTGCCCGGCCGCTTGCGTTCGACCCATCCCTCCACGTTGCGTTGCCGACCGCGAGCGACCGCCATGGCGCCGGGGGGAACATCGTTGGTGATGACCGAGCCGGCCGCGGTGTACGCGCCGTCGCCGACGGTCACGGGCGCGACCAGCATGGTGTCGCTCCCGATCCGGACGTGGTCGCCGATGACCGTCCGGTGCTTCGCCTCTCCGTCGTAGTTGACGACGACGGTCGCGGCACCGATGTTGGACCCGACCCCAATCTCGGCGTCGCCGACATAGGAGAGGTGCGGCACCTTCGAGCCTTCTCCGACTGTGGACGCCTTGATCTCCACGTGCGCGCCCGCCTTCGCCGCCCGGGCCAGCCGAGTGCCCGGCCGCAGGTACGTGAACGGCCCGATGACGCATTCGGGTCCGATCTCGGCGCCGGTTGCATGGGTTCGGACCACGCTCGCGCCGGCCCCGACCGTGCAGTCGACGAGCGTGGAGTCCGGGCCGATCTCGGCGCCCTCATCTACGTGGGTGTCGCCGTGGAGCTGGACTCCGGGGCGGAGCACGACGTCGCGCCCCAGCTCGACCGTGACGTCGACCCAGGTCGTCTCCGGGTCGACAACGGTGACTCCGTCGCGCATCCACCGTTCCAGGATGCGCCGGTTGAGCTCATGCCGTATCGCCGCGAGCTGGACCCGGTCGTTGACCCCCTCCGTCTGCCAGCCATCGCGGGTCTGGAAGGCGCCGACGCTCCGGCCGTCGGTACGTGCGATCTCCACCAGGTCGGTGAGGTAGAGCTCGCCCTGGGCGTTGTCCGTTGTCAACCGGGTCAAGCCGTCGCGTAGCACCGCGGCGTCGAAGGCATAGATCCCGGAGTTGATCTCGCGGATCCCCAGCAGGTCCGCAGTGGCGTCCTTCTGCTCGACGATGCCCAGGACGCCACCGTCGGCGGCACGCACGACACGCCCGTACCCGGTCGGATCGTCCACCTCCGCGGTCAGCACGGTTACGCCGTTGCCGTCGTCGACGTGCCGGTCGACGAGCTCGCGCAACGTGTCGCCGGCGAGCAGGGGTACGTCGCCATACGTGACGACGACGACGCCGTCCAGCTCCGGCAGGCTCTCGAGCGCGCAGCCCACAGCGTGGCCGGTGCCGAGCTGTCGGTCCTGGACCGTGGTGGTCACGCGTGGGGCGACGGCCGCGAGATGTTCGCTCACCTGGTCGCGCCCGTGACCGACCACGACCACGAGGTGCTCCGGCTCCAGCGCCTCCGCGGCGGCGACGGCGTGGCCGATGAGGCTGCGGCCGCCGATCTCGTGCAAGACCTTGGGTGTGGATGACTTCATCCGTGTGCCCTCGCCGGCGGCGAGGACGACGACGGCGGCGGGGCGTGCGGTCACGCGGCCAGCTCCCGGGCATCGATGGCATGGGGCGCCGCCGACGATACCTCCGCCTCGTCGTGTGACGCTTCGCGGCTCCGCCGCCAGGACTCGAACCTGGACAAAGGGCTCCAAAGGCCCCGGTGCTGCCGATTACACCACGGCGGATCATTCGGACGGCTACGGGGACGTCGTCCGCTCCGAACCTACCTGGCTATCACTCTGTCGCCACCTCGGAACGGGAGGACACCGTTGACGACACTCGCGGGATTGCGCAACCTACGGTCGCGTAGGTTACGGTGGCGTAGCCAAGCAGTTCTCATGAAGGAGACGCGGCCATGACGCCTCCGGCCATCACCGAAACACAGACGCGGCCGCCGGCCGCCCCAGCACCCGCAGCCGCTCCGGTCGCTGCCGATCTGCCGCTCGGTACGGTCACCGCGGACCAGCAGTCGCTCCAGGAGCGCATCATCCTGGCCGTGTTCATCGCCGTCCCGTTCCTCGCCATCCTGCTGGCGGTCCCGTTCGCCTGGGGTGGTTGGCTGGGGCCGGTCGACGTCGCGATCGCGGTCGTCATGTACGCGATCTCCGGCCACGGCGTCACCGTCGGCTTCCACCGGCATTTCACCCACCGCTCGTTCAAGGCGAACCGGGGCGTGAAGATCGGACTGGCGATCGCGGGCAGCCTCGCCATCGAAGGACCGGTGATCCGCTGGGTCGCCGACCATCGGAAGCACCACAAGTACTCCGACCGCGACGGCGACCCGCACTCGCCGTGGCGCTACGGCGAGACTGTTCCGGCCTTGATGAAGGGCATGCTGTACGCCCACATGGGATGGATGTTCGACATCGAGCAGACCAACCAGCGGCAGTACGCGCCCGACCTGCTCAAGGACGACGACATCCGCCGCATCAGCAGGGCCTTCCCCTGGCTGGTCATGGTCTCGCTACTTCTCCCTGCTGCCGTCGGCGGCCTTCTCACGTGGTCCTGGCAGGGTGCGCTGACGGCCTTCTTCTGGGGCACCTTGGTCCGGGTTGGCCTGCTGCACCACGTGACCTGGTCGATCAACTCGATCTGCCATGCGATCGGCGAGCGCCCGTTCGAAAGTCGCGACAAGTCCGGGAACGTGTGGTGGCTCGCGTTCCTCTCGATGGGCGAGTCCTGGCACAACCTGCACCATGCCGACCCGACCTGTGCCCGGCACGGTGTCCTCAAGGGCCAGATCGACTCCAGCGCCCGGGTCATCTGGGCACTCGAGAAGCTCGGCTGGATCCGCGACGTCCGCTGGCCGAGCCCCGAGCGCACGCAGGCGAAGCGGGTCGACGACTACGGTGGCGAGAAGACGCTGGTCGCGTCCTGACCTCAACCCAGGGAACGGCCAGGACACGTCCCTGTGGCCGACGGCGGCACCGCCGCCAGCAGGGATGATGATTGCCGTGACCGAGCCAGGGACCCGCCCTCGCGCCACGCCGAGCCGGGTCCGGATGACCGGCAAACAGCGCCGTGAGCAGCTCCTCGACGTCGGCCGGTCGCTGTTTGCCGAACGTGGCTTCGGCGGCACGTCGATCGAGGAGATCGCCAGCCGGGCCGGTGTTTCCAAGCCGGTCGTGTACGAGCATTTCGGCGGCAAGGAAGGCCTGTACGCGGTGGTCGTCGACCGTGAGATCGAGCACCTGCTCGACCGCCTCACGACGGCGCTGCGCTCGGCGAGCCATCCCCGGGCTGTGCTCGAGCAGGCCGCGCTCTCGCTGCTCGACTACATCGAGACCTCGACCGACGGATTCCGCATCCTGGTGCGTGACTCCCCGGTGGCACAGTCCACCGGCGGCTTCGCCAGCCTCATCTCCGACGCGGCCAGCCAGGTAGAGCACATCCTGGCGGCCGAGTTCAAGGCTCGCGGTTTCGAGACCAAGCACGCGCCCATGTACGCCCAGATGCTGGTCGGCATGGTCGCTCTCACCGGCCAATGGTGGCTCGACGTCCGCAAGCCGAAGAAGGCCGAGGTCGCGGCGCACCTGGTCAACCTGGCCTGGAACGGACTGGCCGGCCTGGAGAGCAAGCCGCGGCTCAACGAGGTCAGCGGGAGCTAACGCCGAGCGACCACGAAGATTCGCCGGTAGGGCAGGACGGTGCCGTACGGTCGCTTCGGGTAGGCCTGGCGGAGCAGCGCACCGTACTCGGCGGTGAACTCGGCCCGGTGGGTCTCGTCCAACGCGGCGAGGACCGGCCGGAGCGCGGTGCCGCTGACCCACCCGAGCACCGCGTCGTCGCCGGGCAGGACATGCAGGTACGTGGTCTCCCAGGCCTCTACGGTGCAGCCCAGGCCGGCAAGCGCGGCCAGGTATTCCTCCGGGTCATGCGACGACGGACGGACGACGCGTCCTGCACCGACCCGGTCCCGCCAGGCCGGCGAGTCTGCCACCTGGCGGAGCAACACGTGCGACGGTGCGGCGAAGTTGCCCGGCACCTGGAACCCGAACCATCCTCCGGGGGCGACGGCCGCAACCAACCGTCGCAGGAGGGCGAGGTGGCCGGGCACCCATTGGAGCGCAGCGTTGCTCACCAGCACGTCGACCGGCCGGTCGGGCTGCCACTCCCGTAGGTCCGCTTGGACGACGTCGATCCCGTCGACGCCGTGCGCCGCCGCCACCATCTCGGCCGATGAGTCGACGCCGACCACGTGGGCGCGAGGCCAGCGTGCGGCGAGTATCGCGGTCAGCGTGCCGGGACCGCAGCCGAGGTCGACGACCTCGGCCGGGTCTTCGGCCGCGATCCGCGCGATCAGCTCATGGAACGGCCGGGCCCGTTCCTCGCCGAAGGCGAGATAGCGCTGCGGATCCCACACCCGAAGCTCCTCATCGGTGATCAGCCCCGCCAGACCATCGCTCGCGCACTGTCTTGATGTCAAGATGCTTGACGCGTACAGTCTCGCCGTGGCGGAGGACGAGGTGGACCGGCTCGTCCGAGCATGGCGACGTGAGCGTCCGGACCTCGACGTCGAGCCGCTGGAGGTCCTCTCACGCGTCGGCCGGCTGGCCCGTCACCTGAACCGCGGCCGGCGTGCGGCTTTTGCCGCGCACGGGCTCGAGCAGTGGGAGTTCGACGTGCTCACCGCGTTGCGCAGGGCCGGTCCTCCGTATGAGCTGTCCCCCGGCGAGCTGCTCTCGCGCACGCTGGTGACGAGCGGCACCATGACGGCGCGAGTCGACAAGCTCGAAGCCCGCGGTCTCGTGGCCCGTCGCCGCGACACCGGCGACCGGCGAGGGGTGCGGGTCACCCTCACCGAGGCGGGACGCACCACAGTCGATGCCGCCCTGGAGGGCCTGCTCGCGCACGAGCGCGGGCTTCTCGCCGGCCTGTCCGCCGCGGACCAGGCCGAGCTGGCCGGCCTCCTGCGCCGCCTTGTCCTTCCGTTCGACGACGCCACCGGCTGATCGGGCCAGGGATCTCGGCCGCCTCCCGACGGGAGGACCTCCCCGGAACGGGTCGTACGCTGTCGCCCATCATGTCCGATATGCGACCCGAGCCCGACGGACGCCTGGCGTGTCGGCCGCAAGGCGGCGGCAACGCCCGGCGCGCCACATCGGTCCGGCAACGCCTCGTCGGATCGGCCGGACTGCTGCTGGTCGTAGCCGTCCAGGCTGCGGCATCGCCTGCTGCCGCCATCACCTCGCCGTCGCCGGTCCCTCCGGAGTCGGCACCCGCGCCGCTCGCCACCCTGGAACCACCTCCGGGGTCGCCGTTCGACGAGGTCGTCGGCGGCGCGGGTCTGGCCACGACCGGCGCGCCCGCGACGCCTGCGGAGGGGGCTCCCGTGCCGGCGGTGGACGCCACTGCGTGGCTGGTCGCCGACCTGGACTCCGGCGACGTGCTCGCCGCCCTGAACGCGCATCAGCCACGGCCACCCGCCAGCACGATCAAACTGCTCACCGCGCTCGCGTTGCTCCCCTCTCTCGACGAGGCCGACGTCTACACGGCGACCGACGATGACGCACTGACGCCCGGTAGCCGGGTTGGACTGGTGCCGGGCCAGCGGTACTCCGTCGCGGACCTCGAACACGGCTTGCTCCTCGCGTCGGGTAACGACGCGGCTCACGCGCTGGCGGCATCCGCCGGGATTCAGGACCGGGCCACAACCGTCATGAACGACGTGGCCGAACGGTTGGGCGCGTTCGACACGAACGCTACGACACCACACGGCCTGGACGAGCCCGGTCAGGTCTCCTCCGCATACGACCTGGCCCTGATCGGCCGAGCCGTTCTCGACGACGAGCGGCTCGCCCGGCTCGTGCGCACTCCCACCTACGATTTCCCGGGCCTGGACGGCGCGACGTTCCAGATCCAGAACCAGAACCGGCTGCTCGGCAGCTACGAAGGCACGATCGGGCTGAAGACCGGTTACACGACTCAGGCCGGCCATACCCTGGTCGCCGCCGCCGAACGCGATGGCGCTCGCCTCATCGTCGTCGTCCTCGGCGCCGAGGGACGGGCCGAGGTCGGCGCCCGGAGTCTGCTGGACTGGGGCTTCGCAGCGCAGGGTGTGCCGCCGGTGGGAAGACTGGTCACGCCCGACGAGGTTGCGGGGGCTCATGCCGGCGACGATCGGGACGCCGTGCCCGATCAGGGCCCGGCGCAATCCGTCGCCGACACGCTCGACACCGCGGCCCGGTTGCCGGTATGGGTGTGGCCTACCGTGGCACTGGTGGCCGCAGCCGTCGTGGTCGGACTGCTCTGGCGCAGACGTCGTCGGGCTTCAGGCCGCTGCTGCGCACCCTCTTAACGTCGCCCCCGCCGCGTCGTGAAGATCGTCGTGCAATTCGGCCGCGCACACCAATCAGCCAGGGTCATCACGACGATCTTCACGACCCGGTGGAGTTCCCAAGGGCGAACGAGCGCCGCGGCCGCCACACGCCGTCTGCGCCATGTTCGTACAGGCTGAACGCGGTGACGTCGAAGCCCGCCTCGTATTCGGCGAGCGAGGTGAAGGCGCGGTCGAGTGCATCGTCCGGGACGTGGTGCGCCACCGTGACATGCGGGTGGTAGGGAAACGTGAGCTCGGCGGGCAAGGGCCCGGTACGGACGGCCTTGGAGAGCATCTCGCAGTCGGAGATGCCCTGCGCCACGGCGACGAAGACCACCGGGGACACCGGCCGGAACGTCGCAGTACCACGCAGGTGGACGTGGAACTGCTCCCCAGCCGCGGCCACCGCGCTCAGGTGCTTCTCTACGACCGGGATCTGCTCTGCCGTGAGGTCCGTCGGTGGCAACAGCGTGATGTGTGACGGGATGGCGTCGGCGAGTGGATCGCCGAACGCCCGCCGCCAATCCTGAAGCTCTCCACCGAAGGGCTGCGGAATGGGAACCGCGACCCCGATGGTGCACACGTTGTCGTCGCTCACCGGGCGGCGACGAACCCGACGCGCTCGTACACCTCGGCGAGCGTAGGGCCTGCGACCTCACGGGCCTTCGCGGCCCCCCGTGCGAGCAGCGAGTCGAGCTCGGCAGGGTCGTCGAGCAGCGCGCGCACCCGCTCCTGGAACGGAACGACGGTGTCCAGGACCGCGGCGGCTACCTCCTTCTTCAGGTCGCCGTACCCACGCCCGGCGAAGTCGCGCTCGATGTCCGCCGTCGACCGGCCGCTGAACGCCGACAGGATCGTGATCAGATTCGTCACTCCGGGTTTGCCCTCCGGGTCGGCGACGACCTCGCGTCCGGTGTCGGTGACCGCAGACCGGATCTTCTTCTCGATCACCGCCGGCGGGTCGAGGAGCCACACGCAGCCGGGACCACCGGTGCTCTTGCTCATCTGCTTGTCGACGGTCTGCAGGTCCAGGATCTTCGCGGTCTGCTTGACGATGTACGGCTCCGGCAGCACGAAGGTCTGCCCGAACCGGGAGTTGAAGCGGCCACCGAGGTCACGCGTGAGCTCGATGTGCTGGCGTTGGTCCTCACCGACGGGCACCTGGTCCGCGCGGTAGAGCAGGATGTCGGCGGCCTGCAGGATCGGATACGTGAACAGTCCGACGCTGGGGCCTTCCCCACCCGGCCGCGCGGACTTCTCCTTGAACTGGGTCATCCGGCTGGCCTCGCCGAAGCCGGTGATGCAGCCGAGCACCCAGGCGAGCTGGGCGTGCTCTGGTGCATGGCTCTGGACGAAGAGCGTGCTCCGATCCGGATCGACGCCGGCAGCCAGGTACTGCGCGGCCGTTGCCCGAACGCGTCGGCGCAGGTGCTCCGGCTCGGGACCCACGGTCAGCGCGTGCATGTCGACCACGCAGTAGAACGCGTCGTGCGTCTCCTGCAGAGCCACCCACTGGCGTAGCGCACCGAGATAGTTGCCCAGGTGCAGCGAATCGTTCGTGGGCTGCATACCGGAGAGCACGCGTGGACGGGCCGTGGTCATCGCGTCATTGTTGCAGCAGCTATCGCGAAGCGAGGCGGCGCCATCTCGCTCATCCCGTCGTGTCCGTCGCCGGGGACTCCTCGTCCGGCTCGGCAGGAACCTGGGGAGGCCGCACGACCAGCCGCGATGCGCGACGACCGTCCAGAGCCAGCACCTCCAGACGGTGGCCGTCGACCTCCACGGCATCGCCGGGTCCCGGCAGCCGACCCAGCGACGCCACCACGAAGCCGGCGACCGTCTCGTACGGGCCGTCCGGGAGGTCGACT
>JBKPCP010000058.1:0-6569 GCA_046727475.1 Actinomycetota bacterium | reverse complement strand
CCCGACGTCGAGGAGTTCATCGAGACCAAGGCGCGCGAGGAGGACAAGATCCGTGCGCTGCGCGACGCCGGGTTCGACATGGACCTCGGTGGCAAGGACATCGTGTCCGTGCAGTACCAGAACGCCAACAACTCCGTGCGGGTCTCCGACGAGTTCATGCGCGCGGTCGAGAACGGCGACCCGTTCAACCTCCGGGCGCGGCTGACCGGCGACGTCATCGAGACCGTCGACGCCAAGAACCTGTTCCGCAAGATGGCGCAGGCCGCCTGGGAGTGCGCCGACCCGGGCATCCAGTACGACGACACGATCAACGACTGGCACACGAACCCCGAAACGGGCCGGATCACGGCATCCAACCCATGCTTCCCAGCGGATCAGCGGGTCGTCACGGACAAGGGTCTGATCGCGATCGGCGACCTGGTCGCCCGCGCGGCCGCCGGAGAGACGTTCTCCGTCTACACCAACGACGTCACCAACGCCGACGACGCTCAGGGCCGGTTTCTGGCCACGACGCCGAGTCAATACATGGTCACCGGCACGAACGAGATCGTCGAGCTGCGATTCAGCGACGGTTCCCGGCTTCGCTGCACACCGAACCACCGGGTTTGGACCGCCAACAGCGGCTGGGTGCAGGCGGAGCACCTGACCGAGGACGACCAGGTGGTGAGGTCGTTCGAGTATGCCCCTCGCAGCGCGGCAACCCCTGACCTGCCTGAGGCGGCACGCGTGGTGGCTCGGACGGCCGCGTTGCGGCTGCCGGAGAAGTGGGCCGATGGGTTGGCGCACTACCTGGGCTGGATCACGGGTGACGGCTGCCTGACCCAGGACGTCGCGGTCACGGTCTATGGCACGTCCGAGGAGCAGGACCTGATCCTGCCGTCGCACCAGAAGATGCTGTCGGAGTGGACCAACTTCACACGCAAGCCCAGCATCCAGGCCAACGGCACGGTCCAGCTGCGTTCCGGCAAAGGCGACGTGCGTGCATACCTGACGGCGCTTGGAGTCAGCACCGAGAGGGCCGCCGGAAAGACCGTTCCGGCTGCCGTCTGGGAGGCGCCGGAGGAGCACCTCGTGGAATTCCTTCAGGGATTGTTCGACGCCGACGGCTGTGTCTTCAGTGATCAGGTGAAAGGCACGCACTACGTCGGGCTCGGCAGCCGCTCGGAAGAACTCCTCCTCGGTGTCCAAGAACTTCTGGCCTCACTGGGGATCGCGGGCCGGATCTATGAGACGGGAACGAAGAAGGCGTCGTTCCGCTACACCCGCAAGGACGGCACGGAAGCCATCTATGGCTCCGACGGGCCGTCGTACGACTTGCGGATCACCGGCTGGTCGCTGCGCGAGTTCGCCGCTCAGATCGGCTTCACGCTGCCCTCGAAGATGCAAAAGCTGACCAACCTTGTCGACAGCCACCGCGCGTACCAGGTCCGGCAGACGGTTCGGTTGGTGTCGCGGCGATCCCAGGGATTCGAGACCACATACAACCTCACCGAGCCACGGAACCACTCGTACGTCGTCAGTGGCGTCGTGGTGGCCAACTGCTCCGAGTACCTCAGTCTGGACAACTCGTCCTGCAACCTGGCGAGCCTCAACCTGCTCAAGTTCCTGCGCGACGACGGCGGCTTCGACGCCGACCAGTTCCGGCGCTGCGTCGAGCTGATCATCACGGCTATGGACATCTCGATCTGCTTCGCCGACTTCCCGACGGAGGCCATCACCGAGACCACGCGGGCCTACCGCCAGCTCGGAATCGGCTACGCCAACCTGGGGGCCCTGCTCATGGCCACCGGCCACGGCTACGACTCCGACGGCGGCCGGTCGCTGGCGGCGTCGATCACGTCGCTGATGACCGGTGCGGCCTACAAGCGCTCGGCCGAGCTGGCCGGCGTGGTCGGTCCGTACGACGGGTACGCCCGCAACGCCGACGCCCACCAGCGGGTCATGCGCAAGCACGCGGCGGCAAACGACACGCTGCGGACACTCGACGACGTCGACAAGCCGATCCACGCACTGGCCACCGAGGTCTGGCAGGAATGCCTCGCGATCGGATCGGAGAACGGGTGGCGCAACGCACAGGCCAGCCTTCTCGCTCCGACCGGGACGATCGGCTTGATGATGGACTGCGACACCACGGGCGTCGAGCCGGACCTGGCGCTGGTCAAGTTCAAGAAGCTGGTCGGCGGCGGTTCGATGCAGATCGTCAACCAGACGGTGCCACGCGCGCTGCGCCGGCTCGGCTACCAGGACGAGCAGGTCGAGGCGATCGTCGAGCACATCGCCGTGCACGGCCACGTCATCGACGCGCCGGGGTTGAGGAGCGAGCACTACGAGGTCTTCGACTGCGCCATGGGCGCCCGCTCGATCAAGCCCATGGGCCACGTGAACATGATGGCGGCGATCCAGCCGTTCCTCAGTGGGGCCATCTCGAAGACCGTGAACGTCCCTGAGTCGGCCACGGTCGAAGAGATCGAGAAGATCTACTTCGAGGGCTGGAAGCTCGGACTCAAGGCCCTGGCCATCTACCGTGACAACTGCAAGGTCGGCCAGCCGTTGTCGGCGTCGAAGCGCTCGGGCACCGAGGCTGCCTCTGCGCCGGGCAGCTCCGAGCGCGAGGTCGTGGTCGAGTACCGGCCGACCCGCAAGCGGCTGCCCAAATCGCGCCCGAGCCGCACCACCTCGTTCAGCGTCGGTGGGGCGGAGGGGTACATGACGGCCGGGTCCTACCCCGACGACGGTCTCGGCGAGGTCTTTCTCAAACTCGGCAAGCAGGGCTCGACGCTCGCCGGCGTCATGGACGCCTTCTCGATCGCGATCTCGATCGCGCTGCAGTACGGCGTGCCGCTGGAGACCTACGTCCAGAAGTTCACCAACATGCGGTTCGAGCCGTCCGGCATGACCGACGACCCGGACGTGCGGATGGCGCAGAGCGTCGTCGACTACATCTTCCGCCGGCTGGCGCTGGACCATCTGCCCTTCGACTCACGGTCGGCGCTGGGCATCCACACCGCCGCGGAGCGGGCCCGCCAGCTCGACACCGGTGAGTACGCGCCGATCGACGAGGTCGACGTCGAGTCGCTGCGGCAATCCGCTCCCGTCGAAAGGCCGGTGCAGGAGCAGTCGGGTGACGACGACGCCGATGGGCTCGGCGCCGAGGAGGTCATCGAGGCGACGGCCAAGCAGGCGCCGGCACAGGCGCACACGTCGACCGAGCTGGTCGAACTGCTTCAGGGCACGTCCACCGATGCGCCGTTGTGCTTCACCTGCGGCACCAAGATGCGACCGGCCGGAAGCTGCTACGTCTGCGAGGGCTGCGGAAGCACCTCCGGCTGCAGCTAGCGGGCGGCCCGCCTCCGTAGCCTCCGGGTCCGACCCGGTGCCATGTCGGGCCTAGGGTGGGCGCTGCCCGCGTGTGCGAGGAGGCGGTTCGGGTTGGCGGAGCGGCTGCGCCGTTCGGTGCGGACGGCTGGGGTGTGGGACCTCCTCGGCGCGGCGCTGGCAGACATCGCGTCGGCCACGGGCCGTGACGCGCTCGACGTCGTCGACGCCGGGGGCGGCACCGGCGTCGACGCCGTGCCACTCGCCGAGGAGGGCCACCGCGTAACCGTCGTCGACCCCAGTCCGGACGCCCTCGCCGCCCTCGAGCGCAGGGCCGCCGACGCCGCAGTGAGCGACCGGATCACTGCAATTCAGGGCGAGGCCGCCGGGCTTGCCGACCTGGTCGGACCGGCAAGCGCCGACGTCGTCGTCTGCCACGGAGTTCTCGACGTGGTCGACGACCCGGCCGATGCCCTCCGCGGCGTTGCCGCGGTGCTCCGCTCGCACGGCCTCGCCAGCGTTCTGGTGGCTCAACGGTCTGCGGCCGTGCTGGCTCGGGCCGTGGCCGGCCATGTCGGCGACGCACGCCGTGCGCTCAGCGACCCGGACGGCAGGTGGGGGGACGGTGACCCGCTCCCGCGACGCTTCGACGAGCAAGCTCTGATCGCCCTGTTCGAAGGTGCAGGCATGCGGGTACAGAGCGTGCATGGCGTGCGCGTCTTCGCCGATCTCGTGCCCAGCTCCCTGGCCGACGAACCGGCCAGGGCGCAGGCGCTGCTGGAACTGGAGGCAGCCGCCTCCCAGGACCCGGCCTTCCGGGTCGTCGCCACGCAGTTGCACGTCGTGGCTGGTCCAACCTGATTCCCCACTGCGGCGGTCCGGCTTTCGTCCGCCGATCCGCCAGCCTATGCTGAGGGCAGGTACGCCAACGGCATTCGATGGAGGGACCGGTGCCTCTCTCCGATCATGAGCAGCGACTACTCCAGCAGATGGAGCAGGCGCTGTACGCCGAGGACCCGAAGTTCGCCACGACCATGCGCGGCGCCGACCTTCGTCGGCGTTACCGCAGGCGTGCCGTCGTGGCCTCGTTCGTCTTCGTGCTCGGCATCGTCGTGCTCATGACCGGTGCCGTCACCGGGGTGATCCCGCTGGGTGTTGGCGGGTTCGTCGTGATGCTCGCGTCAGCCTGGTACGCCGTGACGTCGTGGCGACGGGTACCGCAGGTCGGCGAGATCGGCACGTTCGAAGCGACGCCCGATGCCCCGAAGGGTCAGTCGCACCGCCCCAGCCGCTCGGCCACTGCACGCCGCCGTGGATTCATGGAGCGCATGGAGGAGCGCTGGCGCCGCCGCCGCGAAGGCGGGTCCGGCCGCTGAGGCACGGCCGACGCTGAGGCGCGAGGGACGCTGACGCCGCTTCAGCGGCGGCCCGGGAGCAGTCGGCCGGCGCGCTGACGAATCCGCTCGCCGGCTAGATCGGTCCAGTCGAGCGCATCCGCCACGCGGTTGGCCGACATCATCACGACGTCACCGGTGGCCGACGGCCACAATGCGGCCCTGATCCGCTGGCCCAGCGACCGCGAGCGCAGCAGTGTGCGGCGAAGCATGGCGGAATCCTCGCGCAGGCCTTCGGCGTCGGCGGGTGTGGTGGAGTACCGGGCTCGTTCGGTGCTCGTGACGAGGTGGACGAGAAGGTCGCGGGAGTCCTCGTCGAGGCCGGCAGCCGTCGCGAGCTCCCGGCCCGTCCCGCGTGGCGTCGCCGCAGGGTTCCAGTCGAAGCCGGCGTCTCGCACGGTGTCGCGTAGGTCCGACCAGGCGGCCTCCGCGGCCCGGACCGGATCGCGGCCGGCCCTGCGCCATCGCAGGCCGCGCCGAGTTCGAGCCACGACGGTGGGCGACGCGGCGATCAGGGCGACCACACCGACGGAGATGGCCACCACGGGCCACAGCGACGACTGGCCGGAAGCGTCCCCGGTGCCGGCAGGCCCACCGAGGTCTCCGGGCTGGAGCCCTGGGTCCAGGCCGTCGGCCGATCCTGGTGGAACAGCCCCTCCCGGCGACTGGGCTCCACTCCCGTCGTTGGTCCCGCCATCGTCCGGAGGAATCGTCCACGCCGGCTGGTTGCCGGTGCGGATGGCCGGGGTCGGCTCGAAAGCGACCCATCCGGTCCCCTCGAAGTACAGCTCCGGCCATGCGTGCGCCTCGTTGGCCCGCACGACCCAGCGGCCGTCCTCCTCCTGTTCTCCTGGCAAATAGCCGACCGCGACCCGGGCCGGGATGCCGACGATCCGGGCCAAGATCGCCATGGCCGCAGCGAACTGCTCGCAGTAGCCCTGCCGGTTCTCCAGGAAGTCGACCAGGTCCGACGACGACGTTCCCGGCTCGGTCCGGAGCTCGTACTCGAACAACGTGCGGAACCTCGCCTGCAACGCCGCCGCCTTGTCGAAGGCGTTGGTGGCGCCGGCGGTGAACCGTTCGGCCCAGTAGACGGCTTGCCGCGGAAGGTCGTCGGGCAGGACGAGCATGTCGTCGACCTCTTCGCTCGGCGGGCCTGCGGCGCGAAGTTGCTCGGCACTCAGGGCGACATCGAGCCTCTGCACGGTGTATGTGGCTCCACCTGCGTCGCCATCTGTCGGTACCACGTCGAGGGTCGGACGGTCGTAGCGCCAGTCGCCCTCGATGTCGATCTCGGCGGCCGGGTAGGGCAACGGCAGCCACTTGGACCCGTAGTTGTCGTCGTCGACCTCGAACCGGAACTCGGTTCGAGGGGCATCCTCGGTGAGGGTCAGGCCGGGAGGCGGACCCATCCCACGGGCGACGCGCTGTGCCTCCGGGACCTCTCGGTTCGACGTCTTCCATTCCTCCCCGTTGAAGACGTCCAGCACCGCCCGTCGGACGTATCCGGGGGCCGGGTCCTCCGTCGTGTAGGTTAGCATGACGACATCGTCCGGTAGCTCGAGCTCGCCCTTGAGATCGACGATGGGGTTGTCGGTGCGGATCTCACGCCCGCTGCCGCCGCCGGAGCCCCCGCCGCTCCCGAAGATCCCCTCGGTAAGGCCCGGAAGGACGGCAGGCAGGACGACGGCGGCCGCGATCGCGACGGTGCCAACGCGACGACCGTTGCGGGCGAGGGAATCGGTCTCCGGGATCCCGGTGTGCGTCGCGGACGGCCCGGCGGATCGGCCCCAGCGCACGACCCGGGTCCGCCCCTCGGCCACCAGCAGGGCCAGGAAGCCCGCAGCGGGCGGGACGAAC
>JBKPCP010000057.1:0-12430 GCA_046727475.1 Actinomycetota bacterium | reverse complement strand
CTGTCGACGACCGGCACCGGTGAATTCCGAGCCCAGATCAGCGACACCGGCGACGAGATCGCGTACTAACGGGGGGAGCCGCCGCGGGTCTGCGGCGGCTCGTTCCATCTTGTGGCGGGTTGTGCACGTCATTCGCTCGCGGTTGGCGTGCACAGGCCGCCACAAGATGGGCTACCTGGCCAGGGCGGGCACGTCCATCGTCAGTGTCGCGGCGTCCGCGTCGAGCGTGGCCGGGACGCCGAGCGGGACGGTCAGCGTGCTCGGACAATGGCCGAAGCCGAGCTCCCACACGATCGGGACCCCGAGGCCACCGAACCGGTCGAGGACCAGGTCACGCATCCGGTCGGCAGGCTCGCAGTCCACCCAGGAGCCCAGCGCGATTCCGGCGACGCCGTTCATCCACCCGCTCCGCAGCAGCTGGGTGAAGATCCGATCCAGCCGGTAGAGCTCCTCCTCGAGGTCCTCCAGCACCAGAAGTCCGCCGTCGACGCCGGACCGCGCGGTCGGCGTGCCGATTTCGTCGGCCAGCAGGCTGACGCAGCCCCCGACCGTGACCCCTCGGGCCCTGCCCGGCAGCAGCGTCTCGGCGGTGGGTGACGTCAGCGTCATCACCGACTCGGGCTCGAACAACGTGCGCCGGAGGTGTTCGGCCGTCGGCTCGTCGCTGACGAACGAGTGGGCGGCCACCATGGGCGCGTGCAGCGTCGCAACGCCGAGCTGGGTGGCGAAGGCCTCGTGCAGCGCGGTGACGTCACTGAAGCCGGCGAGCACCTTGGCGTCGGTGTCCCTCATCGACGACCAGTCCAGTAGGTCGAGTATGCGCTGGACGCCGTACCCACCTCGCGCACAGAAGATCCCGGCCACGGACGGGTCCAGCCACGCGGACTGCAGGTCGGCGGCTCGGTCCGGGTCGGTTCCGGCCAGGTACTCGAGCCGGTCATGCACGTCGGTGACGTGGGGCGCGACCACCACGTCGAGTCCCCAACGACGCAGGATCGCGCAGCCTCTGTCCAGCCGATCCTTCGGCACGGGACCGCCCGGCGCCACCACCGCCACCCGGTCCCCCGGGGCCAGCCGCCGCGGCCGGGTCAGCTCAGGTACGGACACCGCGCTCCTCTCCGCAACGCGTCGATCAACGCCGGGTCAGCGTCAACGGCGGGATGCCGGCCGGTTCGCCAGGTCCGCCTTTGTGCCGCGCGGCGATGTCCGCTGTGGTCGGCGAGACCCACGCGCCGCACCCCGCAGTGGTGACCAAGCGTCCTCCCTCAGCCTTCGCCGGTCGTCGAGGTGAGGAAGCGGTCCAGCACCCGGACGCCGAACTGCAAGGCGTCGATGGGGACGCGCTCGTCCACCCCGTGGAAGAGCGCGTTGTAGTCGAAGCCGGTCGGGAGCTTCAGCGGTGAGAAGCCGTATCCGGTGATGCCCAGCCGGGAGAACTGCTTGGCGTCGGTGCCACCGCCCATGCAGAACGGCACCGCGTGGGCGCCTGGATCCTCTGCCAGCACGGCCGCGCGCATCGCGGCGAACGTCGGAGAGTCCACGGGCGCCTCCAACGAGATCTCCCGATGGGTGTACTCCCAGTCGACCGACGGGCCGGTCAGCTCGTCCAGGGTGGCCCGGAACTCCGCCTCCCCACCGGGGACGACACGCCCGTCGATCTGTGCGGTGGCCGTTGCCGGGATGACGTTGACCTTGTATCCGGCGCTGAGCATCGTCGGGTTGGCGCTGTTGCGAACCGTGTTCTCGACGAGCGCCGCTGCCGGCCCCAGCCGCCCCAGCACGTCGTCGACGTCGAATCCGGGCGCATCCGGGTCCTCGATCTCCACTCCGACGACCGCGGCGATCTCGACCAGGGCCGCCCGCACCGTCGGCGTGAGCCGTACCGGCCAGCGGTGCGCGCCGACCCTAGCCACCGCCCCGGCCAAGGCGGCGACGGCGTTGTTCCGGTTGACCTTCGAGCCGTGCCCGGCCTTGCCCCGTGCCGTGAGCTGCAGCCATGCGGTCCCCCGCTCGCCGGCCGCGATCGGGTAGATGCGTACACCCTCACCGGCGTGGAACGTGTACGCGCCGGATTCGCTGATGCCTTCGGTGCAGCCGTCGAACAGGTCCGCGTGGTTCGCCACCAGCCACTGCGATCCGTGTGCCGCGCTGTCCTCTTCGTCGGCGGTGAAGGCGATGATGACGTCGCGCAGCGGGCGCCGCCCGTGGCGAACCCAGGAACGGACGACGGCGAGCACCATCGCGTCCATGTTCTTCATGTCGACGGCGCCCCGGCCCCAGACGACCCCGTCGCGGACCTCGCCGGAGAACGGCGGAACGCTCCAGTCGGCCGGCTCGGCCGGCACCACGTCGAGATGCCCGTGCACGAGCAAGGCGTTGCAGCCGGCCTTCGACCCGGCGATCCGGGCCACCACGTTGGCCCGGCCGGGTGCCGACTCGAGAATGCGGGCATCGACACCGACGACGGCCAGCTTCTGCGCGACGTACTCCGCGGCCGGGCGCTCCTTGCAGTCGCCCCCTCCGCGGTTCGTCGTGTCGATCCGGATGAGGTCGGAGGTGAACTCGACGACCTCGTCGTCGGCGACCGCGTCAACCATAGGTCGCCTCGACGGCGCTCGCGATCAGCGTGGTGACGGCCTTGAAACAGCGGATCATCTCGTACGCCGTCGCGGCGGAGTACGCGACGCGGCGCTCGCCGGTCCGCTCGACGCTCGGGACCATGCAGGCGTTGGTGACGAGCTGAACCGAGTCCACCTCGACCTCGACGGTGAACGGGCCTGCCGACACCGGTTCGTGCCGTTCCGCCGACGCGGTTGCCGCCTTGGCGCCGGCGCGGATGTCGGCGAACGTCCTGGCCGGCGGGCGGCAGACCGCGGCGTATCGCGAGACGTAGTCCTTGACGGCCACCGTGTGGGCCTGCGGAGCGTAGGTCGCCGCGTCGGCGCAGGTCCGGTCGTCGCCGGTCACGAGGACGACGGGCACGCCGTACTCGGCCGCAACCTGGGCGTTCAGGTAGCCCTCGCTGGCCGGTACGCCGTTCACCCACACACCGGTGATCGAGTTCGGAAGGTACGTGTGTGCGAGCACTCCCTCGGTGCCCGCCCCGGTGTGGTAGCCGAGAAAGGCGACGGCGTCGACATCCGCGTGCTGGATGCCCTCGACCATGGTCAGGTCCTTGTGCCGGCCGGTGATCATGCTCGCGCGCTCGTCGAGGCTCTCCAACAGCAGGTTGCGCATGGTGGCGTGCGCCTCGTTGACCAGCACCTCGTCGGCGCCGCCGTCGAGGAACCCCGCGATGGCCCCGTTGACATCCGAGGTGAACATCGCGCGGCACCGCTGCCATTGCTCGGTGCCGGGCTCCACGTCGGCCGGCCAGGTGACCCCCGTGGCCCCTTCCATGTCCGCGGAGACCAGGATCGTCATGGCTCGTCACCGTACGCGTCCGTTGTGTGGTCTAGACCGCCGGCTCATCGTTCTCGGAAGGTTCGTACGGTGGAAGCGCAAGCTCGGCGCGGATGGCCTGCTGAACGGTCACCACATCCGGGCGCGCGTCGACTGTGACGACGAACTCCTTGCGCCGGAACAGGTCGAGCACCGGGTCGGTCTTGGTGTGGTAGTCGCGCAGCCGAGCCGCCAGGGCCTCCTCGGAGTCGTCTTCCCGGCTGACCAACTCGCCGCCGCAGACATCGCACCGGTTCGCCGTCTCCGGCCGGTGCGCGATCAGGTTGTAGTCCATTCCGCAGCGTGAGCAGAGCCGCCGGGCGAGCACCCGTCGCCGCACCTCGTCATCGGGAAGGTCGACATGGACGACGCCGTCGATGTCGTAACTCTCCAGGAAGAACTCGGCCTGCGCGCGGTTGCGCGGGAAACCGTCGATGATGAAGCCGAAGTTCCAGTCGTGCTCTCGCAGCCGCTGGCCGATGACGTCCTCGACGAGGTCGTCGCCCACCAGCTCGCCGGCCGCCATCGTCCGCCGGACCTGGGCCCCGAGCTTGGTGTGGTTCTGGACGTGCCAGCGGAAGATGTCGCCCACGCTGAGGTGGACGAGGTCGAAGTCCCGGGCCAGCAGCCTGCTCTGGGTGCCCTTCCCGCTGCCCTGCGCACCCATGATCACGTACTTGCGCATCGTCACACCTCGTCGCACGCTCGGTCGGTTGGCCTACATCGCGAGCCCGACGTACTTCACCTCGAGGTACTCCTCGATCCCCTCGCGGCCGCCCTCACGGCCGAAGCCGGAGGCCTTGACGCCGCCGAACGGCGCAGCCGGGTTGGAGATGACGCCGGCGTTGAGGCCGACCAGACCCGATTCCAAGCCCTCCGCCACCGTCAGAGCGCGACGCAGGTCGCTCGTGTACGCGTAGGCGATCAACCCGAACTCGGTGCCGTTGGCCAGGGCCAGCGCCTCGTCGTCGGTCCCGAAGGTGGTCACCGGAGCGACCGGGCCGAAGATCTCCTCGTGGAAGACCCGGGCGCCACGCGGCACGTCGGCGAGCACGGTGGGCGGGTAGAACCAGCCCGGTCCACTGGGCACCTCGCCGCCGACGAGAACCCTGCCGCCCCGGTCGGCCGCGTCGGCAACCAGCTCGGCCACACCGGCCCGTGCCTTCTCGGTGATCAATGGCCCGACCTGGACGCCCTCCTCGGTGCCGCGGCCCATCCGCATCGAACCCATCCGGTCGGCCAGCCGGCGGGAGAAGGCGTCGGCGACCGACTCGTGGACCAGGAACCGGTTCGCCGCCGTGCACGCTTCCCCGATATTGCGCATCTTCGCGGTCACGGCGCCCTCCACGGCGGCGTCCAGGTCGGCGTCGCCGAAGACCAGGAACGGCGCGTTGCCGCCGAGCTCCATCGACACACGGAGCAGCCGTTCGGCGGACTGTTCGACGAGTGCTCGTCCGACCGCGGTCGACCCGGTGAACGAGAGCTTGCGGGACCGTGGGTCGCGAATCAGCGGCTCCATGACCTCGCCGGAGCTCGACGTGGTCAGGACGTTGAGCACCCCGGCCGGCAGGCCGCACTCCTCGAGGACCTTCGCCAGCGCCAACATCGACAGCGGCGTCTCGGAAGCCGGCTTGATCACCATGGTGCACCCGGCCGCGACGGCCGGGCCGATCTTTCGGGTGCCCATCGCCATCGGGAAGTTCCACGGGGTGATGAGCAGGCACGGTCCGACCGGCTGACGCATCGTCAGAAGTCGGCTGCCGCCAGCCGGCGCGATCTTGTACGAGCCCTCGATCCGGCACGCCTCTTCGGAGAACCAGCGCAGGAACTCCGCCGCATACGCGATCTCGGTGCGAGACTCGGCGACCGGCTTCCCCATCTCCAGGGTCATCAGCAGGGCGAGGTCGTCCTGTCGGTCCATCAGCGCCTGGTAGGCGCGGCGCAGGATCTCGGCCCGTTCCCGCGGCGGATGTGCCGCCCAGTCCGGCTGGGCCTCGGACGCGGCGGACAGCGCATCGAGGCCGTCGTCGGGGCTGGCGTCGGCGACCTCGCACAGCGCGTCCCCGGTCGACGGGTCGCGGACGGCGAGGGTTGCGCCCTTGCTGGCCGGCCGCCATTGACCGCCGACGAGCAGGTCCTTCGGGACGGAGTCGATCACCCGCTGTTCAGCATGAGCGGTCACGGCCAACTGCCTCCTTCGGGTCGCCCGTGCGATCACACTCGCACGACGACGGCGACGACGGAACCCGTTGCCGCGGCAACAGGGATCCGGTCAGGGGGCGACGACCTCCACCTCGAAGCCCTCGTCGTTCTCGAGGTAGGCGGCGTAGTGCTGGTTGCCGCCGGCGTACGGGTGGCGGTCGGCGAACATCAGCCGCCATCCGTAGGTCGACGCCTCCGAGACGATCCGGTCGACCATCCAGCGCTCGGGTACGGCCAGGGCGAGGTGGTTGAGGCCCGGCGCCTTGCGGTCGTACGGCTGCCAGGTGAGGTCGGGTGAGCGCTCGATCACCACGTAGGAGCCATCGCCCGGCGCCTGCCACGAACGACCCTGGTCCCAGACCTGGAACAACGTCCAGCCCAGGCGCTCGAAGAGCCATCCGAAGGTTCGGGTCGCGACGTCGAGGTCGCGTACCCAGACCTCCAGATGGTGCAGGCCGGTGGTGGGAGTCGGTACCTGGGCGACCGGGCGGACGTCGGGCTCGAGGGCGCCGCGGACCCCGGGGGGATGGTAGAGCGGCTCCGGCTCGGGGTGCGCGTACACGGGTGGCGGCGACACCGGAGCCGGCGTCGGAGGCAGGACCGGGGCCGGCGGCACCGGCGGCGGCACCACATGCTGTCCGGTGAAGGCGCTCGTGGGCGCGCCGACCTGTTCGTAGCTCGGCTCGCGCCGGGCCGGCTCCGGGGGCGTGCGCCGGCTCGTGCCCGAAGCCGTGCGCATGCGGCGTAACTCCGCCGCGGCGTCATCGAGCCAGTCGTCGACGTCGTCCATGGAGTAGCCCTCACGCATGCGGACGACCTTGAACTCCTGCCCCTCGATCTTCTCCGGGGTCAGGCTCCGCCCGCCCGCACGTCCTTCCAGGGCGTCGATCACGCGGTCGACGAAGTCGTCGACCGCGTCGAGGTCGTAGGCCTCCCGCATACGAACAGTGCGGAACGCGGGGTCGCGGCTGACGGCCACCAGGTGTCACTCTCCTCCCGGATCGGGCTGGTGAATCCTAAGCGTCCACCGCCGCTAGCTGTCCACAGGCCCCATCGATGTCGCTGCCACGCGTATCGCGGACACTGACAGGAATACCATGCGCCTCCAGCGCGGTGACGAACGCCTGCTGCACATCGGGTCGTGATGCCGTCCATTTCGAGCCTGGCGTGGGGTTGAGCGGGATCGGGTTCACGTGCACCCAACCCCGGCCGCGCTCGGTCAACAGCCGGCCCACCAGGTCGGCCCGCCATGCGTGGTCGTTGATGCCGCGGATCAGCGCGTACTCGATCGAGACACGGCGCCCAGTCCGGTCAAAATAGCGCCGGGCAGCATCGAGGACCTCGCCCACGTTCCATCGCGTGTTCACGGGCACCAGCTCGTCCCGCAGCGCGTCGTCGGGGGCGTGCAACGACACGGCGAGCGTGACCGCCAGCCCCTCGGACGCCAGCCTGTGGATGGCAGGCACCAGGCCGACGGTCGAGACCGTCACTCCACGCTGGCTCATGCCGAGGCCTGCGGGGACCGGGTCGGTCATCCGCCGGACCGCCCCGACCACCGCCCGGTAGTTGGCCAGCGGCTCGCCCATTCCCATGAAGACGACGTTGGTGATCCGGCCGGGGCCGCCTGCGATGTCGCCGCTGTCGAGCATGCGGGCGCCGGCCACGACCTGCTCGACGATCTCGGCTGTCGACATGTTGCGAGTGAGGCCGGCCTGGCCGGTGGCGCAGAACGGGCAGTTCATGCCGCAGCCGGCTTGGCTGGACACGCACAGCGTCACCCGGTCGCGGCGGCGTCCCTCGGCACCAGCATTGCCCGCGTAACGCATGAGCACGCTCTCCACCAGCGCGCCGTCGAACAGCCGCCACAGAGTCTTGCGCGTCGTCCCTCCGTCGGTCTCCAGGTGTCGCACGGGCGTGACGAGCGGTGGAAGCAGCGCCATGGCCAGGGCGTCGCGCGCGGCGGCTGGGAGGTCGGTCATGGCCTCCGACGCCGAGACATGCCGCCCGAAGTAGTGCCGCGAGAGCTGGTCGGCCCGAAACGGCTGATGGCCGTGCTCCGCGACCACGGTGCGGCGGTCGGCGAGCACGAGGTCGGCGAGGTGCCTCGGCGGCGTCGACCGGCGCGGTACCGCAAAGGTCAGCTGGCCCGGGGTCGGCATGGCGAGCCCATCCTCCCACGGCCGCGTGTCGGGGTCAGGAGACCGGGACCAATGCGGTGAGCACGATCCAGGCGACCGGCAACGTCGGCAGCAGAGAGTCGAGCCGGTCCATGATCCCGCCGTGTCCGGGAAGGAGCGTGCTCATGTCCTTGATCCCGAGGTCCCGCTTGATCATCGACTCGCCGAGATCGCCCAGCGTCGCCGTCACCACGGCAGCTGCGCCCAAGGCCGCGCCCGCCAGCCAGCCGCCGTCCAGGAGCACCGGTACGGCCAATACCCCCACGGCGACACACGCCACGACGGACCCGCCGAGTCCCTCCCAGGACTTCTTCGGGCTGACGGCGGGCGCCATCGGGTGACGCCCCGTCAGGACGCCCGCGATGTAGCCCCCGGTGTCCGACGCGGCCACCACGAGGATGCAGACGAGAACCCGCCACGGCCCGTCATCGGGGCGCAACAGGAGCATCGCGAATCCGGCCTGGAACGGCACGTACACCGCTACGAAGACTCCGGCCGTCACGTCACGGGCATAACCGTCCTCACGCTCGCCGAGTCGCCAGACCAGCACCGCGACCACGGTGAGGCCAAGTGCGACGACGAGCGTCTGGTAGCCGCCGACGTACGCACCCACGACCATCAGCACCGAGCCGAGGAGGACCGGAACCAGCGGGACCCTGATGTCGCGGGCGACCAGCGCCTGGCCGAGCTCCCACACCGCCACGGCTATCGCGACGACGGCCAGGCCTACGAACGCGGGCTTCCACACGAAGAGGGTGCCGACCACGAGCACGGCCAGCCCGAGGCCGACGGCCGACGCTGCTCGTAGATCCCGCCCGGCTCGGCCGTGTCCCGGTGCGGTCGCCGGTTCCGGCCCGTCGGTCGTCACCAGTCAGACCTCGAGGAGTTCGGATTCCTTGTGCTTGAGCAGCTCGTCGACCTGCTCGACGTAGGACTTGGTGAGCGCCTCCAACTGCTTCTCCGCGCGGGTTACGTCGTCTTCTCCCACCTCGCCGTCGCGGGCCAGCTTGTCCAGCGCATCCTTGGCGTGCCGCCGGACGTTCCGGATCGAGACCCGGGCATCCTCGGCCTTCTGCCTGGCGACCTTCGAGTACTCCCGTCGCCGCTCCTCGGTGAGCTGCGGCAGCACGATCCGGAGGATCTGACCGTCGTTGTTGGGGTTGACGCCGAGGTCGGAGTCGCGGATCGCCTTCTCGATCGCCGCCATCGAACCCTTGTCGTACGGCTGGACCGTGATCATGCGCGCGTCGGCGACGTGGAACGACGCGAGCTGGTTGAGCGGAGTCGGCGCGCCGTAGTAGTCGACGAGAATCTTGTTGAAGAGTGAGGGGTGGGCCCGCCCGGTCCGGATCGCGGTGAAATCCTCCTTGGCGACGGACACGGCCTTGTCCATCTTCTCCTCGGCCTCGAGGAGGGTGTCGTCGATCACCGTGACTCCTTAGGGACGTGCCTGTGGTGGTTGCGATGTGACCGTACCCCCGCACCGGCCGGGGGGGACAGCTACGGGGCCGGTCAGCGCGGGTCGGGCGGCTGATCGTCCGCAAGCGTCGTGGGCAGGTCGGCGGCGACCAGCGTGCCGATCGCATCGCCGCGGATGGCCCGGGCGATGCTGCCGTCCTCCCCGAGGCCGAAGACGACGATGGGCAGCTTGTTGTCCATGCAGAGGCTGAACGCGGCCGGGTCGGCGACGGAAAGCCGAAGCCGCAGCACCTCGGCGTAACTGATCGTCGCGTATTTGCGTGCGGACGGGTCGATGCGCGGGTCGGCCTCGTAGACGCCGTCCACGCGGTTCTTCGCCATGAGCAGACGGTCGCAGCCGATCTCGAGCGCGCGCTGTGCGGCCACCGTGTCCGTGGTGAAGTACGGCATGCCGGCGCCGGCCCCGAAGATCACGACTCTGCCCTTCTCCAGGTGGCGGGCCGCCCGGCGTGGAATGTAGGGCTCGGCGACCTGACCCATCGCGATGGCGGTCTGCACCCGGGTGTCGACGCCCTCCTTCTCCAGGAAGTCCTGCAGGGCGAGGCAGTTCATGACGGTACCGAGCATGCCCATGTAGTCCCCGCGGGCGCGGTCCATCCCGTATTGATGCAGCTCGGCGCCACGGAAGAAGTTGCCGCCGCCAACCACGATGGCCACCTGGACACCCGTGCGCACGACGTCGGCGATCTGGCGGGCGAGCGTGCGGACGACGGTCGGGTCCACCCCGACGGCGCCGCCGCCGAACACCTCACCCGACAGCTTCAGCAGCACCCGCTGCGCGGGACCGTTGACCGGCAGGTAGGAAGGCGGATCCGCCTCGGTCGCACTCGGTTCCGCCACGGCGCCGACCTCCCTCGTCGTCCGGGACGGGCCGCCCCGGTGTGCCGGTTGAACGGCGATCAGGCCTGCCCGACCTCGAAGCGAGCGAACCGCGTGACGGTGACGCCCGCCTCGACCAGCACGTCGCCGGCAGACCTCTTCAGGTCCTGGATCGACGGCTGGTCGACCAGGACGGTGTCCTTGAAGAACGCGTTGACCCGGCCCTCGACGATCCGGGGCAACGCCTGCTCGGGCTTGCCCTCCTCGCGCGCCGTCGCCTCGGCGATCCGCCGCTCGTTCTCGACCGTCTCTGCCGGCACCTCATCGCGCGCGACGAACTGCGGGCGCATGGCTGCGATCTGCAACGCCGCACCCCGAGCGGCCTCGGCATCGCCACCGGTGTACTCGACGAGCACGCCGACCTGCGGGGGCAGGTCACTGGCGCGCCGGTGCAGGTAGGTGACGACATCGCCGTCGAACACGGCGACGCGGCGCAGTTCCAGCTTCTCGCCGAGGACGGCGGCTGCCGACTCGACCGCCTCGGCGACGGTACGGCCGTCTGCGAGCGTCGCGGCGCCGAGGGCGTCGACGTCGGCCGGCCGGGTGGCCGCCGCGACCGCGACGACCTCGTCCGCGAGCTTCTGGAATTCGGCACCCTTCGCGACGAAGTCGGTCTCGCAGGCGAGCTCCAGCAGGGCCGGCCCCTGGGCGGCGACCAGACCGTTGGAGGCGGTGCGCTCCGCACCGCGCTTGGCGGCCTTCGCAGCGCCCTTGATCCGCAGAACCTCAGCGGCGTGGTCGAAGTCGCCGTCGGTCTCCTCCAGTGCCTTCTTCGCGTCCATCATCCCGGCGCCTGTGGCATCGCGAAGCCGCTTGACGTCTACGGCGGTGAAGTTCGGCATTTCTCGCTCTCTCTCGGCTGTGGTGCGCTCGTGTACCGGTGGTGCAGCGGCTCGGTGATACGCGGTGGGACCGCCACCCGCGTCAGGCCTGCTGCGCCTCTGTCGACTCCGCTGCGACGTCCGAGCCGTCCGTGGCTGGGGCGTTCGCCTCGTCGGAACTGGCGGCACCAACCTGGTCGCTCGTCGGAGAGCCGGCCTCGTCGGCGACCTCGGCCGCAGCCTCGGCATCGACCGGCGGAGCACCCGGAGTGGCGTCGGCGACAGCCCCGGCCTCGTCGGTGACCGAAGCCTGGCCGGGCTGGCCGGCCAGTAGCTCCTTCTCCCACTCGGCCAACGGCTCGTCGCCGGCCAGCTCGGCGCCGGCCGTCTCGTCGCCCGTCGCCTGGCCGGCCCGGGCCATCAGCCCGTCGGCGACCGCATCGGCGACGACCCGGGTCAGCAGCGTGACGGCGCGGATCGCGTCGTCGTTGCCCGGGATCGGGTAGGTGACCTCGTCGGGGTCGCAGTTGGTGTCGAGGATCGCGACGATCGGGATGTTGAGCTTGCGAGCCTCGTCGACGGCGAGGTGCTCCTTCTTGGTGTCGACGATCCACACCGCGCTCGGGACCCGGGCCATGTCGCGGACTCCGCCGAGGCTGCGCTGCAGCTTCTCCATCTCACG
This sequence comes from Actinomycetota bacterium, assembly GCA_046727475.1. GTDB lineage: Bacteria > Actinomycetota > Actinomycetes > Jiangellales > Jiangellaceae > DAIUDS01. The sequence goes on along the minus strand of JBKPCP010000057.1, from coordinate 749 downwards.
CTTGCGCATGAGGAGCTCTTTCTTGGTGAGGCCGGAAGTGCCGGCGTCGTCGAAATCGAGCTCCTCGAGCTCCTTGAGCCGCTGCAGGCGCTTGTGCACGGTCTGGAAGTTGGTGAGCATGCCGCCGAGCCAGCGCTCGGTCACGTACGGCATGCCGACCCGGGTGGCCTGCTCGCGCACGGCCTCCTGTGCCTGCTTCTTGGTGCCGACGAACAGCACCGAGCCGCCGTGTGCGACGGTCTCCTTGACGAACTCGTACGCGCGGTCGATGTAGGACAGCGACTGCTGCAGATCGATGATGTAGATGCCGTTGCGCTCGGTGAAGATGAACCGCTTCATCTTCGGGTTCCAGCGGCGGGTCTGGTGCCCGAAGTGGACGCCGCTCTCGAGCAGCTGCTTCATGGTGACGACGGCCATGGCCGCGCCTACCTCCTCCCGCGCCGCCGAACAGGCGAGCGCGTCGTCCGGTTGTCCGCGGCGATCCCGATGACCGCCGCGCCTGGCGCCCCTGGTCGTCACCCACCCCGGCGAGCCGGGGACCGAGAGTGTGACCGTGCGCGGGACGCGCGAAATGTGACCTGATCCGATCCAGGCCATCGGCCAGTGTACGGGAGGGACGACGATCACGACCAGTTCACGCCTCGTCCGGGGCCGCAGAGCGGTCGCCGCGTGCTGGCTCCGCCCGGCCGAGGATCGCACCGCCGCCCACAGACCGGCGAGGTCGGATCTCTTCGTACACAGGCCGCCGC
>JBKPCP010000056.1:0-6935 GCA_046727475.1 Actinomycetota bacterium | reverse complement strand
CGTCGCGGCCGGCGCTCTCCGGCGAACGCGGCATCGGCGTCGCTGTCACGCTCGGAGCGGTCCGGTCGGCCGGGACGCCGCTGCCCGTGGCCGGCGCCGCGGGCACCTTGGTCACGACCAGCGCTCCGAGTCCCACCGCGGTCCCGTCCACCGCTACGGCTCCGGCTCGGTCGGCCTGGGCGACCGCGGCCGGTCTCGCCGAGGTCCTCGACATCTTCGGCTGCCAGCCCGGCGCGGGTCTGGGCGGCCTCGGGAAGCCGACCGGTCGTGCCCGGTGGGATGCCGAGGTCGTGAAACAGGTGTTCGCTGGCGGAATACGTCTCGACCGGCTCGTCGAATGGCAGATCGAGGAGCCTGTTGATCATCTTCCACCGTGGGACGTCGTCCCAGTCGACCAGGGTGACGGCGACGCCGGAGGCACCCGCGCGGCCCGTGCGTCCGATTCGGTGCAGGTAGGTCTTCTCGTCCTCCGGGCAGGCCACGTTGACGACATGTGTCACGCCTTCGACGTCGATACCGCGGGCGGCAACGTCGGTAGCGACGAGCACGTCGACCTTGCCGTTGCGGAAGGCCCGAAGGGCCTGTTCCCGCGCGCCTTGGCCGAGATCACCGTGGACGGCGGCGACCGCGAATCCGCGCGATGCAAGCTCGTCGGCGATCCGCTGCGTCTGCCGCTTGGTTTTGCAGAAGATCATGGTCAGCCCGCGGCCTTCGGCCTGCAGCAGCCGGGCGATGATCTCGTCCTTGTCCAGCGTGTGGGCGCGGTACACGAACTGAGCGGTCGCGGGCACGGTCTGCGTCTCGTCCGGCGACTCGGCGCGCACGTTGAGCGGGTGTCGCATGTACCGCCGGGCCAGGGTGACGACGGCCGCGGGCATGGTGGCCGAGAACAGCATCGTCTGGCGCAACTCCGGCGTCTGCGCGACGAGCATCTCGACGTCGGGCAGAAAGCCGAGGTCGAGCATCTCGTCGGCCTCGTCGAGCACGAGCACCTTGACGTGGCCGAGGTCGAGATGGCGCTGTCCGGCCAGATCGAGCAGCCGGCCGGGCGTGCCGACGACGACGTCGACACCGGTCCGCAGCGCCTCGATCTGCGGCTCGTACGCGCGACCGCCGTAGACGGTCAGCATGCGCACGCCGCGCACTGTCGATGCGGTCTTCAGGTCGGCGGTCACCTGGAGGGCCAGTTCGCGGGTGGGGACGACTACCAGTGCCTGGGGCTTGCCCGGGTCGGCCGCCTGGTCGTACTCGCGGTCGGTCGGTGCCACGATGCGCTGGAGCAGCGGCACACCGAACGCGAAGGTCTTGCCGGTGCCGGTCCGTGCCTGGCCGATCACGTCGCTGCCCATGAGCGCGACCGGAAGTGTCATCTCCTGGATCGGGAAGGGTTCGGTGATGCCGACGCGCTCGAGGGCGTCGGCGATGGGGTGCAGGACTCCAAGGTCCCGGAAGGTGGTCAGGGCGGTTCGCCTCTTCGGTCGTCGGGGGCCTCGAGCGACCGCCATTCGTCGCCGCACCGCGGGGCTCGACTCGCCGTGGTGGCGGGGCCTCGCCGCGGGGCCGCGGACGCCGGGGACTGTCCTCGAGGGGCGCCCGTTTCACCCGGACGCCTGTACATACGCCGTCAACTGTACCTGGGTCGGCGCCCAAAACCCCGTTGATCTTCGCACTCAGGGACTGTCGGACGAGGGTTCCTTCTCGATGCCCAGCCGGCCGCGGATCTCGTCGATCTTTTGCTCGAGTCGCTCCTGGTCCTCGGCGTCCACCTTGAAGATCAGATGCTTGGCACCGAGCAGCAGAATTGCCTGGAAGACGAGCTGGAGCCACTCGCTCTGCCAGTTCTCCAGCGTGGAGGCCGTGAAGACCGGCAAGTAGTCCGACCAGGCGAACTCCTGTCCGTGTTGCTCCTGGTCGGCGGTGAACTCCGCGAGCTCCGCGAAGAAGTGCCCGACCCAGGAGCCGAGGAAGAGCACCAACAGCACGTAGACAGCGCCCCAGCGTCGTAGATGTCGCACGGCCTCCTCTTACCACGCCCCGGCGCGGTGACAAACGTGTCGCCGATCCGGGACCGCCCGGCGACGGCGCCGGAGGCCCGACGTGGAGCGGGACGTCGATGAGCGGGGATATCGTGCGCGGCATGAGCGATTCCTCGTCCGACCAGCCGGCCGCGCTCGACGACCCGGGATACCGGGCGGCTGTGATCGACCTGCTGGGCGTGCTCAGCCTCGGCGAGCTGACTGCGTTCGAGCGGCTGGCCGCGGATGCGGAAATGGCGCCGACACTGGCGGACAAGGCCGCCTTGGCGGCGATGGCGGTTGCCGAGTTCCACCATTTCGAGCGGCTCCGGGACCGGCTCGCGGAGCTCGGCGTGGACACCGACCTGGCGATGGCACCGTTCCAGGAGCCGCTGGAGGCGTTCCACGACCACACGGCGCCATCCGACTGGCTCGAGGGCCTGGTCAAGGCCTACGTCGGTGACGGAATCGCCACGGACTTCTACCGCGAGGTGGCCGCCTATCTGGACGAGGACACCCGCGTGCTCGTGCTCGACGTGCTGGCCGACACGGGGCATGCCGACTTCGCTGTCGACCGCGTCCGGGCGGCGATCGAGGCCGATCCGCGGGTGTCCGGCCGGCTGGCGTTGTGGGGGCGGCGACTCGTGGGCGAGGCGTTGTCCCAGGCGCAGCGCGTGGCCGCCGAGCGTGATTCGCTCTCGGCGCTGATCGCTGGTGGCGTCGACCGTCCGGGCATGGACCTCGCGGCGATCGGGCACGTGTTCGCGCGAATCACGGAGGACCACGCCAAGCGCATGGACGCGCTGGGCCTGACCTCCTAGACGATCAACCCGGGCCTGCGGCCGTCACGGCCGCAGGCCCGGGCTCGATCCTCGAGGTCGAACGATGCGTCAGGGAGCTGCCGTGCCTCCACGGCTCCGCATCTGGCTGACGCCGTACACGGCGACGGCAGCGAGAACGACCTGGACGATGGTCTCGATCCAGTCGAAGCCGTCGGTGTCCCTGAGCCCCTGCACGATGAACGTGCCGACGAAGGCGGCCACGATCCCGATCAGAATCGTCAGCCAGATGGGGATGTTCTGCTTGCCCGGAACGACGAGGCGCCCGAGCGCGCCGATGATGAGGCCGACGATGAGGGCTGAGAAGATTCCGCTGATCTCCACGGTGCTGCCTCTCTGAGCTTCGACTGACGGGACGAGCTGCGGGTACAGACTGCCGTGTCTGCGCCCGTCGCGCCAGGCAACATCGGAGTTGCGGGTCGGCGTGTCTTCTAGAGCGCGCCGAATCCGACGCGGCGCTCGACTGGCTCGCCGATCTCGACGTACGTCAGGTGTGCGGTGAGAACGATGACTCGGCGACCGCGTTCGTCGGTGAGGTCCAGGACACCGCCCTTGCCGCTCAAGGCGTCGAAGACGGCCTTCTCGACCTCTTCGGGAGTCTGCGAGCTCTCCAGGACGAGCTCGCGTGTGGCGTTGTGAACGCCGATCTTGACCTCCACGGTCACCCCTTCGGTGCTCGCGGGCACTCGTCGCGCCCCTGTTCGTTCCTCGGCCTGCCAGGCTAGTCGAGGGCGAAGCATCGGACGGTCCGAGTGGGATGCGCCGTCGGCGAACGCCAGGGACAGCCGAAGCAGCGGCGCGGCCGGCCTTCTCAGCCGGCGTCGTCGCGCTTCGGGAAGCCCCGGATGCCGCGCCAGCCCAGCGTCGCGACCAGCTCTGCGGCGGCGTCGCGTGGGATCGAGCCCTGCGCGTCGAGCCAGTACCGGGCCGCCACCTGGGCGACACCGACCAGCCCGATCGCGAGCAGGGTGGACTCTTCGACGGAGAGTCCCGTGTCCTCGGCGATGATCTTCGCGATCTCGTCGGCGCATGCGGCGTTGAGCCGTTCCAGGCGTTCCCGGACGGCGTTCTCGTTGGTGAGGTCGGACTCGAACAGCAGGCGGTAGGTGCCCGCAGGATCGTCGACGAACGCGAAGTATGCGGCCACCGTTGCGCTGACGCGCTCCTTGTTGTCGTCGGTAGAGCGCAGCGCCGCGTGCAGCCTGGCCAGCAGCTGCTCTCCGCTGTCGTCGAGCAGGGCCAGGTAGAGGTCGAGTTTGCCGGGGAAATGCTGGTAGAGCACCGGCTTGCTGACCCTTGCGCGGTCGGCGATCTCGTCCATGGCAGCCGCGTGGTATCCGTTCGCGACGAAGACGTCACGCGCGGCCCGAAGCAGCTGGGCCCGTCGTGCGATGCGCGGCAGGCGTACGCCTCTGGCGGGCGGGTCGGGCTCGCTCGTCACGGCACTCCTCAGCGGTAGTCGTCCTCGTCGAAGTCGACCACCCTGTGCTGCTCGGTCGCATCGGCCGGATCGACGTCGTCGGGCACATCCGGCAGCTCGCCGGCTTCGCGTTCCACGATGTCCTGCCGCTGCTCGACCGCGTCGGCCTCCGGAGCGTCGTCGGCCACCTGATCGGCCTGGTCGGCGTCGGGTGTCCAGATGTCGGCGGGGTCGTCGGCGCGGATGTCGCCCTCGGACATGGCACAACCTCCTCGAGCGCCGAGTCGAGCACGATGGCAGGGACCGAGCCTACTGCGGGCCGTTTGATCGAACGATCCGCGACGGTGGACCGACGCGTATCCGGTCGAATGTCCTAGGGCGTGGACGGTCGCGCCGGGAATCTGCGGCAGGATGGCACCGTTGCCCAGTTCGAAGGCACAACACTCGCTACGGAGAACGACGTGTCGCTGCACCCCCTGGTCGAGCCCGCTACCGACCTGAGCGTCGACGAGGTGCGCCGATACTCTCGGCACCTGATCATTCCCGATGTCGGGATGGCCGGCCAGAAGCGCCTCAAGAACGCCCGGGTCCTGGTCATCGGAGCCGGTGGCCTGGGCTCGCCCGCGCTGATGTACCTGGCCGCCGCCGGCGTCGGCACACTCGGCATCATCGACTTCGACGTCGTCGACGAGTCCAACCTGCAGCGCCAGGTGATCCACGGCCAATCCGACATCGGCACACCGAAGGCGCTGTCGGCGAAGGCGAGCGTCGAGGAGATCAACCCGTACGTGAACGTCGTCGTGCACTCCGAACGCCTCGACAACGACAACGTGATGGAGATCTTCGCCGGTTACGACCTGATCGTCGACGGCACCGACAACTTCGCGACGCGCTACCTGGTCAACGACGCTGCGGTGCTCCTCGGCAAGCCGTACGTCTGGGGTTCGATCTACCGCTTCGACGGGCAAGCGTCGGTGTTCTGGGCGGAGCACGGTCCCTGCTACCGCTGCCTCTACCCCGAGCCGCCGCCGCCGGGCATGGTCCCGTCCTGCGCCGAGGGTGGCGTGCTGGGCGTGCTCTGCGCGTCCGTCGGCTCCATCCAGGTCACAGAGGCGATCAAGCTGCTGACCGGCGTCGGCGAGCCGCTGCTCGGGCGGCTCATGGTCTACGACGCGCTGGAGATGTCCTTCCGCACGGTCAACGTCCGCAAGGACCCGGAGTGCGCGATCTGCGGCAAGAATCCGACCGTGACCGAACTGGTCGACTACGAGGCGTTCTGCGGCGCGATCAGCGATGAGGCCGCGGAGGCCGCCGTCGACTCGACGATCTCGGTCCGCACGCTCGCCGAGTGGCTCACCGACCGTGAGCGCGGCGACCGCGACTTCATGCTCGTCGACGTACGCGAGCCGAACGAGTACGAGATCAACCGCATCCCGGGTGCCGTGCTCATCCCGAAGGGCGAGTTCCTCACCGGGGACGCCCTGGAGAAGCTGCCGTCGGACAAGCAGGTGATCCTGCACTGCAAGACGGGGGGCCGCTCGGCCGAGGCGCTGGCCGTCGTGAAGGGCGCCGGCTATGCCGATGCAGTACACGTCGGCGGCGGCGTGTCCGCCTGGGTCAACCAGATCGACCCCAGCCAGCCCTCGTACTGAGGACGTCCGCACGTTGCGGTTGGCGGGGCTAGAGCAGGTTGCGCTTCTGCATCTGCGTCCACATGATCCAGCCGGGCAGGATGGGCAGCCAGAACGACACGAGTCGGAACAGCAGGACCGACGAGACGGCCACGCCGGTGCTGACCCCGATGGCAGTCACCCCCGCCGTGAGCGCAGCCTCGACCGCACCCAGGCCGCCCGGCGTCGGAACGGCCGTCCCGACGGTGTTGCCGACCAGTTGCACCACCGCAAGCGCGGCGATGTTGACGGTGGCGCCCATCGCCTGCAGGCACGCGTAGAAGCAGAAGACGAGTGCCGTGGCCTGGAGAACGATGCCGCCGAGGGCCTCCGCCAGCTTGCGCGGGTTGCCCAGGACGTCCAGCAGCCGGGGAAGACCGCGCCGGGCGAACTCCTTCCAGCTCGCCAGGGCGCGCGCCCTGATCGGCGCCACCAGGAGCAGCAGCGCCGCGAGCAGCACGATCGCGCCGATGACGGCGAGCATGGTAGGCGACGGCTCGAGACTCGCCGCGACGCTTGATCCGGTGGCCAGGCCCAGCACGACGATCAACGGGATGGAGACGGCGACGTTGCCCACCTGATTGGCTGCCACGCTCGCGGTCGCGAGTGGGCCGGCCACACCGGCCTTCGTCAACAGCCGGATGTTGATCGCTGCGGTACCCACGGTGGCGGGCGCGACGAGGCGGACGAATCCGAGCGAGACCTGCGCGCAGAATGTCCGCCAGAACGGGATGCGCTCGGGGACGAATCCGAGCAACGCCCAGGTCGCACCGACGAAGCTGACGACCATGGACACCACGGCGACCGGTACCCACGTCCACTGGATCCGCGAGATCAGCCCGGCGAACGGGACGTCGGTGAGCTGCGTGCCGACGAGGTAGACCGCGGCGACGGCGCCGACGCCGGTGAGCAGCGACAGTGGCCGCAGCCGCTCGATCCTGATGGTCTCGTCGGGCTCGACGTTGGCGCGCGCCACGACGCGGTCACGTAG
>JBKPCP010000055.1:0-8459 GCA_046727475.1 Actinomycetota bacterium | reverse complement strand
GACTTCCAGCCGGCCAGTTCCTGTAGGTCGCCCTCGGCGCCGCCGGCCTTCAACCAGGCGTCGGCGAACCCGTGCCTGAACATGTGGGCGTGCACCCGGACGCCGATGGACTCGCCGCGGCGGTGCAGCATCTGCTTGATGCCCTCGACTGTGAGCGGCGGGCGGTTCTTCTCCCCCAGCCACAGGTTCGGTCGGTCCGATCGTGCGTGCTGGCGGCGCAGCCGCAGATACCGATCTAGGGCCTGGGCGGTGCGTGCGCCGAACGGCACCGTCCGCGGTCGACGACCTTTGCCGACCACGTGCGCGACGCGGCCGCGGAGGTCGAGGTCGCCGACAGTGAGGTTGGCCAGCTCGGACAGCCGGATCCCGGTGTCAGCGAACAGCAGGATGATCGCGGTGTCGCGGCGGGCGACGAGGTCGCGGCCGGAGCAGTCGGCGAGCAGCGCCCGCATCTGGTCGGCGGTCAGCATCTCAGTGCGTGGCTCGGGCACCTTCGGCGGGCGGACGTTCACCATCGGCGACGCGTCGAGCTCGCCCTCGGCGACGCACCAGCGGAAGAACTGGCGCAGCCCGGAGTAGTTGCGGTACTCGGTGGACGGGGCGACTGTGCCTTGGAGGTCGGTGAGCCAGCGGCGCACGTCGCCCGCCGTCACCGTCGCAGCATCATCGACGAGACCTCGGTCACGCAGGTGATCGGTGAACTGGGTGACGGCGTAGGTGTAGTTCTCCACCGTCTTCGGGGACTTCCCCTCGGCTTCGAGCGCGAGCTGGAAGCTGGCCAGCAGCCCGTTGAAGGCGTCGGACACAGGGCTGATTATGGGTTGGCTGAGCGTTGTCGTCAATGCATGACACGCATTTCCGCAGGTGGTGGGCGCAACAGGGATCGAACCTGTGACCCCCCGCTTGTAAGGCGGGTGCTCTTCCGCTGAGCTATGCGCCCCCGACGAGGACGCTCAGGCTACCTCGCCCACGGATCTCGGCTCCCAGGTCGGCCACCCACCCCGTGGGGTGTTCACCGCCGCGCGGCGCGGGCACTCTTCGGCGCGACGAGCTTGGTTCCCGACCAGTCGGCGGCGGCCGACACGGTGGTTGTGGTTGACAGTCCGGCGGTGGGCGCGGCGTCGGTGACGTCGCTGGGGTCGACGTGCCCGTCGCGGCCGACCTTCGGAGTCAGCAGCCAGACCACGCCGCCCTCGGTTAGGTCGGTCTTGGCGTCCACGAGCGCGTCGACGAGGTCGCCGTCGCCGTCGCGCCACCACAGCAGGACGACATCGGCGACGTCGCCGAGATCGTCCTCGACCAGCTCGGAGCCCGTCACATCTTCGACGTCGGCGCGAAGGTCGTCGTCGCAGTCCTCGTCCCAGCCGAGCTCCTGGACGATCTGGCCGGACCGAAGCCCGAGCCGATGCGCCGGACTATCGCGCTGGTCAGAGTGGCCCGCGGTCTGGCCCACCGGATGTCCTCCCGTCATCGCTCTACCCCCGCGCTCGCGGGGCCGTGGGCGTAGTCCACCCAAGGGGCGGCACCTTGCGCAAGCGAACCGCCGTCACGATGACCATAGAGGTCTCGGCCTAGTTGGTCTCGGGCGCGGGCTCGACGGTCGCGTCCGGGCCCGGAAACACGAGTCCCTCGTGGCCGTCGTCGAACCGGACGAGGTAGGGCGGACCGCCTTTGCCGCCCCGAACCTCGACGATCTCCCCAACCCGATCAGCGGTGCCGACGGCCCGGCCGTGGACGTGCAGCCGGTCACCCACCTGCGCGTGCATGGGTTCACCTCCACTCTCGCGGCATGCTCCAAGCCTGCCGCTCGCGGGCCCAGAGATAAAGCCCCCCGACGTGACGGCACCGCCTCCGGCGGGGGAGGATGGAGGCGGCGACCCCCGCAAGTGCGACGCCGACGCCAGCGTCCCCGAGCCCTAAGGACCGTCGTGGCAGCAGACCGCTCCCCGATCATCAGCAACGGCCTACCCAGCCAGTTGCCGGATATCGATCCCGACGAGACCCAGGAGTGGCTCGAATCGCTCGACGCCGTGGTCGAGAACGGGGGCCGGCACCGGGCTCGGTACCTCATGCTCGCGATGCTGCAGCGCGCACGTGAACGGCAAGTGGGTGTCCCGAGCCTGCGCAGCACCGACTACATCAACACGATCCCGCCGGAGGCCGAGCCCTGGTTCCCGGGCGACGAGCAGCTCGAGCGCGGGATCCGTCGCTTCGTGCGCTGGAACGCCGCGATCATGGTGCACCGCGCCCAGCGCCCCGGCATCGGCGTAGGCGGCCACATCTCCACCTATGCCTCGTCCGCCAGCCTCTACGAGGTGGGCTTCAATCACTTCTTCCGGGGCAAGAACCACCCCGGCGGCGGCGACCAGATCTTCTTCCAGGGGCACGCCTCCCCCGGCATGTACGCGCGGGCCTACCTCGAGGGCCGGCTGACCGAGAACCAGCTCGACGGGTTCCGCCAGGAGCTCTCGCACGCTGGCATGGGGGGCGGCCTGCCGTCGTACCCCCATCCCCGGCTCATGCCGGACTTCTGGGAGTTCCCCACGGTGTCGATGGGCCTCGGTCCGATCAACGCGATCTATCAGGCCCGGTTCAACCGCTACCTGCACAACCGGGGTCTCAAGGACACCAGCGAGCAGCGGGTGTGGGCCTTCCTCGGCGACGGCGAGATGGACGAACCCGAGAGCATCGGCGCGATCGGCGCGGCCGCCCGCGAGGAGCTCGACAACCTGACGTTCGTCGTCAACTGCAATCTCCAGCGCCTCGACGGACCGGTCCGCGGCAACGGCAAGATCATCCAGGAGCTGGAGGCGCTGTTCCGCGGCGCGGGCTGGAACGTCATCAAGGTGGTCTGGGGCCGGGAATGGGACCCACTGCTCGCTGCGGATGCCGACGGTGCCCTGGTCAACCTGATGAACGTCACGCCCGACGGTGACTACCAGACCTACAAGGCCGAGTCGGGTGCCTACGTCCGCGAACACTTCTTCGGCCGCGATCCCCGCACAGCCAAGATGGTCGAGCACCTCACCGACGACGAGATCTGGGGGCTGAAGCGCGGCGGCCACGACTACCGCAAGATGTACGCCGCCTACCAGGCGGCGGTCGAGCACACCGGACAACCGACGGTGATCTTGGCCAAGACGATCAAAGGCTGGACCCTGGGGTCACACTTCGAGGGCCGCAACGCTACGCACCAGATGAAGAAGCTGACGCTCGATGACCTCAAGGGCTTCCGCGACACGCTTCACCTGGAGATCCCCGACGACGCCCTCGACGCGAAGATGCCCCCGTACTTCCACCCGGGCACCGAGTCCGAGGAGTACGCGTACCTGGTGGAGCGGCGCCGCCAGCTCGGCGGCTTCTTGCCCGAGCGGCACGGCAAGGCCACGCCACTGGTGCTACCCGGGGACAAGGTCTACGACGTCGTCAGGCGTGGTTCCGGCAAGCAAGCCGTCGCCACGACGATGGCATGCGTACGCCTGTTCAAGGACCTGATCAAGGACCCGGAGATCGGCCCACGGATCGTGCCGATCATCCCCGACGAAGCCCGCACATTCGGGATGGACTCCCTGTTCCCGACGCTGAAGATCTACTCGCCGCACGGCCAGAACTACACCTCGGTCGACCGCGAGCTGTTCCTCTCGTACAAGGAGGACACCAAGGGCCAGATCCTGCACGAAGGGATCAACGAGGCCGGCTCGGTGGCGTCGTGGACGGCGGTCGGCTCGTCGTATGCCACGCACAACCTGCCGATGATCCCCATCTACATCTTCTACTCGATGTTCGGGTTCCAGCGCACCGGCGACGGGTTCTGGGCCGCAGCCGACCAGATGGCCCGCGGCTTCATCCTGGGCGCGACGGCCGGTCGGACCACGCTCAACGGCGAAGGCCTGCAACACGAGGACGGGCACTCGGTCCTCCTCGCCGCCACGAACCCCGCGGTCGTGCACTACGACGCGGCGTACGGCTTCGAGCTCGGACACATCGTTCGCGACGGGCTGCGGCGCATGTACGGCGACGACCCCGAGAACGTCTACTACTACCTGACGGTCTACAACGAGCCGTACGCTCAGCCGGCCGAGCCGGACAACCTCGACGTCGACGGCCTGCTCAAGGGGCTGTACCGGTACCGGCCGATGGAGGTCGGTCCCGGTGACAGGGTCCCGCACGCTCAGATCCTCTCCTCCGGTGTCGCGGTGAACTGGGCGCTGGAGGCCCAGCAGCGGCTCGCCGAGGAGTGGCAGGTGGCGGCCGATGTGTGGTCGGCGACGTCCTGGAACGAGCTACGTCGTGAGGCCATGGCCTGCGACGAGTGGAACCTGATGAATCCCGACGGCGAGGCCCGGGTTCCGTACGTGACCCAGCGCCTGCGCGACCAGCCCGGCCCGGTCGTGGCCGTCAGCGATTACATGCGCGCGGTACAGGACCAGATCGCGCCCTACGTCACGCAGGAATGGATGTCGCTGGGTACCGACGGCTTCGGCCTGTCAGACACCCGGGCGGCGCTACGGCGGCACTTCAAGGTCGACGCGCAGTCGATCGTGATCGCCGCGCTGACGCTGCTGGCCCGCCGCGGCGACGTCGCCTGGGACGTCGTGCGGAAGGCGCATGCCAAGTACAAGCTCGACGACGTCAACGCCACCACGGCCGCCGAGGCAGGCGGCGAAACCTGACCCTGTACCTCCGGGTTTGATCACGTAAACCACCCGCAGCGGCGCTCCACCAGGCATGGAGACCTGGTCGAGCGCAGCCGAACCTGGTGACGTGACCTGGTCGAGCGCAGCCGAACCTGGTGACGTGCCGGGTGTCTGAGTCGACCGGCTGGGCAGAGGACCAGGCGGGCCCTGTCCATTCGTGGCTGCGACGTCGCAGGTGACCGTCGACGCGCTCTCCTGCGGCTCGGCGAGAAGCGAGCCCGCTTGTAGCCCTACGACAAGTTCGTGGGTGTCCGAGCACTTCTCCGGCGCGTACGCTGCCCGACATGGCGACGACGTCCGCAACCGGCTCGAGGGACCGCGCCGGCCGGCAGCTCGAGCGCGCGACGGGGGCCCTGGCCACCGCTTCGATCGCCCGCATGGAGGAGCGGCTGCCCTGGTACCGCGCCATGCCGCCGGACGAGCGTTCCTGGGTCGGCCTGGTCATCCAGGCCGGCATCGCCGCATTCGTCGACTGGTACCGCAACCCGGGCGACGAAGGGCCCACGGTCACAGCCGACGTCTTCGGCACCGCACCCCGGGAGCTGACCCGGGCGATCAGCCTCGAGCAGACCGTCGAGATGGTGCGCGTCGCCATCGACGTCGTCGAGCAGACCGTGACCGACGTCGTCGACGACGCCGACGTCCCCGGCGTCCGGGAAGGAGTGCTCCGGTACTCACGAGAGGTCGCGTTCGCGGCGGCCGAGGTGTATGCCCGTGCAGCCGAGTCACGCGGCGCCTGGGACGCCCGCCTGGAAGCCCTGGTCGTGGACTCCCTGCTGCGAGGGGAAACCGACGAGGAGGTGCGCTCCCGGGCCGCGGCATTGGGCTGGACGGCCCAGAGCGGTGTCACCGTCACCGTGGGTCGCACGCCGTCCGGTGACGACGAAGCCGTCGTCGACGCATTGCGACGTACAGCCCGCCAGGCAGGGCACGACGTGCTCACGGGCGTCCAGGGGGACCGGCTGGTCGTTGTCCTCGGCGGCGTCGACGACCCGGAGAAGGCGGCCGCCTCCGTGGCTGGTCACTTCGGTCCCGGACCGGTCGTGGCCGGACCGTTGGTTCCCGACCTGGCCGCAGCCGCAACGTCCGCGCGGGCCGCGGTCGCCGGACTCCGAGCGGCCGACGCGTGGCCCGACGCCCCCCGCCCGGTCAGTGCCGACGCACTCCTGCCGGAACGCGCCCTCGCCGGCGACGGCCATGCCCGGCGCGCCCTGGTGGCCCACGTGTACGAGCCGATCGCCGAGAGCGGACCGGTGGTGATCGACACGCTGGCCGCCTACCTCGAGAGCGGCAGCTCCGTCGAGGCCGCGGCGCGGCTGCTGTTCGTGCACCCGAACACCGTGCGCTATCGGCTGCGCCGGGTGGTCGAGCTCTCGGGGCTGACCCCGGCGAATCCGCGCGACGCCTACACCCTGCGTCTCGCCCTCACCCTGGGGCGTCTGTTCCCGCCCTCGACCAGGGCCTGACGCAACCCTGGCAATTGTGAGAACCCTCCAACGTTGGCACAACGACCTTGTGACTGGTGTCGGCGACCATATGGGTCGGTAGCCACGACGCTAGAGAGGTGCTGGCCATCGTTGCTCCGGGTCAAGGGGCTCAGACACCCGGTTTCCTCGCGCCGTGGCTGGATGATCCCCTGTTCGAGGCCCGGATCCACTGGCTCTCCGCCGTGGCCGGGATCGACCTCGCCCACTACGGCACGCAGGCCGACGCCGAAACGATCCGCGACACCGCCGTCGCTCAGCCCCTGCTCGTCGCCGCAGGCATGCTCGGTGCGCTGACGCTCTTCCCTCAGCCCGGTGACGCCTTCGGCAAGGTGGGCGTTGCCGCAGGCCACAGCGTCGGTGAGATCACCGCTGCCGCCGGCGTACGCGTCATCACCGCCGAGCAGGCCATGGTCTTCGCCCGCGAACGGGGCCGCGCGATGGCCGAGGCATCCGCCGCGACCCCCACGGGCATGACCGCGGTTCTCGGCGGCGATCCCGACGACGTCTTCGCCGCGCTGGAGAAGCACCACTTGGATCCCGCCCACGTCAACGGCGGCGGCCAGATCGTCGCGGCTGGAACGCTCGACCAACTCGAGGCGCTGGCTGCCGAGCCGCCTGACGGCGCGCGGCTGCGCCCGCTCTCCGTTGCCGGCGCCTTCCACACTCGGCACATGGCACCGGCCGTCGACATCCTGAGCCGGCACGCCCGCGCCATCAGCACCCACGACCCCCGCACCCGGCTCCTGTCCAACCGGGACGGCCGGGTCGTCCACGACGGCCGCGACGTTCTCGCCCGCCTGGTGGGCCAGGTCGCCAACCCCGCGCGATGGGATCTGTGCCAGCAGACCATGACCGACCTCGGCGTCACCGGGCTGCTGGAGGTGCCGCCCGCGGGCACGCTGACCGGCCTTGCCAAGCGGGCGATGCCCGGCGTCGAGACGTTCGCGCTCAAGACCCCCGACCAGCTCGACGACGCCCGCGCCTTCGTCGAGGCGCACGGTCAGGCCAGCCAGATGAACGCCCACCCGACCTGGCGGCTGGTCGTCGCGCCGATGAAGGGCACGTTCACCGCGGCAGGCGTCGGCGTCGGCGCCAGGCTCGGCGCGGGTGATCTGGTCGGCACGGTCAACTCCCTGCGCGACTCCCTCGACGTCACGGCGGCGCACGGCGGCACGGTGATCGAGTGGCTCGTGGAGGACGGTGACCCGGTCGCGCCCGGCCAGCCGCTCGTCCGGCTCCATCCGGAATCGCACCAGGAAGCGCATCAGGAAGCGGTGGGCGCATGAGCGCGACGATTCGTACGAACCAGCGGACCCGCGAGGCAAAGATCCTCGGCATCGGCGGCTACCGGCCGGCTCGCGTGGTGCCCAACGCCGAGATCATCGCCCAGATCGACTCCTCCGACGAGTGGATCCGCAGCAGGTCCGGCATCGCCAGCAGGCGCTGGGCCAACGAGGAGGAGAGCGTCGTCGCGATGAGCCTCTCCGCTGCCGGCAAGGCGCTGGCCCATGCCGGGGTGACGCCGGACCAGGTCGACTGCGTCATCGTCGCGACCGTGACGCACCTCTACCAGACGCCATCGGCGGCAGCCGAGATCGCCCACAAGATCGGCACCAGCCGCGCCGCGGCATTCGACATCTCGGCGGCGTGCGCCGGGTTCTGCTACGGCGTCTCGCTGGCCGCCGACATGGTGCGCGGGGGCACGGCCGGCCATGTGCTGGTCATCGGCGTGGAGAGGCTCTCCGACCTCACCGACCAGTACGACCGCTCGACCGCCTTCCTGTTCGCCGACGGCGCGGGCGCGGCCATCGTTGGCCCGTCCGACGTGCCGGCGATCGGCCCCGTGGTCTGGGGCTCGGACGGCCAGCACCTCGACCTGATCCGCCAGCGCGAGGAGTGGCGAGAGGCCCTCTTCGCCCCGGACGGTCCCCGGATCCCGCATCTGACCATGGAGGGCAACGCGGTCTTCCGCTGGGCCGTCTACGAGATGGCCAAGGTCGCCAAGGAGGCCATCGATGCCGCGGGCATCACACCCGACGACCTCGACGTGTTCGTCCCTCACCAGGCCAACATGCGGATCACCGATGCCATGGCGCGTGCTCTCAAGTTGCCGGAGTCGGTCGTGACCGCCCGTGACATCGTGGAGCAGGGCAACACCTCCGCAGCGTCGATCCCGCTCGCGATCGAGCGCCTGCTCGAGACGGGCCAAGCCAAGAGCGGCGACCTGGCCCTGCTCATAGGCTTCGGAGCCGGCCTGGTCTACGCGGCCCAGGTC
>JBKPCP010000054.1:0-12420 GCA_046727475.1 Actinomycetota bacterium | reverse complement strand
GTGTCATGCACCTGGCCGAGCCTACTGGCCCACTTCGCGGGAGGGGTTTGATCACGTAAACCATGCTGGGCCGCACTTCACCAGGGTTCTATGCCTGGTGATGCGCTGCCCAGCATGGTTTACGTGATCAAACCGCGGGACCGGCGAACCGATAGACGGTGTGCGCGATCATGGCAAACGGTTCGTACTGTGGCCCGACGTCCGTCGCCGAACGCGGGGCCTGTGCGGCCCTCTGGGACTCGTGCCACGGCCTGCCGGAGCCCGCCGAGCGCTGAGCACGGTCATCATCGGATTCGGCGACGGGTCAGGGGCGGCCGGTGCGGCGCATGGCGCGCAACCCTCGGGTCATGGAGGCGGCGAAACGGTCGAAGCTCATGTCGCCCAGTGGGGCGATGCCGTGCACGCGTTGCACCGCGATCGACTGGGTCTCCGTGTAGCGCAGGATGCCCTCGCGGCCGTGTCGCCGGCCCAGGCCGGAGGCCTTCATGCCACCGGCCGGCAGGTCGTGGCTGCCCCAGGCGGCCGCGTAGCCCTCGTTGACGTTGACCGAGCCCGCTCGCAGCCGCTTTGCGATCCGTACCCCACGGCCGTGGTCGCGAGTCCACACGCTGGCATTGAGGCCGTAGGGAGTGTCGTTGGCAGCCGCCACCGCCGCATCGTCGTCGGGAACCGGGTAGACGGCCACGACTGGACCGAACGTCTCCTCGTCGGCGACCAGCATCCCGGGACGTACGCCGTCGACGACGGTCGGCTCGAAGAACCAGGGTCCCAGGTCCGGGCGTGGATTACCGCCGGTCAGGACTCGCGCTCCCTGGGCAACAGCGTCCTCGACGTGTCGGACGACCTTGCCCAGTTGGGCCTCCGACACCAGCGAACCGATGTCACACGTGTAGTCGAAGGCTGCGCCGATCCGCAACCCACGGGACCGTTCGACGAACCGGTCCACGAATGCGTCGCGGACGGACTCGGAGACGTAGAGACGCTCGATCGAGATGCAGAGCTGTCCGGCGTTGGCGAAGCAGGCCCGCGCCGCTCCCTCTGCTGCACGATCGAGGTCGGCGTCGTCGAGTACGAGCATCGCGTTCTTGCCACCGAGCTCGAGAGACGACCCGACCAGGCGTTCTCCGAGCCGGCGAGCGATGACCCGGCCGGTGGACGTCGATCCCGTGAAGGACAGGTAGTCGGCGTGCTCGACGATCGCACCGCCGATCGTGGGAGGGTCACCGACGACGATCTGCCACAGGGCCTCGGGCAGGCCGGCTTCGACGGCGATGGACCGGGCGAGCAGCGCCGTGAGCGCGGCCTGGCTGTCCGGCTTGTGCACGACCGCGTTGCCGGCGACGAAAGCCGGCAGGTTGTCGGTGATGCCCAGCACGAGCGGGTAGTTCCACGGCGAGATCACTCCGACGACGCCCATCGGCTGGTGCACCTGGAGCGCCCTGGTGAGCCCCGGCACGAGCCCGAGTCGGCGCTTGTCCCGGAGCAGCCGCGGCCCGCGGACCGCGACATAGCGCGCCGCCAGGGCGACGTCGCCGATCTCCTCGAACGCGTCGCGGCGAGCCTTGCCCGACTCCACCTGGACCAGGTCGGCGATCTCGGCCTGCCGGTCGAGCACGAGGTCGTGGATCCGGCCGACCACCCGGGCCCGTTCCTCGACGGGCCGGGCCGCCCAGCCGAGCTGCGCCTCTCGGGCGGCCGCGAAGGCGGCGTCGACGTCCACGGTCGTCGACAGCGGGAGCTCCGCCAGCGGCTTGCCCGTGAACGGTGCCAGGCTGACGTCGCGCTCGGCACGGGGGCTCGCGACGACCTTGTCCAGAAGACGCTCGATCAGAGCCGGATCGATGACGTCGTCGACGTTGGGCACCGCAGTCGTGGTCACCTTCGAAGCCTACGGCCGTCTACCCTCGCGGGGGTCAGCGCAGGACCGTTACCTCGACGCGCTGGAACTCCTTGAGCTCGGTGTAGCCCGTCGTCGCCATCGCCCGCCGCAGAGCGCCGATCAGGTTCATCGAACCGTCCGCGACGTGCGACGGGCCCAGCAGGATCTGCTCCAGCGGTCCGACGGTCCCGACCTTGACCCGCTCGCCACGCGGAAGGTCGCGATGATGGGCCTCCGAGCCCCAGTGTCGGCCCAGGCCCGGGGCCTCCGACGCCCTGGCCAGCGGCGAGCCCACCATCACGGCATCGGCCCCGCACGCGATGGCCTTCGCGATGTCCCCGGAGCGTGACACTCCACCGTCGGCGATGACGTGGACGTAGCGCCCACCCGACTCGTCGAGGTACTCACGGCGGGCCGCGGCGACGTCGGCGACGGCGCTCGCCATCGGCACGGCGACGCCCAGCACCGACCGGGTTGTGTGCGTGCTCCCCCCGCCGAACCCCACCAGCACGCCGGCGGCGCCGGTGCGCATGAGGTGAAGTGCCGCCTGGTAGGTCGCGCATCCCCCGACGATGACCGGGACGTCCAGCTCGTAGATGAACTGCTTGAGGTTCAGCGGCTCGGCCCGGCTCGACACGTGCTCGGCCGAGACCGTCGTCCCGCGGATCACGAACAGGTCGACTCCGGCGCCGAGTACCGCCTCGTGGTACCGCTTGACCCGCTGCGGGGACAACGCGCCCGCAACGGTGACTCCCGCCTCGCGGACCTCGCGCAGCCGGTCGGCGATGAGTTGCTCCCGTACCGGCTCCTCGTAGAGCTGCTGGAGGCGGCGCGTCGCCGAGGCGTCGTCGAGATCGGCGATCTCGGCGAGCAGCGGCCCCGGGTCGTCGTAGCGGGTCCAGAGGCCTTCGAGGTCGAGCACGCCCAGACCGCCCAGCTTGCCGAGCAGGACGGCGGTGGCCGGGGACATCACCGAGTCCATCGGTGCCGCCATCAGCGGGATCTCGAACCGGTAGGCGTCGATCTGCCAGTGGGTGGAGACCTCCTCCGGGTCGCGCGTCCGCCGGCTCGGCACGATCGCCACGTCATCGAAGGCGTACGCCGCCCGGCCCCGTTTGCCCCGGCCGATCTCGATCTCCGTCACCGGCACAGGCTACCGATCGCGATGAGCCGGCGCGCCGTTGCTCGCCACGACGGGTCATGGCCGCTCGTGTGCCGTGCGGCCCAACAGAACTGGCACGCCTGAGCGCGGGCATTGGCGCGTCTGAGCCGTACTCCCGGGGCGTCATGCACTCATTTGTGGAAAGGCCGGGTCAGCGGGACGAGTAATTCGGTGCCTCGACCGCCATCTGGATGTCGTGCGGATGGGACTCCTTCAGACCGGCGGGCGTGATACGCACGAACCGGCCGTGCTTCTTGAGTTCAGGAATGGTCCGCGCGCCGCAGTAGAACATCGACTGCCGCAGCCCACCGACCAGCTGGTACGCGACCGCCGAGAGCGGCCCGCGGTAGGGCACCTGCCCCTCGATGCCCTCGGGCACGAGCTGATCGTCGGAGGGAACGTCGGCCTGGAAGTAGCGGTCCCGGGAGCCTGAGGTCGCCGCCCCGCGCTTGCGGAGCGCGCCGAGCGAGCCCATCCCCCGGTATGACTTGAACTGCTTGCCGTTGACGAAGATCAGCTCGCCCGGGCTCTCGTCGCAGCCGGCGAGCAGCGAACCCAGCATGACGGTGTCGGCACCGGCTACCAGCGCCTTCGCGATGTCGCCGGAGTACTGCAGCCCGCCGTCGCCGATCACCGGTACGCCGGCCGGCGTACAGGCCTGGGCAGCCTCGTGGATCGCCGTGACCTGCGGTACCCCCACGCCGGCGACCACGCGGGTGGTGCAGATCGAGCCGGGCCCGACCCCGACCTTCACGCCGTCCGCCCCCGCGTCGACCAGCGCTTGGGCACCGCCGCGGGTGGCGACGTTTCCGCCGATCACGTCGACGCCGGCGGCGGCCGGCTCGGCCTTCAACCTCCGCACCATGTCGAGCAATGCGTTGGTATGACCGTGTGCCGTGTCGACCACTAGGACGTCGACGCCGGCCTCGACGAGCGCCATGGACCGCTCCCATGCGTCACCGAAGAAGCCGACGGCCGCACCGACGACGAGCCGGCCCTCCGCGTCCTTGGTGGCGTGGGGGAACTGCTCGGACTTCACGAAGTCCTTCACCGTGATGAGCCCGCGAAGCCTGCCGTCGTTGTCGACGAGTGGAAGCTTTTCGATCTTGTGCTTGGCCAGCAGCGCGATCGCGTCGTCCGGCTTGATACCGACCGGCGCGGTGATGAGCGGCATCGGCGTCATGACTTCCCGCACGGTGCGGCTCGTGTGCTCGGCGGTGGGGACGAACCGGAGGTCCCGGTTGGTGACGATGCCGACCAGGACCTCGTCGGCCTCGACGACCGGCAGGCCAGAGATCCGGTAGTGCCCGCACAATGCGTCGACTTCGGCCAGCGTGGCCTCCGGACCCGTGGTGACCGGGTCGGTGACCATGCCGGACTCGGACCGCTTGACCAGGTCGACCTGTCGTGCCTGGTCGTCGACGGACAGGCTGCGGTGCAGGACGCCGAGGCCGCCCTGCCGCGCGATCGCTATCGCCATCCGAGCCTCGGTGACGGTGTCCATCGCGGACGAGAGCAACGGGATGTGCACGGCGATGTTCCGGCTCACCCGCGATGTCGTGTCGACCTCGCTGGGTATGACGTCGGACTCAGCCGGCAGAAGGAGCACGTCGTCGAACGTCAGCCCGACGGGCGCATACGGTTCGGGAACTCCGGCGTCGGTGGGCATTGAGTCATGGTAGACCGCGACCGGGATCCGGGCCCCTGTCACGCATGCTGAAGCCGAGCCAGCCGGTCGACGGCCTCGGCAAGCACGTGGTCGCGCTTGCAGAAGGCGAAGCGGACCAGCGAGCGGGCCGCATCCTTGTGGTCGTGGAAGACCGAGACCGGGACGGCCGCCACACCCACCCGTGACGGCAACGTCCTGCACAGCTCCAAGGCGTCGTCGTAGCCGAGCGGCGCCGCATCGGCCAGCACGAAATATGTACCCCTCGGGGTGAACACGTCGAACCCTGCCTCGCGAAGCCCCATTGAGAGCAGGTCACGCTTGCTCTGCAGGTCGGTCGCGAGGGCCGCGAAGAAGCCGTCGTCGAGGCTCAGCGCAGCGGCCACCGCCGGTTGGAACGGGGCTCCGTTGACGTAGGTGAGGAACTGCTTGACGGCGCGCACCGCAGTGGCGAGCGGTGCCGGTGCATGGAGCCAGCCGATCTTCCACCCGGTGACGGAGAACGTCTTGCCCGCCGACGAGATCGTGACGGTCCGCTCGACCATGCCCGGAAGGGTGACCATGGGCAGGTGCGGAATGCCGTCGAACGTCTGGTGCTCGTAGACCTCGTCGGTGACGACGACGGCGTCGTACTCGCGGGCGAGCCCCGCGATCCGCTCGAGTTCCATCCGCGAGAAGACCTTGCCGGTCGGGTTGTGCGGCGAGTTGAGCAGGATCAGCCTCGTGCGCGCACCGAACGCCGCACGCAGGTCGGCATCGTCGAACGAGAAGTCCGGCTTGCGCAGCAGCACCGTGCGGCGTGTTGCTCCGGCCAGCGCGATGGAGGCGGCGTACGAGTCGTAATAGGGCTCGAACGTCACGACCTCGTCGCCAGGGCCGGCCAAGGCGAGGATCGTCGCTGCGATGGCCTCCGTTGCTCCGGCCGTGACGAGCACCTCGGTGTCCGGGTCGACCTCGAGACCGTAGAACCGCCTCTGGTGATCGGCGATCGCCCGCCGCAGCTCGGGTATGCCGATCCCCGGCGGGTACTGGTTGGCGCCGCCCCGGATCGCCGCTACCGCGTCCTCCAACAAGGACTGCGGGCCGTCGGTGTCCGGGAAGCCCTGACCCAGGTTGATCGCACCGGTCCGGACGGCCAGCGCCGACATCTCGGCGAAGATGGTCGTGACGTAAGGCTGCATCCGCTCGACGAGGTGGGCCGGCACGAGCCCACCCTAGGACGACGGTTTCAACCGGAACGAGGCCCGGGCCCCGAAGATCCGGGTCCGGGCCTCGCGGGCTTCGTCAGTGGCCGTGCCCGTGGCCGTGGCCCTGACCGGCCGCTTCGGGCTCCGGCTCCTCCGGCTTGTCGACGACGAGCGCCTCGGTGGTGAGCAGCATGCCGGCGATCGAGGCTGCGTTCTGCAGCGCCGACCGCGTGACCTTGACCGGGTCGATGACGCCGTCGGCGACCAGGTCGCCGTACTCTCCGGTCTCGGCGTTGAAGCCTTCGCCGGGCGTACGGTCCCTCACCCGGGAGACGACGACATAGCCGTTCTCGCCGGCGTTCTCGGCGATCCATCGCAGCGGCTCGACCAGAGCGCTGCGCACCACGCCCAGACCGGTCAGCTCATCACCGGACAGGTCGAGGTCATCCAGCGCGGAGGCAGCCTGTACCAGCGCCGAGCCACCCCCGGCGACGATTCCCTCCTCGATCGCAGCGCGGGTAGCAGAGATGGCGTCTTCGATGCGGTGCTTGCGCTCCTTGAGCTCCACCTCGGTGGCGGCCCCGACCTTGATCACGCAGACGCCACCGGACAGCTTGGCCAGCCGCTCCTGCAGCTTCTCGCGGTCCCAGTCGGAGTCGGTGTTCTCGATCTCGGTCTTGATCTGGGCGACCCGTGCCTCGACTTCGTCCGTGCCGCCAGCACCATCGACGATCGTCGCGTCGTCCTTTGTCACGACGATGCGCCGGGCTTGACCGAGCACCTCGAGCCCCACCTGGTCGAGCTTGAGCCCCACCTCGGGGGCGACTACCTGAGCACCGGTGAGGACGGCCATGTCCTGCAGCATCGCCTTGCGACGGTCGCCGAAGCCGGGCGCCTTGACGGCAACACCGGTGAACGTCCCGCGGATCTTGTTGACGACGAGCGTCGACAGCGCCTCGCCCTCGACGTCCTCCGCGACGACGAACAGCGGCTTGCCGGCCTGGACCACCTTCTCCAGCAGCGGCAGCAACTCGGCGACGGTCGCGATCTTGCCCTGGTGCAGCAGTACATAGGCGTCCTCGAGGACGGCCTCCATGCGCTCCGGGTCGGTCACCATGTAGGGGCTGAGGTAGCCCTTGTCGAACTGCATGCCCTCGGTGAAGTCGAGCTCGGTACCGAAGGTCTGCGATTCCTCGACGGTGATGACGCCGTCCTTGCCCACCTTGTCGAATGCCTCGGCGATCAGGTCGCCGATCTGCGAATCCTGGGCACTGATGCCGGCGACTGCCGAGATCTCGGACTTCTCGTCGACCGGACGAGCGTTCGCCAGCAGCCGGTCGGTGACGGTCTGCACGGCGCCGTCGATGCCTCGCTTGACCGACAGTGGGGCCGCGCCGGCGGCGACGGCCTTGAGGCCGCGGTGGACCATGGCCTGGGCCAGGACGGTGGCCGTCGTGGTGCCGTCACCAGCGACGTCGTTGGTCTTGGTCGCGACCTCCTTTGCGAGCTGGGCGCCGAGGTTCTCGTACGGCTCCTCGATCTCGATCTCACGGGCGATCGTGACGCCGTCGTTGGTGATCGTCGGGGAGCCGAACTTCTTGTCGATGACGACGTTGCGGCCCTTGGGGCCGAGCGTCACCTTGACGGTGTCCGCGAGGGCGTCGACGCCACGCTCCAGGCTGCGGCGGGCGCTCTCGTCGAACTCCAGGATCTTGGGCATGTGTTGGGTTCCCTTCCAAACGGCGGACGCCCCGGGGGAGGCTCCGGCTAGCGGAACCGCCCCGGGGCGTTGCCTGTCACGGTGGTGTCAGAGAGTCACTTCTCGATGACGGCGAGGACGTCGCGCCCGGAGAGGATGAGGAGCTCCTCCCCGTCGTACTTGACCTCGGTGCCGCCGTACTTGGAGTAGAGGACCTTGTCGCCGACGGCGACGTCGAGCGGGATTCGCTTCGAACCCCCGTCGTCCCAACGGCCCTCGCCGACAGCGAGGACCTCGCCCTCCTGCGGCTTCTCCTTGGCGGTGTCCGGGATGACGAGACCGGACGCCGTGGTCTGTTCCGCGTCGAGCGGCTTTACCACGATCCGGTCCTCGAGCGGCTTGATGGAGACCTGCACTTGCTGACCTCCCCTTTCGCGGGATGTCACGGTTGTTTCGTATGACCGGCCCGGGTGCCGCACCGTCGTCGCGGGTGCCGGTGTGGCGGGGACCGCTGGCACTCTCGGTCCGAGTGTGCCAATCCGAACTTAGCACTCACTGTAGCCGAGTGCCAGCCACCCCCGGAAGTACGACAGAGCAGCCGTTCCGGTCACCCACAGCCCTGGCGGTCGACGCCCGGCACTTCGACCGGCAAGGTTCCGGCGCCGGCTGTCGCGCCCGTCAGGACGGCGACCAGGGCGCGGAACGCGTCCGGCGTCCGTCCGTACAGCGCGATCCGGGCCGTGGTCGCGGTGCTGTCCGCGAGCCCGTACGGCCGGTCCAGCGACACCACGACGTCTCCCGAGCCGGGTGCGTCGCCTCCCAGCAACCTGACCACGTCGCCGGATCCGACGGACAGTCCGGCCGCCTCGGCGGCCGCGGCAAGCCGGGATCGGTCGACCTCGGTGCCGCCGCGGACCTGGATCGCGCCGCCGACCAGCGGACCTTCGCACGCGCCCGACACCACGGTGAGCCCGGCCAGTGACGCGTTGTACGACACGGCCGCGTGGGAGCCGACGACCGTCGGGGCAGGCGGCCTGTTACCTGCGGCGGCGTGAAGCATCAGCGCTACACCACGCGTCGCGGCCTCCGCCAGCCGCGCCGCCGGCAGTCGTCCGTCCGCCACGGCCGCGACGATCTCCGCGTGCGCCGCACGAACATCCAGCGGCATGAGCACGACGTCGGCGCCTGCCGCCAGCGACCGGACGGCGGCATCGCCGGACCCGTATTCATCGGCGACGGCCGCCATGTTCTGGGCGTCGGTGACGACCAGGCCATCGAATCCCAGGTCCTCCCGCAACAGACCCACCACCGGCGCTGAGAGCGACGACGGGGTGCCGGCATCGACCGCCCTGAGGTCGATGTGCCCGATCATGACCGCCGGAGCACCGGCGCCGGCGGCCGCCCGGAAGGGAACGAAGTCACGGGCGCGCAGTTCGGGGAGCGTGGCCGTCTGGACCGGAAGCTCCTGGTGACTGTCGGCCGGCACGGATCCGTGGCCGGGAAAGTGCTTGGCGACCGCGACGATTCCCGCGTCCGCATAGCCGGCCAGGGAGCCGGTGACGATCTCGGACACGACGGCCGGGTTGGACGACGCAGATCGGCTGCCGATCGTCGGGTCGTCGGGCCCGGTGGTGACGTCGGCGACCGGCGCGAAAACCATGGTGAAGCCGAGCGCCCGCAACTCCTCGCCACTCGCCCGCGTCACCCGTCGCGCCAGCATCGGGTCTCGGGCCGCCCCCAGCGTCATCAGGGTCGGGAACTCCGTGGCAGGTGACCCGACCCGCGCGACCCTGCCGCCTTCCTGGTCGACGCCGACGATCAGCGGGTACGGGCGGGCCGCCACCTGCTGGAGCGCGGCGATGTCCGACCGCACCTGATCCGGCGATACGACGTTCTCGTCCATGACGATGACGCCGCCGAGGTGCAAATCGTCGACGAGCTGGGCAGCCGCGTCGACGGTCGGGTACTGGGCGACGATCACCTGTCCGGCCTGCTCCTCGACCGGCATCGCGGCGACGATCGCCGCCGACCGCGCGTACTCCTCCCGCGTAGGGCCCCAGGGCAGCGGCGGTGGCTTCGTCGGAGTCGGCGTCGCAGTCCGGGTCGGGGTCGCCGACGGCGCTGGACTGGGCGACCCGTCCGGTCCGCTGGCCGCGGCCAGCACCGTGGCGGCCGCGGCTGCGACGGCCGCACCCTTCACATGTTCGAGTCTTCCGATCAGGAGCCCACCAACACCTCGGTCACCGGCATCGACGAGTCTGCCGACAGGTCGAGCGGGCTCGGCGGACGGTCGCGGGCGATCAGCTCGGCCCCGAGCGCGGCGACCATGGCGCCGTTGTCGGTGCAGAGCCCCGGCCTTGGTACCCGGAGCACGACACCGGCGGACGAACACCTCTCGGCCGCCAGCGCGCGCAGCCGGGAGTTCGCGGCGACCCCACCGCCGATCAGGAGCGTGTCGACGCCGTGTTCGCGGCAGGCGAGCACCGCCTTGCGCGTGAGCACGTCGGCGACGGCCTCCTGGAACGAGGCCGCCACATCCGCGACCGGCACCGGCTCACCGGCCTGCTCACGCGACTCGACCCAACGGGCCACGGCCGTCTTGAGACCGGAGAACGAAAAGTCGAACCGGTGCCGGTTCATGTCGCGCGGACCGGTCAGCCCTCGTGGAAAGTCGACGAAGGCCGCGTCGCCGGATCCGGCTTCTCGGTCGACATGCGGGCCGCCGGGGAATGGCAGGCCCAACAATCGCGCGACCTTGTCGAACGCCTCACCCGCAGCGTCGTCGATCGTCGCACCGAGCGGCGTCACGGATGCGGTCACGTCGTCCACCCTGAGCAGCGACGAGTGCCCTCCGGAAACCAGCAGCGCTATCGTCGGCTCGGGGAGCGGGCCGTGCTCGAGCTGGTCGACGGCGACGTGGGCGGCCAGGTGGTTGACCCCGTAGAGCGGTGTTCCCAGCCCGACGGCCAGTGCCTTGGCCGCCGATACGCCGACCATCAGCGCACCGGCGAGCCCGGGACCGCTGGTGACGGCCACGGCATCGACGTCGGACAGGCGCACGCCGGCCTCGCGGCACGCTCGCTCGACGGTCGGTTCGATCGCCTCCAGATGGGCCCGGCTCGCGACCTCGGGCACGACCCCGCCGAAGCGCGCATGTTCGTCGACCGAGCTGGCGACGGCGTCGACGAGCAGGTGGTGGCCGCGGACCAACCCGACGCCGGTCTCGTCGCACGAGGTCTCGACCCCGAGCACAAGCGGTCCACCTGCGGCCATGGCGGCGATTATCTCCCGGGCGGCGAAAGTCGACGGCGCAGCACGAGACCGTCGGTGCGGCCGGCCCGGTAGTAGCCACGGCGCCGGGCGATCTGTTCGAACCCGTGCCGGGCATACAGCCGGAGTGCCGGTGCGTTGTCGGCACGGACCTCGAGCAGGACCTCGTGGATGCCGCGGCGCTGAGCCTCCTCGACGAGCGCGGCCAGCAGAGCGGATCCGAGACCCTGGCGCTGCCGGTCTGGCGAGACCGCGAGCGTCTGGACGTCCGCCGTGTCGGCGGAGACGAGGAGTCCGGCGTATCCGACCACCTCCGCGGCGTCCTCGGCGACCACATACCACCGGGTCGCGGGAACGTGTGCCAGCTCGGAGTGGAACTGCTCGGCGGCCCAGGGCGGGTCGCCGGCGAACAGCTCCTTCTCCAGTGGCATGACCGTCTCGACGTCTTGCGAGAGCATCGGCCGGATTCGGACACCCATCGCTGCACCGATCAGCGGGCCAGCGCCGACTTACGGGCCCCAGGCGGGGAGGCATCGGGACGGCGGAGATAGAGCGGGTCCGGGGCCAGCATGTCGACCGTTCCCGCCGCGATCGCCGACGCCAGGGTGCCTGCGCTGGGAAACTCGGGCGGGACCGGGTTGGGAAACGCGTCCGGATACAGCCTGGATCCGGCGCCTGCGACCGGTAGTGCGGTCGCCACCTCTGCCGGCGAAACGACGGCCGGGCCAGCGGTCCGGCGGCCGTCCTCGTAGCGCGCCCAGTACACCTCGCGACGCCGGGCGTCGGTGGCGACGGCGAAGCGGGCCTGGCCGGTCACGCCGGCCGCGACGATGTCCAGGCTGCACACACCCCGGACCGGAACCCGCAGAACGGAACCCAGCATGCGGGCGGTGACCAGACCGATTCGTAGTCCGGTGAAGGGGCCGGGGCCGACTCCGACCGCTATCGCGGTGAGGTCGCCGCGATCGGCACCCGCCGCGTCCAGAACCTCGACAATGGCCGGCGCCACCAGCTCTGTATGGCGCCGCGCATCGACCGTGGTCGACTCCGCCAGAACACGGTCACCGTCGTGTAGAGCGACCGTGACCGCGGGGGTCGACGTATCGAGGGCGAGGAGCACGGCCCCAGGCTAGGCGGCGCCGTCCGGGCCGCCCAGAATGCCTCCTCGCTCCACCAGGCGGCGAACCGCTCGTGCCCGACCTCGCGGTGCAGAGCGGCCACCTGGCTGGCATGAGCCTTGAGCGCGGCGAGCTTGCGCTCGAGTGCCGTCCTGCTCAGCCGAAGGCGTACCGCCAACTCGTCGAGCGGCGTGATCCGGCGCAGGCCCGGGTGCTCGACGACGCCGAGGACGGCGAGCGACGCCGCGAGCTCGTCGGACCGTAGTCGGGCGAGCCTGTCCAGCGGCCACCGCGCCTCGTCCGCCGTTCCGCGTTCGCCTCGGGTCGCCGTCGCGACGACGACGCGGTTTCCGGCGGCTCGGGCCAGTGCCATGAGCCCGGCCGACAGGAACGCCTCGTCGTCCGGGTGCGCCCACCCTCACCACGGTGCCGAGACACT
>JBKPCP010000053.1:0-19867 GCA_046727475.1 Actinomycetota bacterium | reverse complement strand
AAGCTGACGGCGTAGACGACCATAGCGATCACCATCGCCATGAGCGCGACCATCGCAGCATTACCGTCCCGGTTGCGGCCCATGCCCCCGAACACCATGGCCCGGGTCATGAACCCGGCCAGCACGCCCACGACCGACGCGATCGTCATGACGGTGACGTCCCGGTGAGCCACGTGTGACAGCTCGTGGGACATCACGGCTTCGAGCTCGCGTTCGTCGAGCCGATTCATCAGCCCGGTCGTGGCGCAGAGCACGGCACGGTCGGGACTGCGTCCGGTGGCGAAGGCATTGGGCAATGCGGTGTCCGCGATCGCCACCCGCGGCTTGGCCATGTCGGCCTGGGCGCAGAGCCGGTCGACGATGGCGTGCAGTCGCGGCGCCTCGGCCGGCGACACCTCACGGGCCCGCATGGCCGAGAGCGCCAGCCGGTCGGAGAAGAACCACTGAGCCCACAGGGCGCCGATACCGATCGCGATGCCGAGCCAGAGCGCGTTGGTGAACTGGCCGATCACCAGGACGAGCACGACATAGAGGGCCGCGAGAAGCACCATGGTCAGCACCATCCGGGCCGTCAGGCCGCGGTCGGGACGGAACCTCGTCTGCGCCACTCTCGTCTCCTGTCTGGAGGTCGACGTCACCCGGTCAACGACGCCGGTGCCGTGTCCAGTTCCTTCACCAGGCCTTGCGGCGCCTTACCAGGTCTCTACGCCTCGTGAGGCGCGGCTCCGGGTGGTTAACGTGATCAAACCGTGGGACATCTCAGCCGGGGATCAGGCCGCCCTCCCCGGACAGCATGGCGCGAACATCGTCGATGTGCGCGTCGGTGTACGGGAGCACCAGGTCGCTGTCGACCAGGGCGTCGTCGGCCACCGGCGTGCCGGCCTGCCGCACGGCGTCGAGCAACGCCGCCAACGCCGGGCGGAACCGTGCGTCGTCCCCCGCCTCGACCGCCGCCGTCAATGCATCGTCGAGAGCATTGAGATCCTGCAGTCGGGAGTCGTCGATCTCGAACTGGCCTTCCCCCATGATCCGGACGATCACGGCCGGCCCTCTTCCGGCTGGACCTGTGGCTGCGCTTGCGGCTGGTTCTGAGGCGACTCCTGCTCGCCGGTCGGCTGTTCCTGACCCTCGATCTGGCGTGGCGCCTCGGCCGGTCCGGCCGTGATCTCCTGCTTCATCCGAGCCAGCTCGAGCTCGACGTCGCTCGTGGAAGCGAGCCGATCGAGCTCGGCCGTGATGTCGTCCTTGGCAGTTCCGGTCGGGTCGTCCAGGGCGCCGGACGCCAGCAGCTCGTCGATGGCACCTGCCCGGGCCTGCATGGCCGCGGTCTTGTCCTCGGCGCGCTGCACGGCCATGCCCACGTCGCTCATCTCCTCGGAGATGCCGGAGAACGCCTCGCCGATGCGCGTCTGGGCCTCTGCAGCGGTGTAGCTGGCCTTGATCGTCTCCTTCTTCGTTCGGAAGGACTCCACCTTGGCCTGCAGCCGTTGGGCGGCCAGCGTGAGCTTCTCTTCCTCACCCTGCAGATTGGCATGCTGGACCTGCAGATCCGAGATCTGTGTCTCCAGGGCAGACCTGCGGGTCAGTGCCTCGCGGGCGAGATCCTCACGGCCGAGCCCGAGCGCTCGCTGCGCCTGCTCCTGCAGCTTGGCCCCCTGTCCCGACAGCTGGGACATCTGGACCTCGATGCGCTTGCGACTGGTCGCGACGTCGGCGACACCGCGGCGCACCTTCTGAAGCAGCTCGAGCTGCTTCTTGTACGAGTAGTCGAGGGTCTCCCGGGGGTCCTCGGCACGGTCGAGCGCCCTGTCGGCCTTGGCCCGGAAGATCATGGACATGCGCTGGAGGATCCCCATCTGGCCCGGTTGCCCCTTCGTGATGCGCGGTAGACGGACTGCGGTGCTGCTCCAACCCTACGGCGTCGGAATCCCGATGGGCATGGCGGTGTGAGAGCTGACCTACTCTTGGCTACGTGTTCCGCCGCCGCCGCAATCAAGAACAGACCGCAGGCTTCGCCTCCGAACAGGACACGCTCGAGGGCCAACCCACCCGCAAGGGCCGGCCGACGCCGACCCGTCGCGAGGCGGAGCAGGCGCGCAAGCAGCGTGTCAAGCCGCCGCTGACCCGTCGCGAGGCGCTCCGTCGTGAGCGCGAGCTGGCCCGCACCCAGCGGGTCCGAACCAGGCAGGCCATGGTCGCTGGTGACGAGCGCGGGTTCCTCGAGCGTGACAAAGGCCCGGTCCGGAAGTTCCTGCGCGACTACGTCGACTCGCGCCGGACGGTCGCGGAGTTCTTCCTGCCGATCGTCCTGCTGGTTCTGATCACAAGCTTCATCAACTCCGAACAGGTGCGGCTGTTCTCGACCCTGTTGTGGGTCGGCTCGATGCTGCTGGTGATCGTCGACCTGACGATCCTGGGTATCCGGGTCAAGCGTGAGCTCCGCAAGCGATTCCCCGACGACACCCGCCGTGGCCACGTCCTCTATGCCATCGCCCGGTCGTCACAGATTCGCAAACTGCGGCTACCGAAGCCCACGGTGAAGCCTGGGACACCGGTGTGAGCGCCGCCCTTCCGGCAAGGGCGCCGTCCGGCTCGCCGGAGTTCACCGTGCGGACGCTCGCCTACACCGACCCCGTCGTTCGCGCCCTCGAGGCCGAGCTCCAGCAGGAGTACGTCGAACGATACGGCGTCGTGGATGAGACGCCGATCGACCCGGCACAGTTCGCGCCGCCCGACGGCCTGTTCCTGGTGGGCTTCGTCGGCGCCGAGCCGGTCGCCTCCGGCGGCTTCCGGCGGCACGACGACGATGCCGCCGAGATCAAGCGGATGTACGTCGTCGAGGACCGCCGCGGCGTTGGGTACGCCCGCCGCCTGCTCGCGGAGTTGGAGGCCCGGGCTGCCTTCGCGGGTTACCGCAGGATCGTGCTGGAGACCGGACTGCGGCAGCCCGAGGCCATCGCGCTCTACGAGTCCAGCGGCTACCGCCCGATCCCCGACTTCGGCTTCCATGCGGGCATGAGGCTCGTTCGCAGCTTCGGCAGGGAGCTCGAGCCGCCCGACTAGCCAGGGACGTGCTGACGCATGGAGCCCGGTCACCGCAGCGGGGCCGGCTCAGTCCGGAGGGTGCAGGCTCATCGGGCCGTAGACCTCACGACCGTCCTCGAGAAGTACGACGGCGTCGACTCCGGCCTCGGCAAGTGCACGCCAGCGCTCGCCCAGCCACGATTCCGCGTCGGACTGGGTCAGAAATCCGCTGCCGTCGCCGCCGCCGGACACCTCCGCAGGCGGCACCTCCGCTCCGCTCTCGTCCAGGTAGCGCCAGATCCAGGCCATGGCCGACTCCTCGCGGTCGCGTGCGAGCGAAGCGTACCGGCCGACGCGGACGGTCAAGGGCGGCGGCAACCTCCTAGGGTTCAGGTCGTGCCCCTCGACCTTCCTGAGCTCGCGTCCGGAGTTCCCCTGCCGGACGACGCAGCGCAACGTCGGGCTCGGGCCGTGCTGGACGAGCTGCGTCCTTCATTCGGCCGGCTCGGTGACCTGAGCACCTGGCTGGCGGGCGCTCAGGGCCGGTTTCCAACGACGCCGCTGGACCGGGTCCGGCTCGTCGTCTTCGCCGGCGACCACGGCTTTGCCCAGCAGGAGCCGTCCACCTACGACACGGCGGCGATCGTCCAGGCGACCGTCCGAGGCACCACGACCACGAATGCTCTTGCCGAGCAGATCGGGGCGAGCGTTCGTGTCGTCGACGTCGCAGTCGACGCCGACGGCACGGGACTGCCGGAAGCGGTCATCCGCCACAAGGTCCGGCGAGGATCCGGACGCGTCGACGTCGAGGACGCCCTCACCCGGGCCGAAGCCGAGGCGGCCTTCGTAGCCGGGGTTGCCGTCGCCGACGAGGAGGTCGACGGCGGAGCCGACCTCCTCGTCGTCGGCGGACTGGGCGTCCGCGGCGACATCTCGGCCGCGACGTTAGCCGCACTGCTGACGGGCAAGGATGTCCCGTCGGTCGTCGGCCACAGCTCTCCGCCCGACGACCGGGCGTGGATGCGCCGATGCGCCGCCGTGCGTGACGCGGCGCGACGTGGTCGCCGGGTCATTGCCCAGGGCCACGACATGATCGACCTGCTGGCGACAGTCGGCGGAGCCGACCTCGCCGCTCTGACCGGCTTCGTCGTCCAGAGCGCAGTGCGACGCACACCGGTCGTGCTCGACGGCCTGGTCACCTGTGCCGCGGCCGTCGTCGCCCGGCAGGTCAACAGTCGCGTTCCGCGCTGGTTTGTCGCAGGGCACCGCTCCCCCGATCCGGGCCAGTCTGCCCTGTTGGATCGGCTGCGGTTGACGCCGGTCCTCGACTTCGCCATCGGCCTCGACGATGGCTTCGGAGCCCTACTCGCCGTGCCGCCCCTGCGTGCTGCGGCCGATCTGCCGACCAGCCTCGGCGCCGACGAGACCGAAGCGGGGAGCATCTCGTCGTGACGATGACCGCGCCGACCACGCCGCTGTTGCGCAATGCCGACCTACGTCGTTACCTCGCCGCTCGGGTCGTGTCGGTAGCCGGCTCTGCAGTGACCTACGTCGCGATGCCGGTGCTGGTCTACGCCATTACCGGCTCTGCGGCCTGGACCTCCCTGGTCGTCGTCGCCCAGGGCCTTCCCTACCTGCTGTTCGGACTGTGGGCGGGCGCGGTGGCCGACCACGTCGCCCGTAAGAGGATGATGGTCGTCGCGGATCTGACCGCCGCCCTTACCCTGGCGACGATCCCGGCCGCCTGGTGGAACGGTCAGCTCACCGCGGCGCACGTCATCGCCGTGGCCTTCACCGTACAAACGGTCTTCGTATTCTTCGACGCAGCCAACTTCGGAGCCCTTCCCAGCCTGGTGCCGCGACTGCGGCTGCCTGCCGCGAACTCGCTCGTCCTTGGCAGCGCCATGGTGGTCGAAAGCGTCGTACCGGGCTTGACCGGAGCGCTCCTCGTCGTGAGTGCCCCGGCGACGCTGGTGGCGGTCGACGCCGTCAGCTTCCTGGCCTCGGCGTTGTTGATCCGCTCGATCGTCCGCCCGCTCAGCGGCGCCCGTGTGCGTGGAACCGGTACGCCCTCGAGCCTTTCCGCGATCGGCGAGGGCCTCACGTTCATCCGGCGGCATGCGATCGTGCGTTCGATGACCGTCGTCAGCGGCCTGCAGGCATTCGGGGGCGGCGCCTTCGTCGCCGTGGTCGTCGTGTGGGCCGACCACTCCTTCGGGATCCGTGACGGCGACGCGAGGTTGGGCCTCTTCTATGGCAGCTGGGGATGTGGAGCGGTCCTCGGGGCGATGCTGATGCCCAGGGTCGTCGCCCGGTTCGGCGGGCCGCGCACCGCGCTGTACTTCGTGCCGCTGTCGGCTGCGGCCGGGCTGGCGGTGGCCGTCATGCCGAACTGGTGGAGTGCCGTGCTCGCCCTGGTCTGCTGGGGAGCCACGTTCGTCCTGATCGCCATCAACGCGGTGACGGTCCGACAGCAGGTGACACCGGAGCCGATGATGAGCCGCGTGATGACCACCGGGCGCATGCTGACGTTCGGCGCGGGCTATCCGCTGGGCGCGTTCACCGCAGGCATGCTCGCCGAGAGGTACGGCGCCGTGACCTCCATGCTGGTGTGCATGCTCTCGCTGGTGGCGTCTGCGTTTTACGCCTGGTCGTCACCACTGCGCACGGCGCCGCGCACGCTGGCACTCCCGCCGGAGCCTGTAACGCCGTAGTCGGCGCCCTGCTACGCCTCGCGGGTCGACGGCTTGACGAAGGGCGGGCGGACGACCTCGAACGGCTCGGCCCGTCCCCGGACGTCGACGTCGACGCGGTCGCCGTCGGCAACGTCCGGCGGCAGCAGAGCGAGGCCGATTCCGGTGCGCAGCGACGGTGAGAACGTTCCAGAGGTCACCGTGCCGGTGTGGCCATCGACCGTGACCGTCATGCCGGGCCGCGGGATGCCGCGTCCCAGCGCCCTGATCCCCCGCAACAGGCGCACAGGTCCGGACTCCTTCTCGGCCAGCAGGGCGTCCCGGCCCCAGAATGCCGGCTTCTTCCAGCCAACCGCCCACCCGGCTCGAGCCTGGACGGGGGTGATCTCCAGCGACAGATCCTGTCCGTGCAGTGGGTATCCCATCTCCGTCCGGAGGGTGTCCCGGGCGGCCAACCCACAGGGCAGGATCCCGTGTGGCTCTCCGGCGGCCAGCAGGGCGTCCCACAGGCGTCCGGCGTCGTTCCACGGGACGACCAGCTCGTAGCCACGCTCGCCCGTGTAGCCCGTCCGGCACACGGTCAGCGCCACACCTGTCCAGCTCGCATCGGCGAAGGCCATGTAGTCGTGCCCAGTCGGCAGGCCGATCGCGTCGAGCGTCTCGTCGCTACGCGTGCCTTGGACGGCGAGCACCGCTAGGTCACGGTGCGCGTCGCGTACCTCGACGCCGTACGGTGCGGCCTCGGCGAGGCGGCGCACCACCTCGGCGCAGTTCGCGGCGTTGGGAACCAGGACCAGCTCGTCGTCCGAGCGCAGGTAGACGATGAGGTCGTCGACGACACCTCCGGTCGGTTCGTCGCAACACAGCGTGTACTGCGCTTTGCCGGGCGCGATCTTGTCCAGCGCGTTCGTCAGGCAGCTGTCGACGAAGGCGCGCGCGCCCGGACCGGCGACGGTCGCCTTCCCGAGGTGACTGACGTCGAAGATGCCGACGCGTTCGCGGACGGCCGTGTGCTCGTCCACGACCCCCGAGTACTGCAGCGGCATCTCCCAACCGCTGAACTCGGCAAACCTGGCGCCCAGCGCCACGTGCCGGTCGTGCAGCGGTGAGCGCTCGAGGCTGGTCACGTCCGAACTCTACGGTCGCCCGCGTAACATCACGCCCGAGCCTGTCAGCCGATGTCTTGGAGAACCGTGACCACCATCGCCCTGTCCTCTGCCGATCCGACCGGCATCAAGGTCGACGCGATCGTCATCGCCGTAGGGAGCGAGGACGACGACGGCATCCGCCTTCTCGACGGCGCTCATGCTGTCGACGCCGCGCTCGGCGGGTCGCTCGCGACCACGCTTGCCCAACTCGGAGCCACCGGCAAGGCCGACGAGGTGACAAAGCTGCCGACCGGCCGTGCCGCGAAGGCCTCCGTCGTCGTCGCCGTCGGGACTGGGCAGGCACACGACGACGCGACCCGGCACCGCGAGACCCTGCGCCGTGCGGCGGGTGCGGGCGCGCGGGCCCTGGCGGGCACGGAGTCGGCAGCGTTCGCGCTACCGGTCGGCAGGCCTGAGGACGCCGCCGCCGTGGCCGAAGGTGTCCTGCTCGGCACGTACAGGTTCGACGAGTACAAGACCAAGAATGGCAAGACGCCTTTGGCCGCGGCCACGATCGTGGGCGCTGGTGTGAAGGCAAGGGCGGTCAGGGACGCCGTCGCGCATGCAGAGGTGGTAGCCCAGGCGGTCAACCAGACTCGGAGCTGGATCAACACGCCGCCGGGCGACCTCGCGCCCAAGGCATTCGCAGACGCGGCAGCGCAGTACGCCAAGGGTCTCAAGCTCGACGTGGAGGTTCTCGACGAGAAGGCACTGGCCAAGGGCGGCTACGGGGGCATCCTCGGCGTCGGCCAGGGGTCGGCGAACCCACCGCGCCTGGTACGCATCTCCTACCGGCCGAGCCGCGCGAAGAAGCACATCGCCCTCGTCGGCAAGGGCATCACGTTCGACTCCGGCGGCCTGTCCCTCAAGCCGAACGACGCCATGACGACGATGAAATGCGACATGAGCGGCGCCGCAGCCGTGATCGCCGCGGTCGTCGCCGTGGCCAAGCTGGCCCCCCGCGTCGCGGTGAGCGCCTACGCGCCGATGGCCGAGAACATGCCCTCGGGCAGTGCCCAACGCCCGTCCGACGTGCTGACGATGTACGGCGGCAAGACCGTCGAGGTGCTCAACACCGATGCCGAAGGGCGGCTCGTCCTGGCCGATGCGCTCGTGCGGGCCGGCCAGGACAAGGCCGACCTCATCGTCGATGTCGCGACCCTCACCGGCGCCTGCATAGTCGCGCTCGGCACCCGGGTCTCCGGGATCATGGCCAACGACGACGCCCTGCTGAACAAGATCCACGACGCGTCCGGTCGTGCCGGCGAGCAGATGTGGCCGCTCCCCCTTCCCGAGGAGCTGCGCGAGAAGCTCGACTCCCCGGTCGCCGACATCGCCAACATCGGCGAACGCTGGGGCGGCGCACTGTCGGCCGGCATCTTCCTGAAGGAGTTCGTCCCGGACGGCGTCGACTGGGCCCACCTGGACATCGCCGGGCCGGCGTTCAACGACAAGCCGTTCGGTTACACCCCCAAGGGAGGCACCGGCGCCGGGGTTCGGACGCTGATCCAGATCGTCGAGGACGCCGCCGCCGGCAAGCTCTGAGGCCGGGTTCGAGCAGTCACCGGGTGCCCGGGCGGCGGTTCCAGTCGCGCATGCGCTGCGGATACCCGACGACCTGAGCGTCATAGGCGGGAATGCCGAGCTTCCGGGCCAGATCGTGGGCGGCCCGGGCATCGTGAACCCGTCGGCGGGTCCACTCGCCGTCGTGCGCGACGAGGACGACCGTGGTCGCCGTCATGGTCGTGGGTGGCTCGACGAAAGCCTCGACGCCACGTCGGGTGCGCGCAAACTCCTCCAGGTGTGACACGTCGGAACCGACGGCCGCCCGGTCCAGGCTGCCCACGGCGCTCTTCCGGCGCCGGCCGAACCACCGCATTTCCACCTCCGTCACCGGGTCCGCGCGAATCCGATCCGCGAAGTCTGCCATCCCCACCGGATGGTTCCGGCTCGGCGAGGGGTGGAAGGATGTCGACCAGACGTGGCCGCGATCCGGCCGTGACGAGCTTCCAGGAGCGTCCCGTGGCGAACAACTTCGACATCGTGATCCTTGGCGGCGGAAGCGGCGGCTACGCGTGCGCCTTCCGTGCCGCGGAGCTCGGCATGTCCGTGGCGCTGGTCGAGAAGGACAAGGTCGGCGGCACGTGCCTGCACTACGGATGCATCCCGACCAAGGCGCTGCTCCACGCCGCCGAGGTGGCCGACTATGCACGCGAGAGCGCCCAGTTCGGCATTTCCGCGTCCCTCGACGGCATCGACATGGCGGCGGTCAACTCCTACAAGGACGGCGTGGTCGCGCGTCTCTACAAGGGTGTGCAGGGTCTGGTCAAGGCCCGTGGCGTGACCTTGGTCGAGGGCGCGGGCCGACTGGTCGCTCCCGGCGCGGTCGAAGTCGACGGCAACCGGTACGAGGGCAAGCACGTCGTGCTCGCCACCGGCTCGTACGCGAAGACGCTTCCCGGCCTCGAGATCGACGGCCAGCGGGTCATCACCAGCTACGAGGCGCTCACACTTGACCGCGTTCCCGCGTCGGCGGTCGTCCTGGGTGGCGGGGTCATCGGCGTCGAGTTCGCGAGCGTCTGGCGGTCCTTCGGCGTCGAGGTCACGATCATCGAGGCGCTCCCCCGCCTGGTTCCCACCGAGGACGAAGCCTGCTCCAAGGCGGTCGAGCGCGCCTTCCGCAAGCGCGGCATCGCCTTCCGGACCAGCACGCCGTTCAAGTCGGTGGACCACAGCGACTCCGGTGTCCGGGTCACGGTCGAGACCGGCGAGCCGATCGAGGCCGAGCTCCTGCTGGTCGCGGTCGGCCGCGGAGGGGTCACGGACGGGCTCGGGTTCGACGAGGTGGGCGTCGCCATGGACCGCGGCTTCGTCACGACGGACGAGCGGCTGCGCACCAACGTCGCCGGGGTGTACGCCCTGGGCGACCTCGTACCCGGCCTCCAGCTCGCTCACCGCGGCTTCGCCCAGGGCATCTTCCTGGCCGAGGATCTCGCCGGACTCAACCCGGTGCCGGTCGACGACGCCGGTATCCCGAGGGTCACCTACTGCGACCCCGAGATCGCCTCCGTCGGGCTCACCGAGGCACAGGCCAAGGAGCAGTTGGGCGACGACAAGGTCGAGACCCTGGAGTACAACCTCGGCGGCAACGGCAAGAGTCAGATCCTCAAGACGCAGGGCTTCGTCAAGCTGGTCCGGGAGAAGGACGGCCCCGTCCGGGGAGTGCACATGGTGGGAGCCCGGGTCGGCGAGCTGGTGGCCGAGGCGCAGCTCATATACAACTGGGAGGCCCTGCCGGCCGAGGTCGCCCAACTGATCCACGCGCATCCCACCCAGAGCGAGGCGCTCGGCGAGGCGCACCTTGCGCTGGCCGGCAAGCCGCTACACGTGCATGGCTGACCCGACCCCGTAGGCTCGGTGTTCGAGACCTTTGAGAGGACCTGACGATGGCGACCTCCGTCACCTTGCCCGCGCTCGGTGAGAGCGTCACCGAGGGCACTGTGACCCGCTGGCTCAAGCAGCCCGGTGAGGAGGTCAAGGCCGACGAGCCGCTGCTCGAGGTGTCCACCGACAAGGTCGACACCGAGATCCCGTCCCCCGCATCGGGCACGCTGCTCGAGATCAAGGTTGCCGAGGACGAGACGGTCGAGGTCGGCACCGAGCTCGCCGTCATCGGCGAACCGTCGGAAGGGAACGGCAGCGGCCAGCCCGAGCAGCCTGCCAGCGAGGAGGCTGCGGCGTCGGCCGGCGCTACGTCGGCCGACGCCGAGGTTCAGCCCGCCCAGCCGCCCGCCGATGCAGCGCAGCCGGCCGAATCGTCGCAAACCGCGGGTGCCGCGACCTCATCCGCCCAGTCCGAGCCGCCGGCCGCAGGCGGCGGCTCCGCCGGCGGCACGCCGGTCACCCTTCCCGCACTCGGCGAGAGCGTCACCGAGGGCACCGTCACCCGCTGGCTCAAGCAGGTCGGTGAGGAGGTCCGGGCCGACGAGCCGCTGCTCGAGGTGTCCACCGACAAGGTCGACACCGAGATCCCGTCCCCCGCATCAGGCACGCTGCTCGAGATCAAGGTCGCCGAGGACGAGACGGTCGAGGTCGGCACCGAGCTCGCCGTCATCGGATCGGCCGACTCCACGGACGGCCTGCCCCAGGCTCCGGCAGACCAGGCGCAGGCGGCGGAGCAGGCCGAGCCGACCGCACCGGCCGAGCAAGCGCCAGCCGCACAGGCGCCGGCCGAACAGGCGCCGCCCGAACAGGCAGTGCCAGCCGCACAGGCGCCGGCCGTACAGGCGGCGCCCGCCGAACAGGCACCGCCCGGTGCCGAGCGCCCGTCCGGCGACGGCTCTCCCTACGTCACGCCGCTGGTGCGCAAGCTGGCCGCCGAGCACAGCGTGGACCTGGCCGGCCTCACCGGCACCGGGGTCGGCGGACGGATCCGGAAGCAGGACGTGCTCGCTGCGGCCGAGCAGGCACAGAAGGCGGCCGCGCAGCCGGCGCCGGCGGCAGCAGCGCCTGCGCCGCCGAGCGCTGCCGCGCCCGCAGCGTCGGCTCTTCGCGGGAAGACCGAGAAGATGTCGCGTCTGCGCGCGACGATCGCGCGGCGCATGGTCGAGTCGTTGCAGGTCTCGGCGCAGCTCACGACCATCGTCGAGGTCGACGTGACCGCAATCGCCCGACTGCGCCAGCGGGCGAAGGCCGGCTTCGAAGCACGTGAGGGCGTCAAGCTGTCGTTCCTGCCGTTCTTCGCCAAGGCCGCGGTCGAAGCGCTCAAGGCACACCCGAACGTCAACGCCACGATCGACACCGACAAGGGCGAGATCACCTACTTCGATGCCGAGCACCTCGGCGTCGCCGTCGATACCGAGCGTGGCCTGCTCGTCCCGGTCATCCGCGACGCAGGTGATCTCAGCATCGCGGGTCTGGCGCGAAAGATTGCCGACCTGGCCGACCGCACGCGCAACAACAAGATCATGCCGGACGAACTCTCCGGCGGGACGTTCACGCTGACCAACACCGGCAGCCGCGGGGCCTTGTTCGACACGCCGATCATCAACCAGCCACAGGTCGGCATCCTCGGCACGGGCACGGTCGTCAAGCGGCCTGTCGTCATCACCGACGAGACCGGCGCTGACAGCATCGCGATCCGCTCGATGGCGTACCTCTCGCTGACGTACGACCACCGGCTCGTCGACGGCGCGGATGCCGCCCGATTCCTCGCGACGATCAAGCAGCGGCTCGAAGGCGGGCAGTTCGAGGGCGACCTGGGGATGTGACGCCGGCGCTCGTCGACACGGCGGACTCATGCGGGTAGCGATCCTCGGCGCGAGCGGGATGATCGGCACGGCGCTCTGCGGCTCCCTGACGTCGAAGGGCCACCGGGTCGTCCGGCTCGTCCGCCGGCCCCCGCGGTCCGCCGACGAGATCTTCTGGAACCCGGCCACCGCGCACGTGGAGCTCCCGGCTCTGGACGGCGTCGAGGCGGTGGTGAACCTGGCGGGGGCGGACCTCCGCGGCCAACGTGCGACCGCGGCATACAAGCAGACCCTCTACCACAGCCGAGTGGGCACGACGCACACTCTGGCCACGGCACTCACCCAGATGTACGACCGCCCACGCGTGCTGGTCTCGATGTCCGCTGCTGGCATCTACGGTTCGGAGCATGGCTCAGAGGCCATCGACGAGGACGAACCGACCGGCGACGGGTTTCTTGCCGACATGTGCCGCGCCTGGGAGGCCGCCGCCGTCCGGGCCGAGAAGGCAGACATCGCCGTGTGCCACCCCCGCGCCCACCTGATCATGTCGCGTCGCGGTGGGACGCTCGCCCGGATGCTTCCACGGTTCCGCAAGGGTCTGGGCGGCTCACTTGCCGGCGGCCGTCAGTACTGGAGCCACGTCTCCCTCGACGACGCGGTCCGGGCCCTGGTGTTCCTGGTCGAGACCCATGGATGCTCCGGACCGTACAACCTCGCGGCCCCGGAGCCGGTCACGAACGCCGAGTTCAGCCGGGTGCTGGCTCGGGCGCTGGGCAGGCCGACACTGCTACCGGTGCCGGAGTTCGCGCTGCGGATTCGTTACGGGGAGCTCGCCGACGACGTCCTCAGCAGTTGGCGCCTCGTGCCGAACCGCCTCCGTGACGCCGGCTTCGAGTTCGAGCACCCCGACGCGCGCTCCGTCGTCGCCGCGGCCCTACGGTAATCAGCTGAATCGCCAGCCCGAAGCGTCGGGAGCGGGAACGAGCTCGGCCTGCCATGTCTCCTCGGGAAGGCCCTCCCACTCGGCGACGACCTCACCGTCGTCGTCGACCAGCTGGTACGGCGGGAGCCGGTCGGTGATGGCCAGCACCACACGGCCTCCTTCCTGCGACACCAGCTCGGCGGTCACCACCTCGAATGCCAGGCCGTCGACCCGGCCGCCGGCATCGGCATAGGCCTGGAGCAGGTTGGCGTCCCGGGAGAGGACCGGGCTCGTCGGCGTGTACACGTCGCAGAGCAAGGTGGCGTCCAACTCGGCGAACGCCTGCGTGCGCAGCGAGTACAGAGATTCGACTACCTGGGTCCAGTCGGTCACCGCGGGTGGCTGCTCGGTGGGGGCCGGCTGTGGACCGCCGCACAGGTCGACCGGCACGTCCGCGTCGGCGGGTGCCGTGAGCCGGTCGGCACTCGGAAGCGTGGACGGATCATCGCCGTTCCGCCACTGAAGGGCGGCGAAGACGGCGCCGGCCAGGATGACCGGCACCGCGATCACGAGCGCGATGCGGGCCACGATGTCTCGGCGCCGGCCACGGGTGGGGACGTCGGCCGGAGCCGGGGCCCGCCGACGCCGAGTCGGAGCCTGGACGTCGTCGTCTGCGGTGGTGGCCGAGCTCGCCGCACCGCTGGTGCGGCGCCCGGGCGATTCCGGCTGGGGAACCGCCGACCCGGCCCGGCTCGCTCGGCGCCCGGTCGGCGGCGTCGCGACCGCCGCCCCGAGCGCGTCGTCGACGTCGTCGCCCTCATCGAGCACGGGGCGGGTGGAGCGGTGCCTTGGCTGGTCGTCGCTGTACGGCAACGGCTGGACGGGCCGGATCGTGCCGGTGTCGGACACCAGCATGATCGGTTCCGGATCGGCCAGCGCGAACAGCGCATTCGACAGCGACATCGCGTCGGGACGGCGCATCGGATCGGGATGCAGTGCCTGAGCGAGCGCGCCCTGGGTCGCAGGTGGGATGCCCGGCAGCACAATCGGGTGGGCCGGGACATAGCCGGTCAGCGAGCGCATGGCGATGACGGCCAGCCCGTAGACATCCGAACCAGGCTGGGGTGGGTATCCGGCCTGGACCTCGGGGGCGGCGTAGCCGTCGATCATGCCGACCTCGGTGCGAAACTCTCCGCCGAGCCTGGATATGCCGAGATCCGCGATCATCGGGCGACCGTCGGCCGTGAAGACCACGTTCCCCGGCGTGAGATTGCCGTGGACGAGGCCGCGAGCGTGCAGATCGGCCAGCGCCTGGCCTATCGGGGCACAGACGGTCACGATCTCACCCGGCGGAAGGGTCCCGCGGACCGTCAGGAGGTCCGCGAGGCTTCCGCCGCCGGCCAACGCCAGCACCAGGACGAGGGCACCGGGCGTGTCGGCGATGCCGAGCATCGGCAGCACGTGCGGATGCTCGATCGTCGTCAGCAGTGACGCCTCTCGTCGGGCCTGCTCGCGGGCGCCCGGATCCGCGATGTCGATCAGCTTGAGCGCTACGTGGCGACCTGTGGCCTCCTCGCGGGCGACCCAGACAAGGCCGTCGCCGCCTGCGTCGAGCTGCCCATCGACGGCGTAGCCCGGCACGTACACGGGGAAGTCCATCCGCCCATGCTCCCAAATGCGCACCGGGTGCGGGGGGCCCGCCCGGGTACTGTCCACAACGGTCTCGACGCGACGACCGGAGGTGGACGTGCCCGC
Source organism: Actinomycetota bacterium (assembly GCA_046727475.1). Taxonomy (GTDB): domain Bacteria; phylum Actinomycetota; class Actinomycetes; order Jiangellales; family Jiangellaceae; genus DAIUDS01. Next base: position 5,076 of record JBKPCP010000053.1, on the reverse strand, counting down.
AATGCCGACGATCCTCGCGACCAGCGGGGGATTCACCCGCAACGAGCGCAACAACCTTGCGCCGGCCGGGCTGGTCCGCCTCGCCCTACGGACATCGGGAGCGGACCGCCCGAAGCTGTGCTTCCTGGGCACGGCGACCGGTGACGACGTGGGCAACGTGCAGCGGATCTACGCGGCGTTCTCGGGCTGGTCCGTCGATGTCTCGCATCTGCAACTGTTCACGATGCCCAACGTCGCGGACGTGCGCTCTCACCTGCTCGACCAGGACGTGATCTGGGTCGGCGGGGGTTCGGTCGCGAACCTGCTGGCCGTGTGGCGAGTGCACGGTGTGGATGAGGTGATGCGTGAGGCCTGGGAATCCGGCGTGGTGCTGTCCGGCGCCTCGGCCGGGTCGATTTGCTGGCACACGGGGGGGACCACCGACTCGTTCGGCCCGGCCCTGCGCGGGGTCACCGACGGCCTGGCGCTGCTGCCGTACGGGAACGGCGTCCACTACGACTCCGAGGAGCAGCGCCGGCCGCTGCTGCACGCCCTGGTCGGTGACGGCACATTGCCGACGTCCTACGCGACCGACGATGGAGCAGGACTGCTGTACGAGGGGACTGAGCTCATCGGGACTTACGCCGAACGGGAAGGTGCGGGTGCCTACCGCGTCGAGAAGCGCGCGGGCGGAGTCGTCGAGACACGCCTCGATCCCGAGCTCGTCTAGGGATGGTCAGCCCGGCCCTGCGGGTTCAGCTCGCGCGGCGGATCGCCTCGATCAGGTCCCACTTGCCCATCTTGGAGCGGCCCCGGATGCCTCTCGCCTTCGCTACGTCGTAGAGGTCCTGTCGCGTCCGGTCCTCGAGGTTGTGGCCCGGCGAACCCCCACGCTGGCGGGACTTGGCTGCCTGCCGGCCGAGGTCCCGTCGGGTCTCCTTCGGCAGGTGAGCGATGGTCTTCTTCGCCCGGGCGGCCTGCTGTGCCTTCTTGACGTTCCGCCGGGCCGCTTGCGTCTGCTTCTGGGTCATGTACACCGCTTGCCCGCGGTCCCGTTTTCGAAACGCGCGCTGGCCAGCAGCTCCCGCCCAGCGCGTAGCCTTTGCCGCATGAGCGCTCTTCGGGTGATCCGTCACGAGGCTCCCGTTCCCTACGAGATCGGGTGGGCCGAGCAACGGCGGATGCACGCAGCACGCGTTGCTGGAGAGATCGACGACACGGTCCTGCTGCTCGAGCACGAGCCCGTGTTCACTGCGGGCAAGCGCACCGAGCCGCACGAACGCCCCCTGCTGGACCCCGGAGCCCCGGTGATCGACGTCGACCGCGGCGGCAAGATCACCTGGCACGGCCCCGGGCAGATCGTGGGCTACCCCATCGTCCGGCTGCCGGATCCGGTCGACGTCGTCGCGTTCGTCCGCCGGGTCGAGCAGGTGCTCATCGACGTCTGCACCGACTTCGACGTCGCGGCCGGCCGGGTCGAGGTCAAGGGACGCAGTGGCGTGTGGATACCGGCTGACGACCGTGGGCCGGACCGCAAGCTTGGCGCGATCGGCCTTCGTGTCGCCCAGGGCGTTTCCATGCACGGGTTCGCGCTCAACTGCGACTGCGACCTGGCCTGGTTCGACCGGATCGTGCCGTGTGGCATCGCCGACGCGAGCGTCACGTCGTTGTCGGCCGAGCTCGGCCGGCCGGTCGGCGTCGACGAGGTCCTGCCAGTGGTGGAACGTCACCTGCCCGGTCTGTTGGCCGCCCCCGTCGACTCCGGAGCAGTGGGGCCCGCAGCGTAGGCTTGACCGTGTGAGCGTCGCACCCGAAGGCCGTCGACTGCTGCGCCTCGAGGTGCGCAACAGCGCGACGCCGATAGAGAAGAAGCCGTCGTGGATCAAGACGACGGCCCGCATGGGTCCCGAGTACCGCGAGCTCCAGTCTCTGGTCAAGCGCGAGGGGCTGCACACCGTCTGCCAGGAAGCCGGCTGTCCCAACATCTTCGAATGCTGGGAGGACCGCGAGGCGACGTTCCTCATCGGTGGCGACCAGTGCACCCGGCGCTGTGACTTCTGCATGATCGACACCGGGAAGCCGGACCCGCTCGACCGCGACGAGCCGCGCCGCGTTGCCGAGTCCGTCCAGGCAATGGGGCTGCGTTACGCGACGGTCACCGGCGTCACCCGCGACGACCTGCCAGACGAGGGAGCATGGCTCTACGCGGAGACGATCCGGATGATCCATGCCCTCAACCCCGGCACCGGCGTCGAGATCCTGACCCCCGATTTCTCCGGCAAGGCCGAGCTCCTCCAGCAGGTCTTCGACGCAGCTCCCGAGGTGTTCGCCCACAATGTCGAGACCGTGCCGCGGATCTTCAAGCAGATCCGCCCTGCCTTCCGATACGAGCGATCCCTCGACGTCATCTCTCTTGCCCGGGCATCGGGCATGGTCACCAAGTCGAACCTGATCCTCGGGATGGGCGAGACCCGTGAGGAGATCTCGCAGGCGCTCGTCGACCTACATCGGGCCGGCTGCGACCTCGTCACGATCACCCAGTACCTGCGGCCCACGCCGCGCCATCACCCGGTCGAGCGCTGGGTCACACCCGAGGAGTTCGTCTCGCTCCGCGAGGAGGCCGAGCAGATCGGATTCACCGGGGTCATGTCGGGGCCACTCGTCCGCTCGTCGTACCGGGCCGGGCGCCTCTACCGTCAGGCCGTCGAGGCCCGGAGCGCCGCCGCGGCCAGCTGACGGCGAGGCTCCTGGAAGGCCGGTCCGGTTTCGGCCCGAAGTGACCGCGCCGTACCCTAGCCGCCATGGCGCGCAAGGGCAGTGACGAGCAGGACGGGTCCGAGAAGAAGGGGCGCTTCGCCCAGATCAAGCAGACCTACCGGATGGCGAAGAAGTCCGACCCGTACCTCGGCTGGATCACCCTCGGTACCGTCCTCGCCGTCCTCGCCGTCCTCGTCCTCGTCGGTGTTCTGCTCCGCCCGGTGTGGCTCTGGCCGATCCTCGGTCTGCCGCTGGCGCTGCTCGCCGGGGCGTTGGTGTTCGGCCGCCGGGCCGAGCGTGCCGCGTATTCGCAGATCGAGGGCCAGCCCGGCGCCGCCGTGGCCGCGCTGGGAACGCTCCGCCGCGGCTGGGACACCACGCCGGTGGTCGCCACCAACCGGCATCAGGACGTCGTGCACCGGGCGGTCGGTCGCCCCGGCGTAGTTTTGGTCGGGGAGGGCACCTCTGCCAGCAGGGTGGCCAACCTGCTCGCTCAGGAGAGGCGCCGCCACGCCCGGGTCGTCGGCGAGGTGCCTGTCTTCGACATCATCGTCGGCACCGACGAGAATCAGGTGCCCCTGCGTCGGCTGGCGAAGCACGTGATGAAGCTGCCCCGCAGCCTGCGCCCGGCCGAGGTCACCGAACTGCGTTCACGCTTACGCGCGTTGGGAACCCAGCCTGTGGCGATGCCCAAGGGACCGCTTCCCCGCGGCATGAAGATTCCACGTGGAGGAACGCCGCGATAGGCCGTCTCACGCCGGCGAACCGCGCGCCCATCGGCCGGGCGGGCGTCGTAACACGGGCGAAACACCAGGGACACGGCAGGGAAATCGCGCCCTCATACGGTCGCGGCACGGTGTCCGGAATCGACTTCATGACAGGTGCCCGGCAGATCGCTGGGCGAGGAGGCTGAATGTTCACCAACGCCGACGAGCTACTTGCTTTCGTCAAGGACGAGGGCGTCGAGTTCATCGACGTACGTTTCTGCGACCTGCCGGGGGTCATGCAGCACTTCACCGTGCCAGCGGGCGCGTTCGACGCAGACACCGTCACCGACGGTCTGATGTTCGACGGCTCGTCGATCCGTGGGTTCCAGGCGATCCACGAGTCGGATATGAAACTCATCGCGGACCCAACCAGCGCGTTCGTCGACCGCTTCCGCCAGGCAAAGACCCTGGTGATCAACTTCTTCATCGTCGACCCGTTCACCGACGAGCCCTACAGCCGGGACCCTCGCAATATCGCCAGCAAGGCGGAGGCCTACCTGCGGAGCTCCGGGATCGGCGACACCGCGTACTTCGGCCCGGAGGCCGAGTTCTACATCTTCGACGACGTGCGGTTCGAGACCAAGCAGAGCGCGAGCTATTACTACATCGACTCCGTGGAAGCGGCCTGGAACACCGGTCGGGAGGAAGAGGGTGGCAACCTCGGCCACAAGCCGCGTTACAAGCAGGGGTACTTTCCGGTGCCGCCGATGGACCACCTGACCGATCTGCGGTCGGAGATGCTTAAGAACCTGATGGAAGCCGGCGTGACCGTCGAGATGCAGCATCACGAGGTCGGGACAGCGGGGCAGGCGGAGATCGACATCCGGTTCGACACGCTGCTCAAGCAGGCCGACAACCTGATGAAGTACAAGTACATCGTCAAGAACACGGCGCACGCCGACGGCCGAACGGTGACATTCATGCCGAAGCCGATCTTCGGCGACAACGGCTCCGGCATGCACTGCCATCAGAGCATCTGGAAGGACGGCCAGCCGCTTTTCTACGACGAGCTCGGGTATGCCGGCCTGTCCGACACCGGGCGGTGGTACATCGGCGGCCTGCTCAGGCACGCCCCCAGCCTCCTCGCGTTCACCAACCCGACCGTGAACTCGTATCACCGCCTGGTTCCCGGCTTCGAGGCGCCGGTCAACCTGGTCTACAGCCAGCGCAACCGCTCGGCCTGCGTCCGCATCCCGATCACGGGATCCAACCCGAAGGCCAAGCGGATCGAGTTCCGGGTGCCGGACCCGTCCTGCAACCCCTACATCGCCTTCGCCGCGATGCTCATGGCGGGAATCGACGGCATCCGCAACAAGATCGAGCCGCCGGAGCCGATCGACAAGGATCTCTACGAGTTGCCTCCGGAGGAGCACGCCCAGGTACAGCAGGTGCCTGGTTCGCTACCGGAGGTTCTCGACGCCCTCGAGGCCGATCACGAATTCCTGCTCGAGGGAGGAGTGTTCACGCCGGACCTGATCGAGACCTGGATCGACTGGAAGCGTGCGAACGAGATCGACCCCATCCGCCTGCGCCCACACCCGCACGAGTTCGAGCTCTACTACGATATCTAGGC
>JBKPCP010000052.1:0-4773 GCA_046727475.1 Actinomycetota bacterium | reverse complement strand
GTATTCCTCGATGCGCGCGCGGCACTCGGGGGCGGTCCCCACGAGGCCCACCGCGCCGGCCAGGGCGTCGGGCACGGCGCGCGCGGCACCCTCGCGGTCGCCCGCTTGCCACGCCGCCTGAATCGCGCGCGCAGCGTCGGGGAAGCCGCCCTCCGCGAGCAGCCGGTTGTAGCGCGGGAAGAAGCCGGCGTACATCGCCACCGCAGGTCGCATCCCCTCGAGCGCCTCCGCCCGGCTTGCCGCGATCACGCAGGGGAGGAGCGAGGTGATCTCCACCTCCTCGGGGCACCGGCCGGCGCGCCGCGCTCCTGTGGCGACGTGGGCGGCGGCGCGCGCCGGCGCCTCCAGCGTGCTCCAGGTCAGGATGAGCCCATCCGCGATCTCGCCGCAGACCTCGAGCATGGGCGGGAAGAGCGCGGACAGGTAGATCGGGATGGCGCGGCGCCGCGGCGTGAACCAGAAGTCGAAGCGCTCGATGCGGACGGTCTCGCCGCGGTAGGACACCTCGCCGTCGCGGAGCAGCGCACGGACGGCATCCACGGTCTCGCGCACCCGGGGAATGGGCTTCGCGTACGGGAGCCCGTGCTCGCCCTCCACCTGGACGCGGTGGCTCGAGCCCAGCCCGAGCACGAAGCGGCCGCCGGAGAGCGCGTCCACGGTAGCCGCGGCCATCGCGATGGTGGGCACGCTGCGGACGAAGACGCTGCTGATGCTGGTGCCGAGGCGGATGCGCGTCGTCGCGGTGGCGCACGCGGCGAGAATGGCGAACTGATCGCCGCCATGCCCTTCGGCCACCCAGGCCGACTCGTAGCCGAGATCCTCCGCCAGGCGCACGCACTCGACGATCTCGGGCGCGGTGAGCCCGCCACTCACCGCCAGGCCGATCCGCGCGACGGCCACCGCCTTACGCGGTCCGGTAGCGCGCGATCACGGCGGGGTCCGGGTCCGCGCCGAGGCCGGGTCCGGACGGGACCGCGAGACGGCCGTCCTTCGCGATGGTGGCGCCGCCGAACAGATCCGGCTCGAGGTCGCAGTAGATCCGCTCGACGAGCGGCTCGCGCGGCTGGGCGGCCAGGAACTGGAGCGTGGCGAGGAGGCCGGGGCCGAAGTAAGGCGAGTGCGGCACGAGGGCGATGCCGGCGGCGTCGGCGAGGGTGGCGACCTCGCGCAGCGCCGAGACGCCGCCGACCTTCGTCACGCTCGGCTGGGCATAGGTGACGGCGCCCGCGTCGAACATGTTCTTGAAGTCGATGGGGTTGCTCGTGTTCTCGCCGGCGGCGAGCGCGATGCCGCCCTCCGCGCGGACCCGCGCGAGACCAGCCCAGTCCTCCGGGGGCCAGACCGGTTCCTCGAGCCAGAGGAGGTCGTGCGGGGCGAACCGGCGCGCCATCGCGAGCGCTTCCACCGGCGTCCACGGACAGTTCGTATCCACCGTCAGCGCCAGCTCCGGGCCGCCCACCTCGCGGGCCGCCCGCACCGCCGGCTCGGTGATCTCGTGGAGCTTCACGTAGCGATAGCCCTGCTTCATCGCATGCGCGGTGAGCCGCGCTACGACCGCGGCGTCGCCGTAGCGGAACAGGCTCGCGTAGGCGGTGATCTCACGGCGCGCGGCCCCGCCGAGGAGACGATGCAGCGGCAGCCCCGCCGCCTTGCCCGCGAGGTCCCACAGCGCGATGTCGAGGCCGGAAAGGCTGAAGATCATGGGCCCGCCCCGGCCCAGGTTGTGGAAGCGCTTCTGGAGGTCGGCCCGGATCGCCGCGATCTGGGTCGCGTCGCGACCGACACAGGCCGGCGCGATCACGGTGTCCAGCGCCGCCTTGGTGGACTCGTTCACCGCGTAGCCGAACGCTTCGCCCCAGCCGGTGAGGCCCGCGTCGGTGTCCACGCGCACCAGCAGGATGTCCACGGTGGCGAACACCCGGCCGAAGAAGCCGGTGGGCGGGCCGGGCTGAGTGAAGGGCAATTTCACGATGGCGGACTCGACGCGCACGATCTTCACGGGGCGCACCTCCGTCGCGCATTATCGTCGGGCGCGCACGCCGAGGCAACCCGCGCCGCCGTCCTCCCTGCCGCGCGCTTGTGCGGTGAGCAGGCGTGTGGCATGGTTCCCCGCGATGAAGATCACTTCGGTCGCCGTCCACCGCCTCTCCGTCCCGCTGCCGCGGCCGGTGCGCACCGCCATCCACAACCATGCCCACGCCGACACCGTCGCGGTCGAGCTGCGCTCGGACGCGGGCGCGGTGGGCTCGGGCTACTGCTTCGCCTTCGGCGCGCACCGGGCGCGCGCGCTCGCCGCGCTGGTCGAGGATCTCCAGCCCTTCTACGAGGGTAAGGATCCCGCCGCGGTGGTCGCCCACTTCGAGGCGGCCTGGCGGTCCATCAACTTCATCGGGCACTCGGGCCTGGCCATGATCGCGCTCTCCGCGCTGGACTCGGCGTGCTGGGACCTCGCCGCGCGGGCGGCGGGGCTGCCGCTCTACCGCTATCTCGGCGGGGAGCGGCGGCGCGTGCCCACCTACGCCTCGTCCGGCCTGTGGATCGACTACTCGGTCGGCCAGCTCCTCGCCGAGGCCGATCAATTCCGCGCCCAGGGCCACCGCGCCATGAAGATGCGCGTGGGTGGGCCCGATCCGCGGGTGGACGTGGAGCGCGCGCGCCTGCTCCGCGAGGCGCTTGGCCCCGAGATCAAGCTCCTGGCCGACGTCAACCAGGGCTGGGACGAGCCGACGGCCATCCGCGTGGGCCGCGAGCTGGAGGCCGCCGCCGATCTCTACTGGCTGGAGGAGCCGCTGCCCTACGAGGATCTCGAGGGCTGCGCGCGCGTGTCCGCCGCGCTCACCATGCGCGTCGCCACCGGCGAGTCGGACTACGGCAGCCTGGGGATGAAGCGCCATCTGGACGCGCGCGCCGCGGATGTGCTCATGCCGGACCTCCAGCGCATGGGCGGCATCACGGAATACCGCCGCGCGGGTGAGCTGTGCCGCGCCTACGGTCAGCCGGTGTCGTCCCATCTCTTCATGGAGGCCTCCTGCCACGTGCTGGCGGCGGCCCCCAACGCGCTCATCCTCGAGCACATGGACTGGTGGCAGCCGCTGTTCACCGAGCCGCTCCGGATCGAGGACGGTTGCGTGCTGGTGCCCGATCGGCCGGGCATCGGCGTCGAGCTCGACCCGACGGCGCTAGCGCGCTTTCGCGCCTGATCGCGCGCCGCGCGCCCGCGGCCCGCGCCACGCCAGCACGCGGCCGTCGGGGGGTGGAAAGGCGGAGGAGAGACATCACAGCAGGGGCGAATATGTGCAAACGGTGACGAGGGAAAGCCGCAAGACCACACCACTTCACTCGGGGGTTCACGGCGCGATTTTCTCTGCGCAGCTTCCTCGCCAACGGCATCCTGATCAACGACGGCTCCGGCTCGCCGAGCGCGGATCCAACGTACTGAGGGTTCCACAGATGAGTGGTTACGATCGATGGCGTCGACTCCGCCACGCCGCGATGGCGGTTCGCGTCGGTGCGCTCGTCCTTTTAGCGTTCCTGTCGCCTCCCGCCAGTTTCGTCTCCGGGCCCGTCGAGGACGCACACGCGCTACAGCAGCCCGCGGCAAAGATCTACCGGATCGGATTCCTGAGCCAGGGACAGCCACCAAAGGCCTTTCTCGAGGCACTCCAGCAGGGTCTGCGCGAACGGGGATACGCCGAAGGTCGAAACTTCGTCTGGGAGCTCCGATCGACCGACGGCAGCCTCGACCAACTTCCACAATTCGCCGAGGACTTGGTGCGATTGAAGGTAGATCTCATCCTGGCCCGGGCTTCATCAGGTGCGATGGCCGCCAAGAGAGCAACCACATCGATACCCATTGTCTTTTTCGCCGTGTACGCGCCGGTTGAGATCGGCCTCGTCCCGAGCCTGGGACACCCCGGCGGCAATATCACGGGAGTCGCCGTCAATGCCTCGGATATGGCCGGAAAGCGCGTGGAGCTGCTCAAGGAGCTCGTTCCCAAGGTCAAGAGAGTCGCGTTCCTGTCCCATCCGGCGCATCCGACCAACGCCGTGCAGCTGCAGGGGGCGGAGGCGGCGGCGCGCACGTTAGGCGTGCACCTCAAGGCGGTGCCCGTGCGCAACGCGGACGATTTTGCGCCCGCGCTCACCACTCTACGGGGGGTCGAGGGTGTGCTGAACGCCGATACCCCGCTCTTCGTGACGCACCGTGCGCGACTCGTCGACGCGGTGGCCGCCAGCCGGCTGCCCGCGGTGTATCCGGCTCGGGTATATGTCGAGGCTGGGGGCCTCATGTCGTACGGTCCAAACCTCCCCGATGTGTGGAGGCGCGCCGCCGCTTACGTCGACAAGATCTTGAAGGGCGCGAAGCCAGGTGACCTTCCGGTCGAGCAACCAACAACGTTCGAGCTGGTGATCAACAAGGGGCCCGCCAAGGCCATAAGCCTGACCATTCCCCCGTCGCTCGTCCTGCGAGCCGATCAGATACTCGAATGACGGTCTGAGCGGTGGCGAGGCTGTGCTCGCGTACCGTCTGCGGGAAACAGATCTCTCGACCGCGGCAGGGGCCGCCTCGCTATCCATGGCGCGCCGCCGCTTGCCGACGGTGAGCTAGTGGCGTAAACTTCCCGCACCGTCCGCGATCGGGTTCCCGGCAGAGGAGGATCACATGCCGGACGTCCGAGTCCTCGAGCGAAGCCCTCGTCGGGTCACCGGGGTGACCCGCGGGGGCTTCTTGTCTTCCGGGGAGGTGTGCCATGAGCGTCGTCGCCATTTCCG
>JBKPCP010000051.1:0-4358 GCA_046727475.1 Actinomycetota bacterium | reverse complement strand
GCACCAGCCCTCGGTGCCGTCATCGGCCTCCAGGACCCGGCACGCCAGGACCGCGCGATCGGGCTCCAGACGCTGGCCGACCACGACCAGGCCGAGCTCATCCAGGCGGCAGAACGTGGTCAGGTCAGGGCAGCCGAAGGCAGCGTCAGGCACGTCGAGGTCTTCCAGATGGGCGGCGTAGGAACCTCCATCCTCGGAAGACCTCGACACCTACCCCGGGACCGACGCGCCAGCCACCATCCAACCAGCGACTACACCCTCAACTGTGAAGAGCCTCTGCGGGACAGAGCAGACACGACCGCATGGAAGCAGTTCTACGACAGCCTGTACGGTCCCAAGCGCAACGAGATTCACCGCCTGCTCTTCTGGTTGGACCAGGAGCTGAACCTTGCAGAGCAGGTGCGTTTGGTTCGCTGGTGGCGCCGGCTGAGTGGCAAGACCCCCGACCCGTTGCTGGTGGGAGACCGGTAGCGACGGTCCGGCGCTCAGACCGACGACGGTGAAGAGTTGAGACCGAGACCGGAGGGTCAAGGAATGCAGCGTGGCTGCAGACCGCAGAGATCTCCCGCTCGGGAACCGCTCGTTCGCGGCTACGAAATGACACGCCTGCCCTGTGGGTGAGAGCTGGCGATATTTGACGGTCGCAACCCGCACGTGTCATCGCGGTCGGAGGGGGCTCCGAGCCCTACATTGCTGACATGGCCGACATCCTTCTGGGCATCCTCGCGATCGTCGCCGGGGTTGCCATGCTCTTCGCAGGCCAGTTCGTACTGCGGCTCGTGATCCCCATCTGGGGGTTCTTTGCCGGGTTTGCCTTCGGTGCCGGACTCGTCGCCAGTCTCGCGGACGAGCGGTTCCTCGGGACTGTGCTCGGCTGGGTGTTGGGACTGGTCTTCGCACTACTCTTCGCGATACTCGCCTACCTCTACTACTACGTTGCCGTCACTCTCGCGATGGCAGCGTTTGGCTTTGCGATCGGCTCGGGCCTGGTCGTCGCCCTCGGGATCGACTGGAACTGGGTGGCTGCGCTGGTGGGCCTGGTCGTCGGCGTGGTCTTCGGTCTCGTGTCGATCTTCGCCAACATGCCGATGATCGTGCTCGTGGTCTTCAGCTCGTTCGCGGGCGCCGTCGGTGTGGTCGGCGGGCTGATGCTGCTGGTGGGCTCGCTGAATTCCAGCGATTTCACCCGGGGCGACTTCACCGACACCGTCGAGAACGCCTGGGCTTGGTCGCTGCTGCTGCTGGTGCTGACGTTCGCGGGCATCTTCATCCAAGCCAGGCAGAGAGTCTTGATGCGCCGCACCGTCCGGGAAGCCTGGTACGCCGAGAGCAGCTGACTCGGGAACATGCGGGTGGCGGTCGACGCGCACGCGGGCCTCATTTGCTCGCTGCTCTGGGACAATCCCGCTCGGCGCCTCCATCAGCCGCAGGGCCACAGGCGGCGATATGACGCATCTCAGCAAGCATGCGGGTGCGCTTGGGGTCGGTCGGTTGAGCGGCGGCGTGTCGGGCGTCCCGCCGGTCGGGTTTGGACCCGTCGAGGGCCGTGCCCAGGCAGGTGAATCCTGGCGACTAACACACCGCAATCACCAGCATTGGACCCGTTGTCTTCTCGGCCCGACCCGCCGACGACGCACCGGTCAACGCCGCCTTCGAGCCGCTCACCCAGCGGGACCTTGCTGTTCGTCTCCCGGGGTGAGTCCGAATGGCGGTGGTCGGGCACGGATGAAGGTCCCCACCGCACATCCACGCCAGGCGTGACCGGGTGTGCTGAGTGGGTTGTGCCGACTACCGACTGCCACCCAGCAGGGCAGTGAGGTCACCTACCGGGCCGAGGTGGCCGAGCTTGTCCGGGTTCAGGAGGTTGTGCAGCCGGACGATCCGGCCGGCGTCGACGTCGATCGTCATGACGCCGAGCAGAGCGCCGTCGGCGGCACGGGTGCGTAACGCCGGCTGACCGTTGGCGTCGACCAGGTCGACGCGGACGCCGAAGCGCTCGCCCTGACGCATGAGGCCGAGCAGGAACCGGGTGACCGGGAGCGAACCGATCATCGGCTTCTGAATGGCCGGTGCCCGCCCACCGCCGTCGCCCACGAACACGACGTCGTCGGCGAGCAGCCGTTCCAAACCGGCGACGTCGCCTTCGGTGATGGCTGCGAGGAACTGCGCCGCCAGCCGATCGCGGTGTTCGCGGGACGCGTCGAACCGTGGCTTCCCGTCGTTGATCCGCTTCTTCGCCCGAGTGAAGATCTGTCGGCAGTTCGCCGCGCTCTTGTCGACGACGGCCGCGATCTCCTCGTAGTCGTAGCCGATGACCTCACGCAGCACGAACACCGCCCGCTCCACCGGCGTCAACGCTTCGAGCAGCACGAGGAACGCCGTGGACACCGTCTCGTCCAGATCGAACCGGTGCGCGGGGTCCCCGTCGGCGGAGCCGCTCGCCACATCGGTGGAGACGACGAGGGGTTCAGGCAGCCACGGGCCGACGTATCGTTCGCGCCGGACCCGAGCCGAGCGCAGCGTGTCGATGGCAAGTCGGGTGGTGACGGTGGTGGCGTACGCCTCGGGATTGTCGACACGGAGCCCGTCCTGCCCGCTGCGGTGCATGCGGAGAAAGGCTTCCTGCACCACGTCCTCCGCCTCCGCCACGCTGCCGAGCATCCGGTAGGCGATCGAGAACATCAGCGGCCGGAGGTCGTCGTGCACCTTGGCCAGATCGATCACCGCTCGATCCAATCACGGTCGGGTTGTCACAAACGCCCAGGGTGTCCCGTCGGAGGGGCGACGAAGGGAGAAGGAAATGCGAATCCTCATCGCCGGCGCAACCGGAGCGCTGGGAAGCCGCCTCGTACCGCTGCTGGTGAAGGCCGGGCACGAGGTGTTCGGTACGAGCCGGGACGAGGCCGCGCTGGCCGGCCTGAGCGCGCAGGGAGCCAGTGGCGTCGTCATGGACGGGCTCGACCCCGACAGCGTGCGAGCCGCCGTGGCCGAGTCCAAACCGGACGTCATCGTCCACCAACTCACCGCGCTCGGCGCGATCACGGGCAATCCGAAGAAGTTCGACCGGGACTTCGCCATAACGAACCGGCTGCGGACCGAAGGCACCGACCACCTGCTGGCGGCCGCACGGGACGCCGGCGTCCGGCGGTTCGTCGCGCAGAGCTTCACCACCTGGCCGAACGAGCGCACCGGAGGGTGGGTCAAGACCGAGGATGACCCCCTGATCGACGATCCGGGCAAGGAGGCGCGGCAGTCGCTGCGGGCCATCCGGTACCTCGAGACAGCCGTCACCGCGGCGCCCGGCATCGAGGGAGTCGTGCTGCGGTACGGCAACTTCTACGGGCCGGGTAACGCCGCGTCGCGGACGGGTTCGATGGGCGAGATGATCAGACGCGGGCGATTCCCCGTGGTCGGTGGCGGAACCGGTGTGTGGTCGTTCATCCACATCGATGATGCGGCGGCCGCGACCGCGGCGGCAGTGGAGCGCGGCGCACCCGGCGTCTACAACATCGTGGACGACGAGCCCGCTCCGGTGGCCGAGTGGCTGCCCTACCTGGCCGAACAGCTCCACGGCAAGCGGCCGATGCGGCTGCCCGCATGGCTGGCCAAGCCGATGCTGGGCGAGTTCGGTCTCGCCCTCATGACGTCGGTACGGGGGTCGTCGAACGCGAAGGCCAAGCGGGAGCTGGGATGGACACCCGGATACGCGAGCTGGCGGGAGGGCTTCCGCACCGGGTTCGGCTGAGGTCATCGCTTCCTCGCCGCCTTGCCACACGAGACTTTGCAGAAGGAAATCCAATCCGACATGCCTGATCTTGGTAGTTGTTGCCCGAGGCTGTCCGGCAGTCTGGTGTTCGGATCCCGGTGAGCGTGCCGCTGCTGAAGTGGGTGACGAACCATAGTCCGACGTGTCGAGTCTTAACAGGTGTGACGATGCGGACCGGGAAACGTCTGTCCACTTGGGTACGCGCCACGAGCGGGCGAAGTGCACTCCAGTAGTTGGCGGGCCCCCATGCCGTTGACACCGCCGCTTCATTCTGGGCGGCGTGGACGCAGGTCGCCACCAGGGCGATCCCGATGCTCTGGGGAACGGTTAAACGCCGGCGACGTAGGCGGTGAGGAAGTGGACGCCGTGGCGGTCGAGATTTCCGCGGGCGCGGTCGTAGTGCTGGGTGGTGCGGGGGTCGGCGTGGCGGGCGAGGATCCGGGCGTCGCGCTAGTGCGGGAGGATGTCGCCGTTCTTGACGTAGGTGAGGGCAGCGGTGACGTCGTAGGCGTGGATCGCGGAGGCGAGCGGTGTCAGCTGGTTGGACAGTTCCTCGATCGCGCTGTTGGCGTAGAAGACATCCCGTGCCGCG